>JBGOSW010000119.1:0-13022 GCA_041476145.1 Binatia bacterium
AGCCGATCAACCAGATCGTCGAGGCGGTGCGGATCGCGCTCGAGCGGACGCCGCCCGAGCTCGCCTCCGACATCGTCGACAAGGGGATCGTTCTCGCCGGCGGCGGTGCCTTGCTGCGCAACCTCGATGTGCTCTTGCGGGAAGAAACCGGCCTTCCCGTCATGTTGGCAGACGATCCGCTGACGGCGGTCGTGATGGGGGCGGGACGGGCGTTGGACGAGATCAGCCTGCTGAAGAGCATCTCCATCTCGTAGCGCCCCCGCCGCCTCGCGGTTCGTATGCTCGAATTCATCCGGCGCAACAGGGTCCTCCTCAGCTCCAGCTTTTTTCTGTTCTGCTCCCTCCTGCTCCTTTCCGTGAACGCCCGCCATCCGGGGCGCATCGATCCGCTCGGCCGCGCCTTCCTCGAAGTGATGGCGCCCTTCCAGCGCGTCACCTCGATCGTCACCGGGCGGACGGCCGACGTCTGGCGCGGGTACGTCGATCTCCTCGGCGTCGCGCGCGAGAACGGCCGCCTGCGCGGGCGCCTCCACGAGCTCGAACGTCACGCCACCGAGCAACGCGAGCTCGAGCTCATGAACCGGCGATTGAAGCGGCTGCTCGCGTTCCAGCGCCGGTTGCCGACGCAGGTCGTCAGCGCCGAGGTGACGGGGCGCGATGCGACGGCGTGGTTTCAGAGCCTGACGCTGAACAAGGGTGAGCGCGACGGCATTCAGTCGGGGATGCCGGTGCTCGCACCCGACGGCGTCGTCGGCCTGATCTCGAAGACGAGCCCACACGCCTCGCGCGTGCTTCTCCTCACCGATCCGAACAGCGGCGTCGACGTCCTCATCCAGCGCACGCGCGTCCGCGGCATCGTGAGCGGGCTGCTCGAGAAGGGCGCCATCCTCAAGTACGTGAAGCGCGCCGACGACGTGCAGGTCGGCGATCGCATCGTCACCTCCGGCCTCGACGGGATCTTCCCCAAAGGCGTCTCGGTCGGACGGGTGACGCGCGTGTCGCGGAAAGACCGCGGGCTCTTCCTGTACGCCGAGGTCACGCCGACGGCGGACGCGAGTCGCTTGGAAGAAGTGCTCGTCACCGCCGCGAGCGGCGCCGAGCTGCTCGACCCACGGCCGGCGCCGCCTCCCGCGTTCGTCGGGCCGCCGGATCCCGCGACGCTCGGCCTCGTCGGGCCGCCCGCGCCGCCGGGTGTCGCCGCCTCCGGGGAGCAGTCGCGGTGAGTCTGTACCAGGCGACGCACGCCCCGACCACCCCCACCCTCGGAGCCGAGCTGCGTGCCGCCGCCATCTATGCGCTGACGGCGAGTCTCGCGCTCCTGCTTCAGACCACGGTCCTCCACACGCTGACGGGCGACCGTGTCATTCCCGACCTCGCGCTCATCCTCTGCGTCTACCTCGGGCTGTACGAGCACAGCGTCGCCGGCGCGACCGGCGCTTTTCTTCTCGGATACCTGCTGGACAGTTTTTCGGGTAGCCTGGTGGGGTTGAATGCCTTCGCGATGACGAGCGTCTACACCATGGTCTACCTGATCTCGCGACGACTGTGGATGGACAACTCGCTCTCGAGCATCGCGATGGTGTTCCTCGGCACACTCGTCAAGGGATTCGCGATTCTCGGCGCGCTCGCCGCCTACCTCTCGATCGACGACCGCCTCTCGCTTGCAGCCGTCCAGGTTTTGTTTGCGGAGGCGCTCCTCGCCGCCGCGCTCACGCCGATCGTGTTCGGCGTCATCCGCTGGGAGCAGCGCGTCTTCGGCGCCGACTGAGATGACGTTGATCTTGAACCGGCGCGAGGTGCCGGCGACGCTCCGCCGCCGCCTGGTCGTCTCGCTCGCAGCCGTGCTCGTGCTCCTCGGGCTGACACTCATCCGGCTCTGGCACCTGCAGGTGACCGAGGGCGAGCAATACCGATCGCTCTCCGAGAACAACCGTATCCGGCTGAAGCGGGTGCACGCGACGCGCGGCACGGTCCTCGATCGCCACGGGCAGATCCTGGTCGACAATCGCCCCTCGTTCGACGTCGCGCTCGTGCCCGAGGACGCGCACGACGTGCCGCGCACGCTCACCGCGCTCACGCGCCTGCTCGGCGCCGAGGCGGGCGACTTCTCCTCCGCCGTCCAGGCGGCCGCGAACCGCCCGCCGTTCGAGGAGGTGATCCTCAAGCGCGACATCGATTGGGAGAGCATCGTCGCCCTCGAGACGCACCAGCTCGAGCTCCCCGGTGTCTCGGTCCAGGTCGGCCCCCGCCGCACGTATCCGTTCGGCGTCACCGCCGCGCACCTGCTCGGCTACGTCGGCGAGGTGAGCCAGCAGGAGCTCGCGAGCCGGCAGGGCTACCGTATGGGCGATCTCATCGGGAAGGCGGGGGCGGAGCGCTATTGGGAAGGCTATCTCCGCGGTGTCGACGGCGGACAGCAGGTGGAGGTCGACGCCGTCGGGCGGAAGCTGCGCGTGCTCTCCGAGGTCGAAGAGACGCCGGGCAACACGCTCATCCTGACGCTCGATCGCGACCTCCAGCTCGCCGCCGAGCGCGCCATGGGTGAGCGCGAGGGCGCGATCGTCGCCCTCGATCCACGCAGCGGCGACGTGCTGGCGATGGTGAGCCGCCCCGCGTTCGATCCGAACGTCTTCGCGCGCGGCATCCGCGCCGCGGAGTGGCGCGCGCTCGTCCAAGACCGCAAGCGGCCGTTGAACAGCAAGGCGGTGCAGGGCACGTATCCGCCGGGGTCGACCTTCAAAGTCGTCATGGCCGCGGCGGCGTTGGAAGAGGGCGTCGTCAACCCCTTCACGCAGATCTTCTGCGGCGGCGGGATCTTCTTCGGCAACCGGACGTTCCACTGCTGGCGTCCGAGCGGTCACGGCAACCTGAACGTGCACGAGGCGCTCGTTCGCTCCTGCGACGTCTTCTTTTACCAGGTCGGGCAGCGGCTCGGCGTCGACACCATCGCCGACTACGCGCATCGCTTCGGCCTCGGTGCGCCGACCGGCATCACGCTCGATCACGAGAGCGGCGGCGTCATCCCGAGCAGCGCCTGGAAGCGCCAGCGCTTCGGCGAGCCCTGGTACGCCGGCGAGACGCTCTCGGTCGCGATCGGGCAAGGCTACGTCACGACCACGCCGCTGCAGATGGCGAACGTGATCGCCACGATCGCGAACGGCGGCACCGTCTACCAACCGCAGTTCGTGAAGCGCGTCGAGACGCCGGACGGCACGAGCGTTCTCGAGGAACAGCCGATCATCACCACCGACCTCGGTTTCAAGAAGACGACGCTCCTCCAGATCCGCGAGGCGCTCTCGGACGTCGTCAACTCGAACCGCGGCACCGGGTCGAAGGCGCGCGTGCGCGGCATCGAAGTCGGCGGCAAGACCGGCACCTCGCAGGTCGGGAAGCTCGGCGCCGAGCATCCCAAGCAAGGGTCCATGGCGCGGGAGCGGAAGGATCACGCGTGGTTCCTCGCGTTCGCGCCGGTCTCGAGCCCGGAAATCGCCGTCGCCGTCCTCGCCGAGCACGCGGGCGAGCACGGCGGCACCGCCGCCGCGCCGATCGCGCAGCAGGTGATCGCGCACTACTTCGGCGTCGCCGAGGACGACGATGCGACAATTCGACAGACGGCTCGCGTATCATTTTGACTGGTTGCTGGTGGCGCTGACGCTCGCCGTCGCGAGCGTCGGCATCGTCACCATCTACAGCGCCACCGTCACCAGCGAACACGGGAGCTTCACGACCAACCCGCTGGTGATCCGCCAGGCGTTGTACGACGGCATCGGCCTCGCCGGCATGGTCGCGGCGGTGTTCTTCGACTATCGACGCCTCGAGCGCTACGCCTACGTCATCTTCGCGTTCGCGCTCCTGATGCTCGTGCTGGTGCCGGTGATGGGGAGCGTCGGCGGCGGCGCGCGGCGATGGATCAACCTCGGTGTCGTCTCCGTGCAGCCGTCGGAGATGATCAAGGTCGGTCTCGTGGTCGCGCTCGCGCGCTACTTCCATCGCGCGCGCGGCACGGGCGACCTCCGCCTCCGCGACGTCGCGCCGGCCTTCGTGATGCTGGCGATCCCCGCCGCGCTCATCCTCGCGCAGCCCGACCTCGGGACCGTCGGCGTCGTGACCGCCGTCTTCTTCAGCATCCTCTTCTTCGCCGGGCTGCGGCTGCGGTCGTTTCTCTTGCTGGCGATCGTCGGCGGCGCCGCCGTCCCGCTTCTCTGGGGACACCTCAAGCCGTATCAGCAGCAGCGCGTCCTCACGTTCCTCTCGCCCGAGATGGATCCGCTCGGCGCCGGCTACCACGTCATCCAATCGAAGATCGCGATCGGCTCGGGGATGTTCTGGGGGAAGGGCTATCTGCACGGCACGCAGAACAAGCTGAACTTCCTTCCCGAGCAGCACACCGATTTCATCTTCTCGGTGTTCGCCGAGGAATGGGGCTACATCGGGGCGCTGGTGCTGATCGTGCTCTACACCGCGCTCGTCCTCCGCGGCCTCCAGATCTCCTACCGCGCCAAAGATCGCTTCGGATCACTCCTCGCGTTCGGTATCGTCGCGATCATCTTCTGGCAGGTGGTGATCAACGTCGGCATGACGTCCGGCGTCCTCCCGGTCGTCGGCATCCCGCTGCCGTTCGTGAGCTACGGCGGCTCCTCCATCACCTCGATGATGATCGCGCTCGGCTTGGTCATCAACGTCAACATGCGGCGCTTCACGTTCTGACCGCAGGCTGCTGAAACGGGCCCATCTGCTGCGTTGCTCGGTCGCCGCGGCTTGTGCGGCGTAGCTCCGCTACGCCTCCGCGCGCGGCTCCCTCGCGCCTTGCATCTGGACCCGTTTGAGCAGCCTGCTCGCGTCGTCGACGGCGCGCTCGCTTCGCGTCGCGGGATGAAACGGCGCCGCGATTCGACCGATTCTCCTCGGAGGGGGGTTTCTGCAATGTGCGGGTATCGTCGCGTGCCCGAAGTGCAACGAGGGCGACGAGGTGGAAGCAGCCGGGCGCCGCGACGTGCCCAGATGCAAGGCGCGAGGAAGCGAACGCGGAGGCCTAGCGGGAGCTAGGCCGCACAAGTGAGCGACCGAGCAACGCAGCAGATGAGCGCGTCCCGGCGCCCGGCGGTGGTCAGAGGACGCGGTCGATCGCCTCCGCGAGAACGGACTTCCTGCAGGCGCCGACGATCTGTTCCTTCACCTCGCCGCCTTTGAAGAGGATGAGGTTCGGGATGCCGCGGACGCCGAATTGGGCCGGGGTGCGCGGGTTGTCGTCGACGTTCATCTTCACGACCTTGAGGCGGCCGTTGTACTCGCCGGCGAGCTCTTCCACGACCGGGCCGATCGCCTTGCAGGGGCCGCACCACGGCGCCCAGAAATCGATGAGGACGGGGGTGCTCGCTTGCAGCACCTCACGTTGAAACGTGTCGTCGCTGACCGCCTGCACGTCTGCCATACGAAGTGCCTCCCTCCGAGCGCGTCGTCCATGTGTAACCAATGCGCCCCGCCCACGCAACGGACGCAGCGGAACGGTGTGCGTCGAAGGTGCTCGGCGGCACCACGTGTGGAGTCAGGCCGCTTCGGCGAGAACGCGCAGCACCTCCGGTTGCCGGAGCGTGCAGATCATCGTCGTCACGCCGCACGCGTGCCAGGGCGCGAGGCGGTCGCGGATGCGTGCCGCGGGGCCGACGAGCGAGATCTCGTCGGCGAGCTGGTCGGGAACGGCGGCGGCGGCCTCGTTCTTCTTCCCCGCGAGGTAGAGATCCTGAATCGTCCGCGCCGCCTCCTCGAAGCCGTAGCGGCAGGCGAGGTCGTTGTAGAAGTTCTTGCCGCGCGCGCCCATGCCGCCGATGTAGAGGGCGAGAAACGGCTTCACGAAATCGAGGCATGCCTGCACGTCGTCGCCGAGGATGACGGTCACGGCGGGGGCGACGTCGAAGGTGGCGAGTGATTTGCCGCCGCCGGCGCGCGCGAACCCCGCGGCGAGCGCGTCCTCATAGATGGGGCGGTAGGGGCTGTAGAAGACCGGCAGCCAGCCGTCGGCGATCTCCGCGGTCTGCTCGACGCTCTTCGGCCCGATCGCCGCGATGTAGATCGGAATCTGCCGCCCGTGGAGGATGCTCTTGAGCGGCTTCCCGAGCCCGCTCGCCCCCGGTCCGCGGTAGGGGATCTGGTAGTGCTCGCCCTGATGCTCGAGCGGCTGCTGGCGCGCCCAGATCTTGCGCAGGATCGACACGTACTCGCGCGTACGGACGAGGGGCTTGCCATAGGGCAGTCCGTGCCAGCCCTCGACGACCTGCGGTCCCGAGACGCCGAGACCGAGCAGGAACCGCCCACCCGAGAGCTGGTCGAGCGTCGACGCCGTCATCGCCGTCATCGCGGGGGTGCGCGCCGGCATCTGCATGATGCCGCTCGCGACGTGGATGCGCTCCGTCTGGCCGGCGATCCAGGCGAGCGGCGTCACCGCGTCGGAGCCGTATGCCTCCGCCGACCAGACAGAATGAAAACCGAGGCGGTCGGCCTCTTTGATGAGGCCAATGTCGACCGCGACACGGGCGCCGGAGTAGCCGACGTTCAGACCGAAGCGCATGCATTCCTCCTGGGATCGGGGTCGCCGCGGCTGCGGAGCGGGCCGCGTCGCCCCGCACCTGTTAAGCGGTGCCCGCGGTCGAGTAAAGCGCCGTCGCCGGCGACGTCAGGACGCGGCGCTCGCGAGCAGCCGCGAGCCGACCGCGTGGAGGAGCGCCTCCACCGCCGAGCGCGGCCGGATCATCACCGTGAAGTCGCGAATGAGCCCGGAATCGTCGAACCGAATCAGGTCGAGCCCCTCGGCTTCGCGATCGCCGACGCGGGCCCGGAAGATCAACGCCTTCGTCCCGTCCGGAGACGTGAGCCGGTCGGTGTAGTGAAACTCCTCGAACACCTCGAGCAGAATGGCGAGGAGGTGTCCGATCGCCGCCCGGCCCTCGAACGGCTTGAAGGTGACGGGACTGTGCAAGACCGCGTCGTCCGCGAACGCGGAGAGCATCTGGTCGAGGTCCCTGACCGCGACGCCGCGTTCGAAGCGGTCGCGATTCGTCACGCCGCGACCCAGTTGCCGTGGAAGCCGTACGGAATCCGATGTGGAATGCGGACGCGCGCGACCGGCTCGCCCGCGATGTCGTGGGCGTCGAGGATGTCGAACGTGCTCGCGTTCCGCGCCTGATCGTAGGCGAGGACGAGCACGTAGCCGTCGTCCTCGTCGGCCGTGGCGTGGCGCGGTACGAAGAGCGGCTCGCCGACGCCGTTCCCGGCGCCGTACGTGCGGGTCGTGCTGGTGCCGCGCTCGAGGTCGTACTTGTGCACGGCGCTCCATACCGGGAGCGCGCTCGTGTTGCCCTCGGGGCCGGTCGCGGCCATGTAGCCATAGCGATGCTTGCGCCCGACGCGACGCTCGTCGACGCGCGGGAACTCGCCGTCGCGATCGTCGAGCGGCGTCGACTTGACGCCGCCGCCGCCGCGCAGGTCGATGCGAAAGCGATGCAGGCGGGCGACGTTCTTGTCGCGCCAACCGGGATCACGCGCGGCGTTCGGATTCATGAACAGCAGCTGCTCGTAGCGCGCGACGTCGAGGACGATCTCGTCGCCCTCGGCGTAGGCGTTCATCGGATGGAAGACGTAGCACGGGTCGGTGTCGAACCAGGTGACGTCGGCGTTGCCGCCGCTCCGCGGCATGACGCCGATGCGCGTGCCGCGATCGGGGTCCCAGGCGAAGATGTTGCCGCTCCGCGCCGCCTCCTCGAAGCTGAAGACGACCGGGCAGAGGAGAAAGATGACGTAATCCTTGGTGATCGCGAAATCGTGCATCATCGACGGCCAGGCGACGTCGATCACCTCGCTGCGCACCAGCGCCCCGCTGCGATCGGCGACGTGGAACTGAAGGTACGGTGGGAATGGCGCATAGCCGAAGAAGAGCATCTCGCCGGTCTCGGGATCGAGCTTCGGATGCGCCGTCATCGGCCCCATGAGCTTGCCGCCGAAGTCGTAGAGGCCGGTGGTCTCGAGCGTACACGGCACCATCGCCGTCGGGAGTGACGACTCGACGAGCGCGAGGAGCTTGCCGGCATGGAAGACGATGTTGGTGTTGGCGGTCGTCTTGAATGCCAGCGCCTCGGTCGGTTTCATGCTGAGGAGGCCGGGATAGAGCGCCTTGCCCGCCGCGCGTTCCTCCTTCAGGCCGTCGCTCTCCACGAAGCGGTTGCGGTAGGACGCGCGGCCGTCGCGCAGCGTGATCGCGTGGATCATGCCGTCGCCGTCGAACCAGTGATAGCGACCGGACGGCTCGAACGCGGGGTTGGGCCCGTTGCGGTAGAAGGTGCCGTTCAGCTCGCGCGGGATCTCGCCGATCACCTCCAGATCGGCCGCCGTGCCCTCGAGACGCCACGGCGCGAAGTTTCCCTGCAGCAGGGGATTGACCTCTGATTCTCGTTCACTCATGGCGACTCCCTTTCGAGCGTCCGGTGCGGCGCCGCGCGTCGCACGTGAGGTGTGAGATCATCGCCTCGCGCACGAGCGCGATGGCGGGAGATTGCGGCTTCAGCGTGCCGCGGATCGCGAGCGAGGTGACGCCGTGCACCGTCGCCCAGAACGCGGCGGTGGCATCCTCGACGCCGGCACGCAGGCGTCGCGCGGCGTCGATCGTGGCGACGCGCCGCCGGAGCGCGTCGTAGGAGGCGCGCCCGCCCGGCGTCGGGCGAAGGCGCCTGCCCTCGAACATCACGCGGTAGTGTGCGGGATAGCGCAGGCCGAACTCGACGTAGCGTCCGAACGCCCAGCGCAACGCCTCCACCGGATCGGACGGCACGGCGCGGCGGGCGAAGGCGCGATCGAACTCGGCGAAGCAATCATCGACGATGCGCTCGACCAGCGCCGCCTTGTCGCCGAAGTGATGGTAGATCGTCGGCGGCGTGACACCGGCGCGCGCGCACAGCTCGCGGATCGAGAGGCCGTCCTCGCCGCCACTCGCCAAGAGATCGGCGGCGGCCTCGAGAATCGACCGACGCGTCGCCTCCGACTCCGCGTCGCGTGAGCGCGCGATCGCCATTCGTGCCGCCATCGGGCGTCTGTATAGCGACGATACATGGAGGATGCAAGGACTTCCGGGCATAGTCGGGAAGCATGCGTCCAACTGCTGTAGCGGAGATATAGGACAATGTTTTCAGGATGTCGCGCGGGTGAAGATTCCGAGCAGCTCGATGTGCTCGGTGTGGGGCATGAGGTCGAAGGGCTGCACGGTGCGGAGGCGGTAGCCGCCGTCGATCAGGATGGCAGCGTCGCGGGCGAACGACGTCGGATTGCACGAGAGGTACAAGAGCCGCGGCACGCGGGCGCGGACGAGGGCGGCGGTAACGGCCGCGCTGCAACCCTTGCGCGGCGGGTTCAAGGTCACGATGTCGGGCGCGAAGCCGGCGAGGGCGTCGAGGCGCTCCTCCACGCGGGCGACCTCGAAACGAACGTTGCGACGGCGGTTCCGCCGCGCGTTGGCGCGCGCCGCCCGTACCGCCGCCGGCTCCTCCTCGATCGCGAGGACGCGTGCGGCGCGCGCGGCGAGCGTGAGCGCGATGCCGCCGACACCGCAGTACAGGTCGAGGACGCGTTCCGATCCGTCGAGCGCGGCGGCGTCGGCGATCGCGCGGTAGATCGTCGCCGCCATGCGCGTGTTCGCTTGCACGAAGGCGAGCGGCGAAGCGGCGAGCTCGACGTCGCCGTACCGATCACGCAGCTCCCCGTCGCCCCAGATCCGCTCGGTGTGAGGACCGACGATGACGTTTCCGGCGCTGACGTTCTCGTTCACGAGGAGGCCCGCGAGAGGAAGTACGACGCGTAAACGGCGCGCGATCGACGGCGCCGCGTCGAGGGGCAGCTGCGAGCTCACCAAGGTCACCAGCAGGCGCCGTTCGTCGACGCTCGCCCGCACCAGCAGGTAACGGAGCCCGCGGCGACCGTGGCCGTGCAGCGGCACGCGCTCGCGAACGATCACCGCGCGCAGGATCGGAAGCGCGCGTGTGATCAAGGGATCGTGGAGCGGACAGCCGCTGATGTCGAGAACGTCGTGCGTTCCGGGCGCGTAGAGGCCGATCGCGACGCCGGCATGCGTGCGTGCGAGCATGAGCTTCGCCTGCACGCGATAGCCCGTGCGTTCGGGAGCCGGCCTGACGGCCGCGACCGGAATGGACGAGGCATCGTCGCCGAGCGTGTCCCGCAAGGCGCCGGCGACGTGCGCGCGCTTCATGGCGAGCTGCGTCGCGTAGGGCCGTCCGAACCAGGGACATCCAGGGCAAGCGGGGAAATGTGGACAACGTGCCATGCCCGCAGATGAACCACGCGTCCCGGAGAAGCGTCAAATCGACGCGGGTCGGAGCATGTCCCGCTGTCCCGCGGCAAACATCGCCTCGTTTCGACGCAATTCGGCGCACGACCGCGCCAAGTTCTTCAACTGCGATAGACCCGTCGCCATGCTTTCCCACGCATGTCGACGGATCTTTCCGCCTCCTGTTTGCACTGCCGCCAGCCGATCCTCGAAGGGGTGAAGGCGATCACGAAAGGCGAGATGCGTCGTCTACGTGATCATCTCCTCGGCTGCCCCGGGGCGCTCGCCGCGTGCGCACCCGCGCTTCCCGTCTTCGACCGCACGGACGACGTCCTCCGGCACTTTCGGATCGAGCGCCTCCACGGCTGAGCCCGGCGCACGCGAGCAGCGCTCGAGGCCGCGCCAACCCCCGATCGCGGTCTAGGCGTGCGCGGGAGCCCCGGCGTCGCCACCAGGCTCGTCGTCCGACCACCAGACGCGCTGGCGCCAGCGCTCGAGCATCGCGATGAACGGTACCTCGACGGTCGCGAAGAACAGATCGGCCAGCGCCCACCACATGATCGCTGCGCCGAGCGCGCCGCCGCCCACGACGCCGATCGCCCACCATCCGCGGAACTCATTCAGCCAGGTCATGCTCTCAGAGTAGACGGGCCGCGGCGGTACGCAATGGGGGGAGCGCTTCTCCGCCCGCGATGTCACGCAATCGTCACACCATCCCTGACCGACCGTCACGGCGATGGAGCGGCGGCGCACGTCGGACTTGAGCTGACGTCGAGAGCGATTTATGACGTGCGGATGATCGCTGATCGTTCGATGGTGCTCCGCAGTGTCGTCGCAGGCGTCTTGGTGCTGGCCGGTGGTCTCCTCGGTTGCGCACGCTCTTCTCCGCCCGGGCACGGGAACGTGACGGTCACCGCCATGACCCTCGGGCGGAGCCTCGCCCCCGACGAGACGATCGCGGCGGATTCCCGAACCAATCTCTTCTGGACCACCGACACGTTCTACGTATCGGTCACGACCGAAGGCTCGGCGCCGAGCGCCACGCTCAAAGCACGCTGGACGTATCAAGATGGTACGGTCGTCGGCGAATCGACGAAGACGATCAGCCCGACCGGTCCGACGACCACCGCGTTCCAAGCGTCGAACCCGGAACGGTGGAATCCGGGCGACTACAAGGTCGAGGTGTTTGTGGACGACGTCTCCGCCGGGACCAAGGACTTGAACGCGCGCTAGCGATCCCCGCTGCTGCGCCGGCCCCCGCTACCCGACGCATGGCCGTGGTTCTGGGTGCGACCGATCTTGCCGCCCTCGGCTCCCTCGGTACGCTGAGGGTTCTCGTCGACGATCTCGATGTCGCCGCCGTCGACCATGATCTTCAGCCGCGGGTGCTCGACGTCCTTCGCGGAGATCTGTCCGGTCTTCCCCGGCCCGAGATGGAGCGTCTTCCCCCGCGGCAACGGCACGCTGAGGGGTCGCTGTGTCTTGTTGCGGACGGTCGTCATCGCTGCGTCCGTGTCGCGTCCATTGGGGGTGCCTCCGTGCGGACGATCGCAGTCGCCGCATTGCAGGGCAAGGGGGGCGTCGGGGTCCGTCGACGACGACGCAACGCGATCCCGGGTGGCTCGTCGGCGCGATCCATGTCATGGACGACGGGATTCCCGATGCGCCTCGTTGCCGTGATCTGCCTCCTCGTTCTCGCGGCCAGCCGCCCTTCGCAGTCGCTCGCGGCGGGCGCGGAACTCTACGCGCAGTACTGCCTCTTGTGCCACGGTGCGCAGCTGGAGGGCTACGCGGCGGACGACGCGCCCTCGCTCGCCTCGCCGACGTTCCGCGCGACGGCCAGTGATGCGTTCCTGCGCGCGGCGATCGAGCGCGGTCGCGCCGGGACGGCGATGGCGGGCTACGGGCGAAGCGTCGGCGGACCGCTCGGACCGGCCGAGGTCATGGCGCTCGTCAGCTACATCCGCGGCGGTACGGCGACCCCCGCACCACTGGCGCGCAAGCCTTCCACCGGGAGCGCCGCGACGGGCCGGGAGGTGTACGTCGCGAACTGCCAGAGCTGTCACGGCACGGCGGAACAGCGCTCGACCGCGGTGCACCTGGCGAACGCGATGTTTCTCGCGACGGCTTCCGACGCCTATCTGCGCGCGGCGATCGTGCGCGGTCGTCCCGGCACGACCATGAAGGCCTGGAGCGGGGTGCTCTCCGCGGCCGAGATCGAGGACGTCGTTGCGTACGTGCGCTCCCTCGCGCGCGCCGTCCCACTCGCGCCGACTGCCGGCCTCGCCGGCGCGGGGCAGGCGCCGTCCATCGAGAACGTCCCGGTGGTGCTGAATCCCGCGGGCGAGCAGGCCGCCTTCACGCTACGCGACGACCGCTACGTCTCCGTCGCCGATGTTGCGAAGGCCTACGACGAGAAGCGTCGCCTGGTGCTGATCGACGCGCGCACGCCGTCCGACTATCTCCGCATGCACATCACGGGAGCGATCTCGGTCCCGTACTTCAACATGCGCAATCTCGACGACGTCCCGAACGACGGCACGTGGGTCGTCGCGTACTGCGCGTGTCCGCATCACGTGTCGGGCGTCGTGATGGAAGAGCTCCGCAAACGCGGATACCCGCACACCGCCGTGCTCGACGAGGGCGTCTTCCTCTGGCAGCAGCAGGGGCACCCGGTGGTCGCCGCCGAGGGGCAGCT
>JBGOSW010000120.1:0-13010 GCA_041476145.1 Binatia bacterium
GACTCCTGCTATTACGGCCGCTTCAACAACGTCTACGACTCGCCGCGCACGGTCATCAAGGCGGTCACCGGCGCGATGCCGCAGGAGATGGAACGCCACGGCCGCACGGGGATGTGTTGCGGCGCCGGCGGCGGCCGCATGTGGATCGAAGAGGACCCCGACAAGCGGGTGAACCTCCTGCGCACCGATCAGGCGCTCGAGACCGCGCCCGCAGTGATCGCCATGTCGTGCCCGTTCTGCATGACGATGATCAGCGACGGGATCAAGCACAAGGATCTCGAGGACAAGGTGCAGACGCTCGACGTCATGGAGATGATCGAGCGCAACCTCGCCTAGTGACGGCTCTGCTCAATCAGTAGGCGTACGCGCCTATCGGTTGGGCATACGCCGGGATTCAGCCCCCCGAAGGGCGCTCATAGGGCGATCGATCCTGTTGGGCTTTCGGTCCAGACATCCATCCTTCGATGGAGATTGGCGTCCACTGTTCGTTGCATGGAACTGTGATTGCTCTCTGCCCCTCCGATCCCGAGACACGCAGCGACGCGATCTGAAGAATCCAAACTCGGAGGGGGAAAAGCTCTCATGGTGAAATCATGGTGACGTCAAGGAAGCGAGTCATTGGTGTGGTGGCGCTGCTCCTCTTCTCGACAGCGCCGACGCTATCGAGCCTGGCACGCGCGGAGGAGGCAGCGCCGCCCCCGCAGTTGCCCGCGTACTTCACGGCGACGAGCGCCGATGCGGCGAAGCCGAGCTGGCCCGATCCGACGGGCGGAGCGTCGGGCGTGTGGGCCGCCCCCGCGGCCGACGGCAAGGGCGACGTTCCGGGCACCCTCACCGTGACGGACGTCTACGATCGGGTCGCGCACAACATGATCTCGATCAACTTCGTCTGGACGCTCGTCACCGGCTTCCTCGTCATGTTCATGCAGGCCGGCTTCATGTTCGTCGAGACCGGACTCTGCCGAGCGAAAAACGCGGCACACACGTCCGCCATGAACTTCATGATCTACCCGCTCGGCTGCCTGGCGTTCTGGGCCTACGGCTTCGCGATCGGCTGGGGCAACTGGTGGAACGGCCCCGTGGCGCCCGGATGGTACGCCTCGCTCGGCCCCGGCCTCTCGGTCCTGAACGGCGGCATCGGCTTGGGCGCGGCAACCGACGCGGCGGGCAATGCCACCGGCGCCTACACGTACGGTCTCTTGGGCACGAAGGGCTTCTTCCTCACCAACTCGGTCAACGACGTGGGCGTGGTGGCGATCTTCTTCTTCATGATGGTGTTCATGGACACGACGGCCACGATCCCGACCGGTGCGATGGCCGAGCGTTGGGCGTGGAAGAACTTCTGCCTCTATGGTCTCTGGGTGGCGCTGCCGTACTGCATCTACGCCAACTGGCTCTGGGGCGGCGGTTGGCTCGCGCAGGGTGGCATCAACTGGGGCCTCGGGCACGGGGCGGTCGACTTCGCCGGTTCCGGCGTCGTGCACGGCATGGGCGGGATCATCGGCCTCGCGGGCGCGCTCGTCATCGGTCCACGGATCGGCAAGTACGACGCGCGCGGAAAGCCACAAGCGTTGCCGGGGCACGACGTGCCGATGGTCGTCCTCGGTACCTTCATCCTCGCGTTCGGCTGGTTCGGCTTCAACCCCGGTTCGACGCTCTCCGGGACCGACCTTCGCATCAGCTTCATCGTCGTCAACACGATGCTGGCGAGCATCACCGGCGCGCTCGGCGCGCACCTCGCGCTCAGCATGAAGGGCCTCAAGCCCGACCCGACGATGCTCTGCAACGGCATGCTCGCCGGGCTGGTCGCGATCACGGCCCCGTGTGCGTTCGTCAATCCGGTGGGCGCCGCCATCATCGGCGCCATCGCTGGTGTCTTGGTCGTCTTCAGCGTGTTCTTCTTCGAGGCGCGAGGCGTCGACGATTGCGTCGGCGCAATCTCCGTCCACGGCGTGAACGGTCTCTGGGGCGTGCTGTCGGTCGGCATCTTCGCGACCGGCGAATACGGTGCGGGCTGGAACGGTGTCGTGCGCGACGAGATGGTGAAGGCCTACGGGTCGGACGGGGTGCGCGGTCTCCTCTACGGCGACTTCTCGCAGTTCGCGATGCAGGCGATCGACTGCGCCGTGCTGGCGGTCTTCGCGTTCACGATGGCCTACGTGTGGTTCAAGCTGAGCGATCTGATCACGCCCATCCGCGTCAGCAAGGAAACGGAGATGGAAGGGCTCGACGGTCCCGAGATGGGCACCCTCGGCTACCCGGACTTCCAAATACACCCGTCCGGTCAACGGATGGCTGGGTAGACGACTCCTCTTCCGAATTGCCGGTGAACGGGCCGGCGGGGCAACCCGCCGGCCCGCTGCCTCTCCAGCTCCGCGTATCGTCCAACTTCCGCGTCCGTCGGGCGGCTGCTACATTTCGACCTTGGTGTGAGGATGGCTGCCCCGATCCGGATCGCAATCGCCGACGATCACGCGCTCTTCCGGCAGGGATTGAGGGCGCTGCTTCGCGCGCAGCCCGACATCGAGGTCGTCGCCGAACTGGAGCGGGCGGAGGATCTGGTTCCGACGTTGCAACGCACGGCCTGCGACGTGCTCCTCCTCGATTTGCAGATGGAGCGCAGCACGCTCTCCGACATCGAACCGCTGGCCGAGCGCGTCGCCGTCCTCGTCGTCACTGCCACGGAACGCGTCGAGGACGCGGTCGCGGCGATCCGTGCAGGTGCGCGCGGCGTGGTGTTCAAGCGGTTCCCGATCGAAACGCTGCTGACGGCCGTGCACGCGGTCGTCGGCGGCCAGATGTGGATGCCACCGGCGCTACAGGCTGACGTCTTGGCGCGGTTGCGCGAACCGGCGGGTGCCGCGTTGACCCGGCGAGAACGCGAGATCGTGTGCCACGTCGCGCGCGGGCTCCGCAACGCGGAGGTCGCGGAGCGACTCAGTATCAGCGAAGTCACCGTCAAGACGCACGTCAACAACATCTTTCAGAAGCTCGGGCTCCGTGATCGAGTCGAGCTGGCGCTGTACGCCGTCCGGATGGGGATGATCGGGGCACACGAGCGCCGCCTCTAGCGACGCCGGCCCGTCCTCCCGGCTACCGCACTCGCAACGCCGGGCCGCGGAAGCACTGCCCGCCGATGTTCAGCGTGACCAGCGTCGACGCCGGGTCGTTGGCGAGTCCTGCCGACCACGCACGGGTCGCGCCCACGGAGACCTTGAAGACTCCGAACGCGTTCCGCTTGGCGCGGAGCGCGATGCTGTGGATACCCGTCGCCCCCTTGGGCGCGCGGTAGCGGAATCCGCTGCCCTTCTGGATCACGGCGGCACCGGCGACCGTGGCGTGGAAGATGGGACCGTCGCCGTCGGCGGCGACGACGCCGATCGGCGCGTGTGCATAGCTGCCGAGTTGCACCTCCGCCGCCAGCGAGAGCGCGCCGGTGCGGTCCTTGAGGGCCGCGCGCCTGAAGGTGACGGGCACGGTCGTCTCGCACACCATGGGCGCGCCGGTGGGGATGCTCAGGGCGTCGGCGGGATCGCTGGCGGCATCGCGCTCGTCGCCGTCGGCGAAGCCGTCCCCGTCCTGATCGATCCCGATCCGCACCCCGGATCCCGGCGGTGTGCAGGTGTAGGTGACCTCTTGGCCGCTGCTCGCGGCGAGCGCGCGTAGCGCGGCGTCGGAGAGCGGCAGGTCACTCGCGCGATCACTCGCGAACGTGCCGCCGCCCACGTAGACGAAGCCGCGCGACGTTCCCGCGTCCGGCGCCTTGGCGACGAGGTCGCACTCCCCGGCGTCGGCGCGTTGGATCATCAGGGTGATGCGGGCGTCGACGGCGGCGCCGCTCGCCGCCGTGCGCGTGATCTGCTGGCCGACGATCGGCGCCAGGTTGGAGTCGTACGCGAGCATGAACGCTTCCATGTTGCGGCGCATCGGATCGCCCGCGGCGCCGAGCGGGAAGCCGCCGGGATTCGTCGCGCTCTGATTGAACGCCGCGCCCGCGTGGAAGCGGAAGAGGGTGTCGACCGAGCCGTCGTGGAGGAAGCCGAAGCCGCGTACCTGGTCGCCGCGGTTGCCGGCGCCGCCGCCCGGTCCCACCGCGAGCCCGAACATGCCGACTTTTTGGTACAGGTTGCGGAGGTGCGGGATCTTGAAGACCTGGGTCTCGCCTTCGAAGCTCGCCTCGCCGTTGGTTCCGAAGAACCCGGGCGCGGCGACGCCGAAATCGGCGTTGCCGGTCGCGGCCAGGCGATGGCACCCGTTGCAGTCCTGCAGCGTGTCGGAGATCGCTCCGAAGTACATGTCGTGACCGGCCTGCTGCGCCGGCGTGAGCGAGTTGTCGAGGTTGCGGATCGGATTCGGCGGGTAGGTCACCTGGAGGATGAAGTCGGTGAAGGCCTGCATCTCGGCCGCCGTCAGTTGTGCGTTGCGCCCGATCAGTCCTTGGAACGCGGGGTTGAACTTCTTGAACGCCGCGACCTCGTCGAAGGTGCCGCTGTCGGGCTGGACGCTCGGTGCGTCGTTGCCACCGGTCCGATCGCCGCGCCAGTGCATCGGCCCGTGATTGGCCATGCCGCGGAGGCTCTGCGTCGTCATCGGGCCCTTCATCGGATGAAAGCTGGGATCGATGAATGGTCCCACCCGGAAGGGACCGGGATTGCCCACGACGACGCCGTCGGGATCGCCGAGATCCCAGGCGAGGCTGTCGAAGTCGCCGAAGATGTGGCAGCTGGCACACGCCGAGTCGCCGTGGCTCGACGTCGCGCGGGCGTCGTAGAGGAACCGGCGGCCGGCGACGACGTTCGCGGGTTCCGGATTGTGGAGGGCGACGTGTGCCTGCTCGTCGCCGGTCGCCGTGCTGAGGACCGAGACGGAGTCGTCGAAGCGCGTCAGGACGTAGAGCTGGGAGCGGCTCTCGTCGAGGACGAGACCCGTCGGTCCGCCACCGCTCACGCGCAATTGATCCGCGGCGTCGGGGACGAAGCTGTCGGCGGCGAGCTCGGTCGTGCTGTAGACGCCGACCGCGCTCGAGCCGAACCCCGCGACGTAGAGCGTCGCGCCGTCGCTGGAGACCGCCATGCCGAGCGGAAAGGCGAGGCTGGCGTCGTTCTCCGCGTTGGGAGTCGCGGCGCAGCAGGTCGTGTAGTCGACGTGCTTGTTCAAGTGGCGCGGGTCGGGAGCGCCCCCGGCGTGGAGGATCGTGATCCGGCTCTCGGCGAGGTGGCCGCGGACGCTCGGCGGCTCACCGGGCGGCTTGAACCCCGCCGCGAACACGCCCGCGCCCTCGAAGCGCACCTCGTTGAACGATTCGAGATTCGAGACGTACACGTCCCCGTTCGCGGGATTCACGACCATGTTGAGAAGGATCGTGCCCACGCCCTGCCAGTTGCCGGCTGCGCCCGGTACGGCGGACGGTGGGTTCGTCGTCGCGTCGATCGTGAACACGTCGCGGTCGGGGAGCGAGAAACGCACGATGCTGTCCCAGCAGCGGCCGAGCTCGTCCACCCAATGGGTGCCGTTGAACTTGACCACCAGGCCCACCTCCGGAGCGGCGACGCCTTGAAAATTGGTGTTGGGTGGCGGCGACCCGCCCGGCGGCGCGCTGCAGTCGAGGGGTCCGGTCGTGGCGGCGCCGCCGTCGGGTACGAAGCCCGCGTTGATCGTGGTCGAGCGGTTGCCGGAGTGGAAGATCGCGACGTACACGCGATTGCCGTCCGGCGACGCCGCAAGCGCCCGCGGGGTGTCGCCGAACAGGGTGAGGATCGTGGTCGGTGTGCCGCCGAGTCCGCCGCCGAGATTCGTCGCGTCGAACACCCAGACGTCGGCCCGCCCGTTGCCGGTGGTCGTCAGCGCGCTATCGATCGTCGCCTGGAGCGGTGTGTTCTGGCCGCGGTGCGCGGTGGTGATGAACGCCTGCGTCCCGCCCGGGCCGGCGAACACGATGTCGCGCGGCTCGTCGCCGACGAGCAGCGTGCGCACTACGTGCGCGCTCGCCGACGTCGTCACGTCGACGACGCTCACGCTGTCCGACAGGTGGTTCACCACCCACACCTCGGTGTCGGTGCGCGCCGCGACCGCGACCGGCTCGAGTCCGACGGGCACCGAGCCGACGTGCGTCAGCGTGCCGGCGCCGACGTCGAAGATCTCCAGTCGATTGTCGGGCGTATTGATCGCGAAGAGCCGCGTCCCGTCCGGCGACTGCGCCAGCGGTCGGACCTGCCCGGTCTCGAACACGGTGAAGGGGGACGTCGCGTGCGCGGCCTGGGAGAGAAGGGCGACGACCGCGAGGGCGGCGAGGATGCAGCGTAGGCGATTCACGGGCGTCTCCTTCGCAAACGGCACGCTGGCGCGGAGGGCGCCGGCAGCGAAGCAGTAGCACGCCCGTCGACGCGCGCAAAAGACAAAACGCCCGCGAGTTGGCTAGGCGCTCCGCTGCGTCAGGGGCAGGCGGCGACGCCCGGGTCGTTGGTGTCGACGCGCTTGTAGCTGTACTTGCACGTGCCGACGTCCGGGAAATCGTCCTGGAAGATCGACGTGGACTTGAACGTTGCCTTGAAGGTACCGGCCTTGGTTTTCACGCTGCCCCGCATCAGCTCTCCATCTCCTACGGCCGCAGATGCGGCAGTATTGGCGAGGTGACAGCCAAGGATGACGACCTCGCCCTTCGTGTCCGGCGATTTCGAGTCCGGAATCGCAAACCCGTTGTACCTGAAGTCGCCGTCGGGAGCAGGAAAGGCCGCGTCGATGTTGGCGGCGATGGTGTTGCCGGTCTGCGTGATGACGAGGGTGCTCGTCTTGTTGCCGCCGGTGAACTTGGTCCCGTCGAAGCCCTTGCAGGTATATTTTCCGACCCAGTTGCCGGTCAGGTCGAAGGCGTATGCGGGTGTGCCGATTGTGCTCAAGAGCACGATGGCCGTCGCGGCGCGGAGGAACGTGGGTACGAGTCGCATGGAAAGCTCCTTTTCGTGGAATGCCTGAGGTGTTGACTAACGAGCCGTGGAGCGGTGCGCAAGCGCTTCGCGGCGCCGGCAGTGCGCCTACGCCGCCACCCGCGCCAGAACCTCGCGCGCGATGCGCGCGGCGGTCGCCGCTTTACCGTAACCCGACAGGATGTAGTGGCGGACGCCCCACTCGCGGCCGCGGCGGCTGAGCTCGGCGACGCACTCGTCCGCCGTCCCGATCAGCGCCAGCGGCATGCGTCGCACCTCGGCTCCGGAAAGCCCGAAGAGCCCGCCGAGACCGGTCGCGAAGTTGCTCGCCGCCTCGGCGGAGTCCGCGAGCATCGGGATGAAGATCGTCGACGACAGCGTGATCGCGTCGGGATCGCGTCCGGCGGCGCGTGCCTCGGTGCGGACGAAGTCGAGCTTGCGACGGAAGCCCTCGTCGGTGAGCTTCGCGACCTCGCTCGGGAGAATCGTCCCGGCGCGCCCCGAGTCGGAGATCACGTTGACGATGTCGGCCTCGCGCGCGGCGATGCGCAACAGGCCCTTGCCGCTGCCGCCGAGCATCACCGGCGGATGCGGCTTCTGCACCGGCTTCGGGACGCTGATGGCGTCGCGCAGATGGTAGAACTCGCCGTCGAAGGTGACGCGCTCCGACGTCCAGAGCGCCTTGATGATGCGCACCGCCTCGTCGAGCATGCGCAGCCGCGGCTGTACGTCGGGGAAGGGCGCGCCCATCATCTCGAACTCCGCGCGCGTCCAGCCCGATCCGAGTCCGAGGAGCGCGCGCCCGCCGCTCAGATGGTCGAGCGTCGTCGTCGCCTGCGCGGTGGTGCCGGGGTGCCGGAAGAGATTGCAGAGGACGAGGGCGCCGATGCGTACCCGCGCCGTCGCGCCGGCGAGCGCGCCGAGGATCGTCGTCGCCTCCCACGCGAGCGCCTTGTCGTCGAGGCCGCTGCCGCCGCGTTGCTCGTATGCCCAGTGATCCGGGACGTAGATCGCGGAGAAGCCGCTCGCCTCCGCTTGCTGCGCGAGTGCCACCATGTCCGATGCGGGGATGCCGGCGAGCTGCAGGCCGAAGTCCATCACGTGCGTATGCGCGAGGCGCTTCGCCGAGTCAAAGAGATCGCGCGTAGGTCGGTGGGGGGGCGGCGAGGGTCGTGGCCGCGGCCAGCGGACCTGGCGGGACGCCACATCGTGTGGATCATTCCGTACAGCGCGATGCACTCGAAGCACGCACGGCCCAATGGCCGCGACCACGACCCTCACCGCCCCCCGCAGTCACGCCGTGCGACCGTTCGAGTCGGCGCGCGCTCGCCGCCTTTGGCGGCGTTGCGAACCACGGCGTCGTGCACGTACGCGGCAGCGCACCGTCGCGAATAGTTCGGGGACGCGGACGGCGTAGCGCCGGCGGCGCGAGCCGGAGGGTGGGAGTGGTGTGGGCGGGCGCGTTGGGCCGTGCGTGCTTCGAGTGCGTTGCGCTGTACGGAATGATCCCCACGATGTGGCGTCCCGCCAGGTCCGCTGCGCCCGCCCACACCACTCCCGCCCTCCGGCCCACGACGAAGCTCTTCGTCGTTCGCGCCCCCCGAGGTGACGAGCCGATCGCGTCATGCGCGCGCTCGTGGTAGCAGACGCGGCCGACCGGACGCGCCGCGCGCGGCGCCGGCGTCGCCAGCGACCATGCGCTCACGCGTCCTCCTCTTCGTCTTCCTGACCGTCTTCCTCGACATGATCGGGTTCGGGATCGTCATCCCGCTCTTGCCGTTCTACGTGCAGTCGATGGGTGGATCGGCGGAGATCGTCGGGCTGATCCTCGCCTCGTTCTCGTCGATGCAGATGATCGCGACCCCGATCCTCGGCCGACTCTCCGACCGGTACGGGCGGCGGCGGGTGATCTTGGTGAGCCTCGCCGGCAATGCGATCTCGATGGTGATTTTCGCCGTCGCCGCCGAACACGGGCTGCTGGCGTGGCTCTTCGTCTCTCGCATTCTCGCGGGGACGACGGCGGGAAACCTCGCCGCCTGCCAGGCGGCGGTCGCCGACGTCACCGACGACGCGACGCGCGCCGCCGGCATGGGACGGCTCGGCGCCGGCATCGGCCTCGGTCTGGTCATCGGCCCGGTGTTGGGCAGCGCCCTCAGCCACCTGCATTCGACGGCGCCGCCGCTCGCCGCCGCCGCGCTCGCGCTCATGGACCTCGTCGGCGTCTACGCGTTCATGCCCGAGACCCGCCGCGTCGCGCGCGCCGGGGTGCCCGCCGCCGAACGCGACCTGCGCTCGCTGGCGCAGGCGATCGCCGATCCGCGCATCCTGAGCGTGATGGCGATCTACTTCCTCACGTTTCTCTGCATGACGAGCATCCAGGTCGCACTGCCGCTGCTCGTGAACGTGCGCCTCGGGTGGGGCGAGCACGAGGTCGGCCACGTCTTCGGGCTCTACGGCTTGATGGCGCTCATCGTGCAAGGCGGCTTGATCGGCCGGCTCTCGCGCCGCTTCACCGCCGCGCGCATCCTCGTCGCCGGGGCGCTCTGCGTCGGTCTCGGCTTGGGCGCGATCGGCGACGCGCGCGGGTCGGCGCTGCTCCTCGTCGGCGTCGCGTTGGCGGGGTTCGGCGTCGGGCTCACGAATCCGACCTTGGCGACCTTGGCCTCGCAGCATGCGGGCCGCGAGCGCCAGGGTGTGATCCTCGGCGTCGCGCAATCCGCGGGCGGGGCGGCGCGGACCGTCGGGCCGGTGTGGAGCGGCGTGCTCTACACGCGCCTCGGTCCGGGCGCGCCGTTCGTCGGCGGGGTGCTCGCCGCGTCGGTATCGGTCGCCGTCGCGCTGGCGCTGCAACGGCGCGCGCCGGCACCCGTCGAGGAAGGGAGCGGTCACGCATGAGGACGGAGCGCATCCCGTGGGACGGCGGCGCGGTGTCGGCGGCGTGGCACGAGGCGCAGGGCGACACGCTCCTCGCGCTCACCCACGGCGCCGGCGGGACCAAGGAGACGCCGTCGTTACGGGCTTACGCCGCGGCGATGGCGGCGCGCGGCGTCGCTGTCGTGCGCTTCAACCTGCCGTACGTCGAGGCGGGTCGAAAGGCGCCTGGTCCGGCGACGCGCGACGAGGCGTGCTGGCGCGCGGTCGCGACGTATCTGCGCCCGCGCGCCCGCCGCCTCTACCTCGGCGGCCGCTCGTACGGCGGGCGGATCGCGTCGCACGCGGTCGCGACCGGCGCCGCCTGCGACGGTCTCGTGTTTCTCGCCTACCCCTTGCACCCGCCCGGCAAGAAGACCGAGCTGCGCACGGCGCACCTCGCGGGCATCGCGGTGCCGATGCTCTTTCTTCAAGGCACGCGCGACGCCTTCGCCGATCCGGATCTCCTCGCCCGTACCGTCGCCGCGCTCCCGGGTGCCACGCTCCATCGCATCGAGGGCGCGGACCACGCGCACGCGGTGCGGGGCCGGACGATCGACGACGTCACGACCGAGCTCGCCGACGTGACGCTGGCGTGGATGCATTGACGGCCGCGGCGGCGGGCGCGACAAAGAGCTCCATGGCCGAACGAGAGATCACAGCGGGGACGAGCCGCATCGGTTGGATCGGGACCGGGCTCATGGGCGCGTCGATGTGCGAGCATCTGATCGCGGCCGGCTACGCGCTCACCGTGTTCACGCGCACGCCGGCGCGCGCCGCGGCGTTGCTCGCGCACGGCGCCACCTGGGCGGACTCGCCGCGAGCCGTCGCCGCGTGCGCCGACGTCGTGTTCACGATGGTCGGCACGCCGGCGGACGTCCGCGCGGTCGTACTCGGCGACGACGGCGCACTCGCCGGCGCCGCACGCGGCGCGGTACTCGTCGACATGACGACAAGCGAGCCGGCGCTGGCACGCGAGATCGCCGCCGTCGCACGGGCGCGCGGTGTCGCGGCGCTCGACGCGCCGGTCTCGGGGGGCGACGTCGGCGCGCGCGAGGCGCGCCTCTCGATCATGGTCGGCGGCGATCGCGAGGTCTTCGAGCACGTGCAACCGCTCTTCGCCCGTCTCGGACGGACGATCGTCCATCAGGGGCCCGCCGGCGCCGGTCAGCACGCGAAGATGGTGAACCAAATCCTGATCGCGACCGGCATGATCGGCGTGTGCGAGGCGCTGCTCTACGCGTACAAGGCAGGCCTCGATCTCCCGACGGTGTTGACCTCGGTGTCGGGCGGCGCCGCCGGGTCGTGGTCGCTCACGAACTACGCACCGCGCATCCTCAGACGCGACTTCGCCCCCGGCTTCGCCGTCGCGCACTTCCTGAAAGATCTCGGCCTCGCGCTCGCGGAGGCGCGGCGCATGCGCCTCGCGCTTCCCGGTCTCGCGCTCGCCGAGCAGCTCTACCGCGCGCTCGAGGCGGAGGACCACGGCGCGAGCGGCATCCAAGCGCTGGTGCTCGCGCTGGCGCGGCTCTCCGCCGTCGACTGGCCGTGAAGGGTGCGCCGCGGGCGCGTCGTCAGAAGGGCGCGCCGCGGGCGCGTCGTCAGCTGGGGCGCGCTGCTGCCGCGCCGCCGCTGTCGGCTTTCGCCTGCAGGTCCTTCCGCAACGCGCGCATGCCGAGGCGCCGCGCGAGCCTCTTGAGACGCATTTTGTTGTAGCGTGACTTGTCTCCGGTCTTGCGTCCCATGGTGTCCTCCTGGCGCGCGCGTCAGTGGGGATGCATATCCGGTTCGCGACACCGCCGCCAGCGTCCGCTCCCTCGACGGGGCGTGCGTCACGGGCGCGGGTGGGCCGCGAAGAAGCGCCAGATGCGATCGGTCGCGTCGGACGGCCAGCGGTGCGCCTGCGGACCTTCGCACGACACGAGCTCGCAGCCGGCGAAGCGCGTGCAGCCGTCGCGTTCCTCGCCGCTCCCGCACCCGTCGACTCTCGCCCACCAATCGCGTGCGGTACGCATGAGCGACGGCGGGATGACGTCGTCGGCACGACCGAACGTCAGCAGCACCGGGACCGGACGCGCGGGAACGCAATCCGGGAGTGGCCTGGCGCCGGCGACGGGCGCGATCGCGGCGATGCGCTCCGCCATCCGACAGCCGACGAGATTCGCGAAGAAGCCGCCGTTCGACATTCCGGTCGCGTACACGCGGCGGCGATCGACGCAGCGCTCGCGCTCGAGCGCGTCGAGGAGTGCGCGCACGAAGTCGAGATCTCGGGTCTCGTGGGCGGCGAGATCCCAGCCCCGTCCGATCGAGTCGAGGAGATGCACCCCCTCGTGTCCCTCCGGATGCACGAGGATGACGTCGTTCCGCTCCGCCAGCGTCACCAGACCCGTCCCGACTCGCTGGTTCACGGCGGTGCCGCGAAAGCCGTGAAACACCAGCACGACGGGTCGCGGCCGGTTGGGATCGTCGGCGGGCGCGTCGACGAGGAAGCCGCGCTCATCGTCGCCGACCACGATCTGCCGGCGTTCGCCGTGAAGCGGCGGGCGGCGCGCGCCCGCACAGCCGGCGCTCGCCTCCGCGGGCGCCTCGGGCCGATGGTCGAACTCGCCGGACGAGCCGGGAGCGTTGGCGCAAGCGGCCACGAGCAGCGACGCGACGATGGCGAGGACCAGGCGCGATCGGCGGCGCAGCAGGGTTCCGCTCATCGGCGTGCCACTGCGGCCGCAAGCGCGGTGGCGACCAGATGATGCCCCTGGTCGCTCAGATGCCCGTCGAACGCCAGGTACACGGGTTGGCCGCGGCTCTCCGATTCGCGGAACATGGCGTCCGCGACGATCAACTGATTCTCGTCACCGTCGACGAGCGAGCGGAACTCCGCGACCACGGCGTCGTAAGCGGCGTCGCCGCCCGCGAGGCAGAGCGGCGAGGGGATCGTGAGCAGGATGACGGGCGCCCCGATGCGATTCGAGGAGGCGATCAGTTGCGCGACGAGCTCGCGGACGAGCCTCACGCCCGCCGCGGTGGTCGCCATCGGGGCGTCGGCATGCGCCGCGCCGACCTCGGCACCTCTGCCGGCGCCACTCAACGCCTTGTAGACGAGGTAGAAGACGAGACTCCGATTGCCGACGGCGTCGCGGATCGCGAGCAGTGGGTCGCGCCAGAACGCCGGGCTGCGAA
>JBGOSW010000121.1:0-12989 GCA_041476145.1 Binatia bacterium
CCCCAACAATACCCCGCGTGGATCGCCTTCCGTATCTTCATCCCCTGTCCTCGTCTCCGTGCGCGTCGCGAGCGTGACAGGCGCCGATCCAGCGCGACCCGTCCGCGTAGTGCTCTTTTTTCCAAATGGGCACGTTCGCTTTCAGGGTGTCGATACCGTAGCGACAGGCGGCGAACGCCTCCTCGCGATGTGGCGCGGCGACCGCGACCACTACGCTCGCCTCGGCGACCGGCACGACCCCCACCCGGTGCACCATCGCAACCCCGAGGAGCGGCCAGCGACGCCGCATCTCGGCCCCGATTGCCGCCATCTCGACCGTGGCCATCCCATCGTACGCCTCGTACTCGAGGCGCTCGACTCGGCGTCCTTCGTTCTCGTCTCGCGTCGTGCCGACGAACAGCGCGAGGCCTCCCGCACCCGAGTGGGCGACCTCTGCGAGGATCGCGGTGAGATTGATCGGATCCGGGGTGACCAAATACACGGCGTGTCCTCCGTCCCTCGATATCGCGGCTAACGACCCGCCGCTCACGGGGGGAATCAACGCAAGCTCATCATTGTCGTGGAGGAGGTGTATCTTGTCAACGTAAACGCGGTTCAGGGCGAACCGCACAGCCGCATCCTCGAGGACCGGGTAGCGCGCGCGGAGGATCGTCCAGAGGTCGTCGATCGACGCTCCATCGGGAATCTCGATGCGTACCTCGCGCCCGCACCGCTCGCGGAGGTACGCGAAGAAGAGCACCCGAATCGTCACCGCTCGGCACCGAGGAGCGCCGTGACGTGGCCGAGAACCGGCACGATCAGGCGCTCCAGGGCGAGACGGCAGGCGACCGTCGCGCCAGGAAGGAGCGCCACGAACTTCCCGGCCATCACACCCGCGGTCGCCCGACTGAGCAACGCGGTCGGGCCGATCTCGGCAAAGCTCAAGGCGCGGAACAACTCGCCAAACCCCGGCAATTCGCGTGTCCAGAGATCTGCGACGCTGTCGACCGTGACGTCGCGCGGCGCGATGCCGGTGCCGCCGGTGACGATGAGCGCGAGAACGTCGTCGCGGTCGACGGCGCCGCTCACCGCCGAATGGATCGCGACCGGCTCATCGGGCACGATCGCGTAGCAACGAATCGGATGTCCGGCGAGCTCGAGCAGGGTTCGGATGAGGTGGCCGCTCGCGTCGTCCTGCTCCGTGCGGGTGTCACTGACGGTCAGGATCGCGCAGCCTATTCGCTCGCGAACGAGCGCGCCGTGGTGCGGAGGCATACCGCACCGGAGTTACCGGAGGTGCACCGCGTCGGCAATGCGGAAGGCGTCGTGGCCAGCCTTTTCGGGGTGAGCCCCTCTGGGGGTGACGCTTCCGGGTGCCGTGTCCGAAAACGTCACCCCCCAGAGAGAAGGAGGATAAGCCATGAGGTACGCAGTGTTCTTGAAAAGGCATTGGGGAATGCCCGAACACACCTCCCCACGACGCTCTTCTTATGTCGCGGCAGCCAAGCTATGTAAACAGGACCATTTCCCTATATCCGCGAGAAAATTTCCCTATGCCCCACTGGTGCACGTAGCTCGGGGCGCGGAATCGGCGTAACTGTCTAATGTAGCAGTGGTTACTGGGCGCGCCTGGCGAAGCGTGGCCTGCGAGATCGACCGAGCCCGGCGTTATTCGATGGCCGGTGTGAGCCCTTCGCGCAGCGCATACTTCACCAACTCGGCTGTTCGGCGGCAATGCAGCTTCTGCATCAGCCGCTCGCGGTGCTGACCGACGGTCTTGGGGCTGATCTTCAGGGCCGAGGCGATCTCCTTGTAGCTGTTGCCCTCGGCGATCAGCTGCAAAACCTCCCGCTCGCGAGGCGTAAGGACCGAGAGTTTCTCAGTTTTCGCCGCGCGATTGGTCTCTAGATAGCCTTCCACGATCATGCGCGACACCGCGCCACTGAAATAGCTGCCGCCGTTGCGAACGGTGTCGAGCGCGGCGATCAACTCGCTACCGGCGGCGCTCTTCAAGAGATAGCCCGCCGCCCCTGACTCGAGCGCCTGCCGCACGTACGACTCGAGGAGATGCATCGAGAGCACGACCACCTGCGTCCGCGGGAAGCGCTGGCGGATCTGGCGGGTCGCTTCGATGCCGTTCAGACCCTTCATCGCGATGTCCATGACGACGATGTCCGGGTGCGATTGCTCGACGAGTTTCACCGCGCTCCGGCCGTCCTCGGCCTCGCCGATGACCTGGAAGGCGCCGTGCTTCTCGAGGAGCGTGCGCAGCCCCTGCCGAAAGAGCGTGTGGTCATCAACCAAGAGCACGCGCATCGGCGATCTCCAGTGGGCAGGTGACGGTGAGACGGCTGCCCTTGCCGGGTTGCGAGCGCAGCTCGAGCCGACCTTGCAGATGGTCCATCCGCTCGCGCATGCTCGCGAGTCCGAGCCCTGCCCGGCGCTCGGCACCGAGCCGGACGGCATCGAATCCCCGCCCGTCGTCGTGGACCTCGAGCCGCACGGCCGCGGGCGCGAGATGGAGGCGGACCTTCACGCGCGCCGCGCGCGCGTGTTTGACGACATTGGTGAGGGCTTCTTGGGCGATGCGATAGATCGCGAGCGCCAGGTCCGGGTCGAGGTGGACCGGCGGCCCCGATACCCGATAGTCGACGACGAGATGTCCGCCGCTGAAGTAGGTCTCGATCATCCACTTCAGGCTTTCGGCGAGTCCGAGGTGCTCCAGCATCGGCGGCCGCAGCCCGTAGGCGAGCTCACGGATCTTCTCGATGATGCCGGTGAGCAGCGTCTCCGTCTCGACGATCTTCGCACCGAGCGTCCCGTTCACGCTGCGCTCCTTGAGGAGCTGCAGATTGATCAGGATTGCGGAGAGCGTCGGTCCCATCTCGTCGTGCAGCTCGTGCGCGATGCGCTTCCGTTCGCTCTCGAGGACCGAGGACTGCTGCGAGTAGAGTTGACGGAGCAGCTGGCGGTGGTTGCGCACGTCCTCGAACAAGCGGGCATTGCGGATCGCGATACTCGCTTGATGTCCCAACTGCATCAATGTTCGGCGGTCGTGATCCGAAAAGACGCGTGGCCGGGTACTGGAAACATTGAGAACGCCGATCACGCCTCCGTCCCCGTGGAGGGGGACGATGAGGAGCCCGCGGACGTTTCCCGTTTGCTGCAGGCTCCGGAGCAGCGCTCGCCGTTCGGTGGACGCGTCACGGCAGCGTACGCAGCGGCCGGTCCGCACCGCCACGCCAGACAGGCTCCCTTCGACGGGAAATCGCACGCCGCGGATGTCGAATCCCTCGGATCGACTCGCGCTGATGATCTCGAACTCCGTGCCGTCGCGGCTCAACAGCATGACGATCGCGCCACTTGCACGCGTGAGCCGCTGCGCGGCGGACGTCACCATGTCGAGAATCGCGGGAAGCTCGAGGTTGGCGCTCAGCGCGGCCGCGATGCGACGCAGGAATCGCGTTTCCGAGCGCGTCTTGCGGCGCGTCTCGCGGGCGCTGATGACGTGCAGCGCGGTCCCGAGCTGACGTCCCAGCGCATCGAGGAACCGGATCTGCGCCGCCGGGGGCCTCGTCGACTCCCGGAATCCGACGCCGAGGACGCCGCGGACCTCTGCGCCCGCTCGAATCGGCACGAAGACGCCGGCGCCGAAACGTCGCAGGACGGAGCGCGGCCAGGGCGGCATGCTCGCGTCCGGATCGCCGGCGCGGACGATGCGCCGGCCGCGCCGGACGACCTCCTTCCCGACCGCGGAGTCGACGGGAATGCGTCGGAGCCGTGTCCGCATGCGCTTCGAGAGTCCTACCGCGGCTTTGAGATCGAGCCATCGCCCGCTCGGATCGAGCAGCCGGATGGTGAGGGCCGGTACGTCGAGGGCATGCGCCAACCGCGTCGCGAGCCGCCCGAGTGCCCGCCCACCGAGACGGGGCTCGCCCGCTATGCGCAAGAGCGCCGAGAGCGCGGAGAGACTCTCCGAACCGAAAGGATTGTGGCGGCGCAGAGCGCCGGACGGCCCGCGGGCGGCGCCCGCTCCGGCCACGACCTTCGCAAGCGGGGAACGAGCCCTCCGGGTGCCGGCTTCGCGCCTGGCGATCGTGACGGCCCGCACGCGCGCGACGCTACTGCCGTTGCTTTCGGAGTGTCAAGGCGACCAGCGATGACGGACGCCGACGGCGCGCACGAACCTCACACGCGAGCGAGCGGCAACACCGCGTCGCGTGCGAACTGCGTATCGCAGATCTCGGGATGGACCAAGCCGGCGAGAATCTCGGCACTCTCGACGAGGCGCGGTCCGGGACGATTGAAGTAGGCGCTGCCGTCGACCATGCTCACACGCCCGTCACGCACCGCGGGAAGCGCGCGCCACTCCTCACGCTCCGTCAGCGCGACGAGCTCACGCTCCGTCTGCGGTATCGTGAAGCCGCATGGCACGAGTACCAGCACTTCCGGCGCCGCGGCGCGGAGCGCCTGCCACGAGGTCGCCGCGCTCGGCGCTCCGGCGACCGCAAAGGGATAAGCGCCGCCGGCGGTCGCGACCAGCTCAGGGATCCAGTTGCCGGCGGTCATCGGCGGCTCCAGCCACTCGAGGCAGGCGACGACGGGCCGGGGCAATTTGGCGGTCCGCGCCGCGAGGGCCGCGAGCCGCGCGCGCGCCGCCGCGATCAGCTCCTCGGCACGTGCCGCCCGGTCGAGCACCGCCGCGACCCGCCGCACGTCCTCCCAGACGTCACCGAGGACGCGCGGCGTGAGCGAAACGATGACCGGAGCGTGCTCGAGCGCAGTTCGCACCGCAGCCTCCACCTCCGCGAAGGAGACCGCGCACACGTCGCACTGCTGCTGGGTGACGATCACGTCCGGCGCGAGCGCCCGCAGGCGATCGACGTCGATCTCGTAGACGCTGAGGCCGCGCGCGACGAGCGCGCGCACGTCGCGATCGATCACGGCACTGCGTGCGTCGATGCGTATCTTCGGTCGCGTGAGTTTCGGGAGCGCGCGCACCTGCGGTGGATGATCGCACTCGTGCGAGACACCGACGAGCGCGTCGGCGGCGCCGAGCGCGCAGACGATTTCGGTGGCGCTTGGAAGCAGCGAGACGATCCGCATCAAAGACGCAGCGCGAGCGGCGGCGGCCGCTCGATCTTCGTGCCGCAGGTCGCGGAGCAGCGGACACAAACGTACTCGAACTTGTCGCCTTCGGGCAGGACGAGGAGCAGGCGTTTGCGGACCGGAACCGCGTCGGCGCACCGCGGACAGCGCAGCAAGGTCGCTTCGAGGTCGCGGAACTGGCGGCGCGGGTCATCCGGCGGAGGGGCGAACGGATCGCGCATGGCCGCCATGTAGCACATCCGCGCGCGCCGCGCCCCTACCCGCGCGCTTCGTTGCCGGCCGTACGGCCCGCCGTTATAGTCGCGCCCCGTGACCGGCGCGATCTACATCGAGACGTACGGCTGCCAGATGAACCTCGCCGACGGCGAGCTCATCCTCGGTCACATGATCGCGCACGGCTACGTACGCACGGACGATCCGGAGGCCGCCGACGTCGTCCTGCTCAACACCTGCGCCATCCGCGAGCACGCCGAAGCGCGCGTCATCGGCCGCCTGACCGATCTCGCGCGCCTGAAGACGCGGCGTCGCGACCTCGTGCTCGGGATGTGCGGCTGCATGGCGCAGCACCATCGCGCCGCGCTCATCGCGCGCGTCCCGGCGCTCGACCTCATCGTCGGACCCGACGCCTACCGTCGCCTACCGACGCTGCTCGAGGCGGCGCGCCTCGCCCGCGCGACCGATGCCCGCGACCGCGACGCGCCCGCCGCCGCACGCACCGGCGCCGCCGTGAACCCGCTCGTCGACGTACGCCTCGATCCCGACGAGACGTACGCCGACCTGCCCGCAGCACGCACCCCCGGCAGCGTGCGCGCGTGGATCTCGATCATGCGCGGCTGCGACAAGTTCTGCACCTTCTGCGTCGTACCCTACGTGCGCGGCCGCGAGCGCAGCCTACCCGCCGAATCCGTCCTGGCCGAGGTGCGTGCCGCCGCCGCAAGCGGCGCGCGCGAGGTGGTGTTTCTCGGCCAGACCGTCAACGCGTACCGCGACGGCGATTGCAACCTGGCGGCGCTGCTCCGCCGTGCCGCCGAGGTGCCGGGCATCCTCCGGCTCCGCTTCACCTCACCACATCCTGCCGACATGAGCCTCGAGCTCGTGCGCGCGATGGCGGAAGTGCCCGCGATCGCGCCGCAGCTCCACTTACCGGTGCAATCGGGTTCGGACGCGGTGCTGGCACGAATGGAGCGCGGCTACACGGTCGCGGACTATCGCGCGCTGGTCGCCCGCCTCCGCGACGCCATCCCCGAGATCGCGTTCTCGACGGACGTGATCGTCGGCTTCCCCGGAGAGTCGCTCGCCGACTTCGACGCGACTACCCGGCTCCTCGAGGACATCGGTTACGATCACGCGTTTCTCTTCAAGTACTCGGCGCGCACGCTCACCAAGGCAGCACGCTGGGAAGACTCCGTGCCCGAGGACGAGAAGAGTCGCCGCCTCGCGCACGTGATCGCCCTCCAGGAGGAGATCAGCGCCACGCGCAATCGGCGTTGGATCGGTCGCCCGGTCGAGGTGCTGGTCGAGGGTCCGGCGCGCCGTTCGCCGGACTGCGTTGCCGGAAAGACCCCACAGTTCACCACCGCGGTCGTCGCCACCGCGGCCGCGCCCGGTACGCGCCTGTGGGCGACGGTCACCGGCGCCACCGCGCACACGCTGCTCGCGACGCCGATCGAGGCGCCCGAGTACGCGCCCGGTGGGCGCGCACCGCGCGCCGCCTGACGCGCCGCGCGCCGCCTAGCCCGCCGCACGCTGCTCGGCGAGGAACCCGAGCACGAGTCGCGCGAAGCCCGCCGGATCTTCGTGGAAGATCGAATGCCCGCGCTCGGGCACGATCTCGAGTCGCGCGCGCGGTAGCCTGCGGCTGATGATCACCGAGCCGCCGACGCCGAGGATGTCTTTTTCGCCGACGACGACGAGCGCGGGGCAGCGCACGTGTTCGAGCTCCGCCGTGAGCGGCGCGGTGTGCAGCGACGCCATCGCGCGCGCCATGCGCGCGAAGCCTCGGCCCTCGGGCGGCATCGTCGGTTCGTCGCTCGTCCCGAGCCGGCGTATCGCCGCGGCGCCACCGTCGCGCTCGGCGATCTCGGCGAGCGACTCGTAGTAGGTGACGGCGCGGGCGTTGCACTCGCTCGAAGTGCCGACGAGCGTCACACTGCGCAGCAAGGCCGGGTGATCGCGCGCGAAACGCATGGTGATGACGCCGCCCGCCGAGTGCCCGAGCAGGTGCACCGGGGTACCGTCCGCGGCGGCGACGATTGCGGCGAGATCGGCACCGAGCGCGGCGATCGTGCACGGCTCGTCCGGTGAGTCGGAGCGCGCGTGCGCGCGCAGATCCCACGTGACGACGCGATAGTGCGGCGAGAGTGCCGCAACGAGCGCGCTCCAGGTCGCGCCCGAGGACGCGAGCCCGTGCGTCAACACGACGTTCTCGGAACCCGAACCGGCGATCTCGTAGTGCAGTGAGAAGCCGCCGCGATCGACTCGCATCGCGCCGCCGCTTCCCGAAAGCTAGGCTACTCGCACCGCGACCTCCTCGAAGTCGCGGGCGTCCTCGTTCCAGGCGTACGCCTTCACGTCCCGGACGGTGTGCTCGTAGACGGAGATCACCGCGTATGCGACGCCGGGATAGGCGGGCTCGGGATCGCCGTCGGCTTCGCCCCAGAGCGCCCGCGCCTTGTCGGTCGGCGAGAAGTACGCGCCGTGGCTCGGGTGGGAGTGGTAGAAGAGCATGATGCGCCAGCCCGGGCGGTCGCCGTCGCGGTTCACCTCGAAGAGCTCGCGCGAATCCATATCGTAGGCGGTGCGGGCGTCGCGCGGATGCGCCGACGGGTCGGCGGCGTGCAGCGCATTCTGGACGTTCGTCATCCGGCGCACGACATGTCCCTCCGGCGTCACGAAGAGGGCGCCGCAGCATTCCTCGGGAAACGTCTCCTCGGCGTGGGCCCGCATCGCCGCCATCGCTCGCGCCTCGATCGCCAGCATCGTCGCCGCATCTATGGGCGCGCGCGCACCGATTGCAAGCCGCCGAGACGCTCGCGCCAGCGGATCAGGCGGGTGAGCGTGGCGTTCACCGGCGTCGCCACGCCGGCGGCGCGTCCGAACGCCCACAGGCACCCGTTGATCGCGTCGATCTCCGTCCGCCGTCCGTGCTCCAGGTCTTGGAGCATCGACGAGCGATGATGCGCGGTGGACGGGACGAGCCGCTCGTAGAAAATCCGGCGGTAGGCTTCGGGGCTCGGCGCGGTCGGCACGACGCCGCGCGCCCGCGCGACGGCGTATCCTTCCTCGATGACGTCGTCCATGATCGCCCGCGCGTCGGGATCGGCGGCGAGCGCACCATAGGGGAGGCCGAGGAGCGCGCCGAGCGGGTTCAAGGCGGCGTTGTAGAAGACCTTCGCCCAGAGCTGCGCGTGGACGTCGACGACGTACTCGGTCGGGATCCCGGCGGCGGCGAGCCGCGCCGCCCAGCGACGCGCGTGCGCCGCGGCGGCCGCGTCACCGGCGACCACCGCGCCGAGCGCCACCGGCTCGGCGCAGACCGTCACGTGGACGGTTCCGGGGACGGGAATCTCGGCGCCGAAGATCACGCGCGCGCCGACGGCACGCGCCGCACCGACGGCCTCGCGGACGCGTTCGAGGTTGCCGAGGCCGTTCTGGAGCGAGACGAGGCAGCCTCCGCCCGCGAGCAGCGGTGCCACCTCCGCGAGCATCGTCACGGTGTCGTAGGCCTTCACCGTGAGCAGGACGACGTCGAAGGGCGGCCGCAGGACGCGGGACTCGCTGGCGACGGTGACGGTCGTCGCCCGCCGCGCGCCGAAAAGTCCCTCGACCGCGAGGCCCGCGGCGGCGACGGCCTGCATATGGGGCGCGCGACCGAGCAACGTCACGTCGTGGCCGGCGGCCGCGAGGAACCCGCCGAACACCGATCCGAGCGCACCGGCGCCCGCCACGAGAATCCGTTCGGTCATGATCCGCGCCTGGTCTCCCCCCCGAGGGCTCTGCTACTATCGCAGCCCCAGGCTTCTCGCACCTCACGTTCCCTCGAAGGACGGACGGCATGAGCGAACCCAAGCGAGCCTCCCACAGCGGCGTTCCGACGACCAATGCCAGGCTTTCCGCCTGGGTCGACGAGGTCGCGCGCCTCACCAAGCCCGATCGGGTGTATTGGTGCGACGGCTCCGCGGAGGAGAGAACGCGTCTCACCGAGGAGGCCGTCGCGCGCGGCGTTCTCCTCCCGCTCAATCCGGAGAAGCGCCCCGGATGCTACCTCCATCGCTCGAGCCCGACCGATGTCGCGCGCACCGAGCACCTCACCTTCATCTGCAGCCGCGAGCGTGAGGCGGCCGGGCCGAACAACAACTGGATGAGCCCGGTCGAGGCCTATGCCAAACTCGGCGGCCTCTTCGACGGCGCGATGAAAGGCCGCACGATGTACGTCGTGCCGTACCTGATGGGTCCGGCGGGCTCGCCGTTCTCGAAGGTCGGCATCGAGCTCACCGACAGCATCTACGTCGTCCTCAACATGCGCATCATGACCCGCATGGGCCGGGTCGCACTCGACGCGCTCGGCAACTCGTCAGACTTCAACCGCGGTCTCCATTCCACCCTCGACCTCGACCCGGAGAAGCGCTTCATCTGTCACTTCCCCGAGGACAACACGATCTGGTCGATCGGCAGCGGCTACGGCGGCAACGCGCTCCTCGGCAAGAAGTGCTTCGCGCTCCGCATCGGCTCCTGGCTCGGCCGGCACGAAGGTTGGCTCGCCGAGCACATGCTCATTCTCGGCGCCGAGGATCCGCAGGGTCGCACCAGCTACGTCGTCGCCGCCTTCCCCAGCGCGTGCGGCAAGACGAATTTCGCGATGATGGTCCCACCCGAGCGTTTCAAGGGATGGAAGATCACCACCATCGGCGACGACATCGCCTGGCTGCGCATCGGCGCCGACGGCCGGCTGTGGGCGGTGAATCCCGAGGCCGGCTACTTCGGCGTCGCGCCCGGCACCAACTTCAAGACCAACCCGAACGCGATGAAGTCGATCGCGCGCGACACCATCTTCACCAACGTCGCGATGACCCCCGACGGCGACGTGTGGTGGGAAGGCAAGGACGGCGAGACCCCGGAGGAGCTGATCGACTGGAAAGGTCGCCCGTGGAAACGCGGCTCCAGCGAGCCCGCGGCGCACCCGAACTCACGCTTCACGGCGCCGATGGCGAACAACCCGATCCTCTCGCCGCACGCCGACGATCCGCAAGGCGTCCCGATCTCCGCGATCATCTTCGGCGGGCGCCGTGCCTCCACGGTGCCGGTCGTACTGCAGTCGTTCACCTGGAGCCACGGCGTCTACCTCGGGGCGACCATGGGCTCGGAGACGACGGCAGCCGCCACCGGCCAGGTCGGCGTCGTGCGTCGCGACCCGATGGCGATGCTGCCCTTCTGCGGCTACGACATGGGCGACTACTTCGCCCACTGGCTGCGCATCCGCGATCGTCTGAAGAATCCGCCACCGATATTCATGGTGAACTGGTTCCGTAAGGATACCGACGGGAAGTTCCTGTGGCCGGGCTACGGGGAGAACATGCGCGTATTGCAGTGGGTGCTCGCACGCGCCCACGGTGAGGCTGGAGCGCGCGAAACCGTGGTCGGCGCCGTGCCGCGCGAGGGTGATCTCGATCTCGGCGGCCTCGACCTCTCGCCGGAGCGCGTCGCGCTCGCGATGGCCGTCGATCGCGACGAGTGGCGGGCGGAAGTCAAGTCGCAAGGCGAGTTCTTCGAGAAGCTGGACGCGACTATGCCCGAGACTCTACGCTTGGAGCGTCAGCTACTGCAGTCGAAGTTGTAACCATCGGCGCCTTCCGCCCGAGGTAGCGGTATCGTGCGAACGGCAGGACAAGCGCTGTGACAAACCGAATGCGAGAAGGCAGCCTTCCCCGCGATCGCTGCTGCCACCGGGCGGAGACACGCTCAGGTCGCCGCCGCGCTCGTGGACAAAAATTGCCCACGACCGTCACTCTTGGCACCCTAGTGACGGACGTTCGGCGCTCGTCGCGCTTCGAAGTCAGTGTTCTCGTGGGTCGCAGAGCGTTTGGGGCCTCCTGGCATCGGGCTTGCTGAAGCAACTCCGCATGTCACCGAGGAACCGGCGTGGCTTCACCTTGATCGAGTTGCTCGTCGTGACATCGATCATCGGAATCTTGGCGAGCATCGCGATCCCGCAATACGCGGCGTACCGGCAGCGCGCCGTCGACGCGCGCGTCACCTCGGCCGTGCGCCACATCGCGACCGGCGAGGAAGCGTACTTCACGACCCACCAGAACTACACCACCGACGTGTCCCAGCTCGAGGCCATGGTGCTCGGCGACGTCAGCATCACGGTCTCGGTCGGCAACAGCGGCGACCTCGGATCGTCGTTCCGCGTGCACGGCTCGCATCCGCAGGCCTCGCACGATTTCGACTGGGTCAGCGACCCCGCGCCCGGCCAGCCGAACTTCATCACCAACTAGTTCTCCGCCCGGACTAGTTCTCCGCCCGCTCCACGGGCGCCTCATGGCACCGAGCGCACCGCCTTCCCGTTCGCGGGGCGGCGCGTGTAGAGTCCTCGCCATGACTCACGAACGCACCGTCTCGACCGAGCGGCTGACGCAGCTCTTCCTCGAGCTCGTCCGCATCGACAGTCACTCCCGAAGGGAGCTGGCGGTGGCACGCCGTCTCGAGCGCGAGCTCACCGCGCTCGGCGCCGAGGTCTGGTATGACGATGCCGGCGCCAAGGTCGGCGGCAGCGTCGGCAACCTCGTGGCACGCATTCGCGGGACCGTCGAGGTCGAGCCGCTGCTGCTCTCCGCGCACATGGACACCGTCGTCCCCGGCGAGGGCGTGAAGCCGATCGTCGACGGCGACGTGATTCGGAGCGACGGCACGACCGTCCTCGGCGGCGATGACAAGTCCGGCCTCGCGATCATCTGCGAGGTTCTCCGCGTCCTCGCGGAGCAGCGTATCCCGCACGGCGACGTCGAGGTGGTCTTCACGATCTGCGAGGAGGTCGGCCTACTCGGCGCCAAACACCTCGACACCTCGCGTCTCACGGCGCGCTCCGGGCTCGTCCTCGACAGCGACGCGCCGGGCTACCTGTTCACGCGCGCGCCCGCCGCGAATCATCTGGAGTTCGTCGTGCACGGCCTGGAGGCGCACGCGGGCATGGCCCCCGAAGAGGGAATCAACGCCATCGAGGTCGCCGCCGAGGGCGTGGCCGCGATGCGACTCGGCCGCATCGACGCGGAGACGACGGCGAACATCGGCACCATCCACGGCGGCGCGGCGACCAACATCGTTCCCAACCGCGTTCAACTGCACGGCGAGGCGCGCAGCCACGACGCCGCGAAGCTCGAGGCACAGTGCGCGCACATGCAGCAGTGCCTCGAGGCGGCGGCGGCGGAGCACACCGTGGTGCGCGAGGGCGAGGTGTACCGTGCCTCGGTGGAGTCGCGGATCTCCCGCAGCTACGAGGAAATGGCGGTGCCGGACGAGTCGCCGATCGTGCAGCTCGTCTTCCGCGCCGCCGCGGCGATCGGCGCGCCGGTCACGAGCGCGGCGATGGGCGGCGGCTGCGACGCCAACATCCTCAATCGTCGCGGCTTCGAAGTGGCCAATCTCGGGACCGGGATGCAGCGCATCCACACCGTCCATGAGTGGCTGCGCGTGAGCGACATGGTGCGTACGGCGGCCGTGATCACCGAGATGGTACGCCTACGCGGCAGCGGCGCCGCCTAAGAGCCTATCCCAATAGGCCCGCGGCTCTCCATGTGATGATGGCACAGGCGAGATGAAGCATCCCGAGATAGTTCTCCGCTTTCTTTTCCCAGCGAATGAGGATGCGCCGAAACCGGTTCATCCAACTGTGCGTGCGTTCG
>JBGOSW010000122.1:0-12878 GCA_041476145.1 Binatia bacterium
GACTCGCTCTGCTCGCGGCAGAGCGGCAGCTCCTCGCCGTAGCTGATCGTCGACAACCGCTCGCCGGAGATGCCGAGTGTCACCAGATAGTCTTTGACGGCCTTGGCGCGCCGCGCGCCGAGCGCGAGGTTGTACTCGACCGTGCCGCGCTCGTCGCAGTGACCCTCGATCTCGGTGCGGGCGCGGGAGTTGTCCTTCAACCACTCGGCATTGGCGGCAAGCACGTCACGCGCGGTGGCGTCGAGCTGGTAGGAGTCGTAAGCGAAGTGCACGTCTTTCAACACGCCGCCTTCCTCGGGACCGAGGCCGCGCTTGAAGCGGTCGAGGCTGCTGCCCTCGGCGACACCACTTTCGCCGCCGGTGCCGTTGCCGGCTGATTCGTCGAGCGGGCGCTGTTTTTTCTTGGCGCAGCCGCCGGCGGCGAGCGCCGCCACCATCATGAACACCGCGGCGAGACGAATCGATCGAGTCATACGGGCTCCCTCCTCCACTCGCTGTACCCCACTCATTCGAGCCAGCGCGACCAGCTCGGAGTGCTATCATCGCCTCCTTGTGGGGTCAATCTTTTCTGATGCGTGCCGCTCACATCGGAGAGGTAGATGGCGCCGCTGCCGTCGCGCGTCGAGCTGAACGCGAGATAGCGTCCGTCGGGTGACCACGATGGATCCTCGTTGTCGCCGGCGGTGTTGGTGATCTGCTTCGCGTCGTTGCCTTTCACATCGACGACGAAGACCTGGAAGCGTCGCCCGAGGCGGCTCGCATAGGCGATGCGATCGCCCGTCGGCGACCATGCGGGCGAGGTGTTGTAGTTTCCCTGGTAGCTCACCCGCCGCGGCTCGCCGCCGTCGGCGCTCACGACGTAGATCTGCGGCCCGCCGCCGCGGTCGGAGCAGAAGACGAGCGAGCGCCCGTCGGGTGACCACGACGGCGAGACGTCGAGCGCCCGGTCGCGCGTCACCCAGCGGATCAGCTGGCCGCTCGGATCGAGGAGCGCGACGTCGGTCTGTCCGCCGCTCTCGAGCGCGACGGCGATGGCGCGTCCGGCCGGCGAGAAGCGCCCGCCGAGGTTGAGGCCGCGCTGCGCCGAGATCAGCCGCGGCGCGCCGCCGCCGAGATCGATCTCGAAGAGGCTCGGATTGCCGGTGCGGTACGAGGTGAAGAGCAGCGCGCGCGAGTCCGGGCTCCAGCTCGGCGAGAGCGCGATCATGCGCTCGCGCGTCACCTGGCGGAGGTCGCCGCCGTCGAGGGACATCGCCCAGATCTCCTTGAAGCGCCCGTCGCGCCGCGACGCGAAGGCGATCCGCGAGTCGAACGGTCCGCGCGCGCCGGTGAGCGCGAGCATGATCTCGTCGGCGAAACGGTGCGCGATGCGGCGCAGGTCGCCGTCGCCCGTTCGGTAGCGTTTGCCCGCGAGCTGCTTGCGCTCGACGACGTCGAAGAGGCGCGCCTCGACGACGACGCCGTCGCTCTCACGCTCGAGCGTACCCTTCACCAGCGCGAGGGCGCCGATCGTCTTCCAATTGTCGAAGTTGATGCTGTCGCTCGTCGCGCCCGAGTGTTCCGCGTCCTCGATGTAGGCGGCGCGATCGATCACCTTGAAGAGGCCGGAAAGGTCGAGGTCGCGCGCGACGACGTCGGCGAAGCGGTCGCCGTCGTGCGTGTCACCGCCGCTCTTCAAGGGCGAGACCGCGATCGGGTAGCTGGTCGATCCCGGACCGACGATCGTGCCGCGCACCTGCGCGTGCGCCGACGCGGCAAGCGCGAGCACCGCCGCGCCCAGCGCCAGCGCCGATCGGCGAGCGGCGACGCCACCGCGCACGCATCGTCGCCGACGATCACGATCGTCACGCGTCGCTTTCAATGCTCCTCCCATCATGCCTCCTTCGCCACACGCGGCGCTCACCCCGAAGGGCGTCGCAGGTCCGCCGGTCGGAACGTGAGCTCGACGTCGGTGAAGTCCTTCCGGTACGCCTGCGGCGGCGGCGCGAGCGGGCTCGCGCGCTTCACCGCGCGCTCGACCGACGCGTCATAGCCCGAATCGCCCGAGCCCTCCACCAGACGAATGTCCGTGATTTCTCCCGAGTCGAGGATGCTGAAGTGGACGGTGACGCGCAAGTCGGCGCGCTCGCCGACGTACGTCCAACTCTCTTTGATCTTCGTCAGCATCTGATTGTAGTAGACGACGAATTCGAGACCGCGCAGCGTTCCCCCGCCGCCCGGCCCTTCGCCGCCGACACCCGCCGGCCCGTTCAGCGCGCGTTCGGTACCGCCCATGCCGCCGCCCGCTCCAGGAGCGGAGAGACCCGGGGTGCCGCTCTTCGCCACGCGCGACTCGACGCCCTTGATCGCGGCGGCGAGCTCGCTGTCGAGGTCACTGCCGGCGTGCGCGTTCGCCGACGCGGCGCCGCGGGCCGCCGGCGACGGCGCCGACGTCGGCGCGTCACGGCGCGCGAGCACGACGGGACTCGCCGTCGGCTTCGCGTTCGCGCGCTCCGCCGGGCTCGCCGTCGCCTTCGGCCGCGCGACGGCAACGGGGATCGGAGACGCCTTCACGGGGGGACGTGCGGTCGACGTCGGGTGCCCCGTCGGCGCGACGCGCGTCGGCTGCGGCGCGGGTGTCGTCTTGGTCAGCGCCACGGCGCCGGCGTCATCTCTCGGCGGTTCGGGCGGCGGCGGCTCCGCCTTCGCGACCTGCTCGGGCTCGTGGCGCTCCTCGGGTTCGGGTGGCGGCGGGGGCTCGCGATGTGGCGGCGCCGCGTGCCGGCTCGCCGCGCCGCCGCCGATCGGCCCGGCGAGCAGCTTGCCGCCGAGCGCACTCGGATCGACGATCTCGACCGTGTACGCGGTCGGCGCCGCGGCGCGCATGCGCTGCGGCGCGAGTAACAAGAACCCGATCGCGAGCGCGTGCAGGATCGCCGACAGCAGCGTTCCCCGCAGGAACGAGCCCTCGGCGCGTCGCCGCTCGTCGCGCTCGCGGCGCCGTCCGTCGGGCACGGATCACCGCCCTTCCGGCGGCGGCTCCGTCACCATGCCGAGCCGGCTCACGCCGGCCTCTTTCACCGCCGCGATGACGCGCACGACCTCGCCGTAGGGCACGTTGCGATCGGCGCGCAGCAACACTTGGTGATCCGGCCGCGCCTGCGAGATCGCGACCAGCTTGGCGCGCAGGTCCGCGAGGGCGATCGGATTGTCGTTCAGGTAGATCGAGCCGTTGCGTGCGACGCCGACGACGAGCGGCTCCTCCTGCGCGGTGAGCGGCGCCGTGCGCGTCTTCGGCAGGTCGACGGCGACGCCCTGCTGGATGATCGGCGCCGTCACCATGAAGATGACGAGCAGGACGAGCATGACGTCGACGAGCGGCGTCACGTTGATCTGCGCGATGCTGCCGCTGCTGCCGTGGCTATCGAAGGCCATCGCTGCTCACTTGAGGAAGTGCCGTTCGGCGATGTTGAGGAACTCCGAGGCGAAATTATCCATCTCGGCCGAGAGGACGCGGACCTTTCCTGCGAAGTGATTGTACGCGATCACCGCGGGGATCGCCGCCGCGAGGCCGATCGCGGTCGCGATCAACGCCTCCGAGATACCGGGCGCGACCGCCTGGATGCTCGACGACTGCGTCACGCTGAGACCGCGGAAGGCGTTCATGATCCCCCACACGGTGCCGAAGAGGCCGACGAAGGGCGCGGAGCTCGCGGTCGTCGCCAGAAACGTGAGCGAGCGCTCGAGCTTCGTCACCTCCTGCGTCGTGGCGCGCTTCATCGCGCGCGCGACGTTCTCGACACCTCCGAGGTCGGTCGACATCTCGTCGCCCCCGGCCGCCTGGCGCTTGGCGCGCGTCAGTCGCACGAGCTCTTGATACCCCGCGCGGAAGACCTGCGCGACCGGGCTCTCTTTGAGGTCGAGGCTGGCGGTGTTGATCGCGGTCAGGTTCTTCGCGTCCCAGAAAATGTCGATGAAGCGCTCCGACTCACGCTCGGCGCGGCGCATCTGGCGCTGCTTGGTGAAAATGATCGCCCAACTCACGACCGAAAAGCCCAAGAGCAAGAAGAGGACGCCCTGCACGACCGCGCCCGAACCGGTGACCATCTGGACGATGGTCTCCTGCGGGTGCGGAATCGTCAGCGGCTCAGCTTGCGTCAGCAGCTGGCGGACGGCGGACAGCCACATGCTCATCTCACCCCTCAACAGAACCGTCACGCGGAAGGAACGAAAGGCGGACGCTAGTATAGGACTACTAGGCAGTCAATCATGCGTCGTTATTGAGGAAGTTGGTTGACTGTGCGCCCGGCGCATGTCATACGGGCCGCTTACCCACGCCGGACCCGAACGCGATCCGGCGGACGACCATCACGTCCGAGGAGGTACTTTCCCATGGCGGTGCGTGTCGGCATCAACGGCTTCGGCCGGATCGGTCGGAACGTGCTCCGCGCCTGCCTCGCGGAACGCGGGCTCGAGTTCGTCGCGGTCAACGACATCACCGACGCCGAGACCCTCGCGCACCTCCTCAAGCACGACTCCGTCCACGGGACGCTCGCAGCCAAGGTGACGCACGGCCAGGGCTCGCTCACCGTCGACGGCAAGGAGATCAAGGTCCTCGCCGAGCGCGACCCCGCGAACCTGCCGTGGAAGAGCCTCGGCGTGCAGGTCGTCCTCGAGTGCAGCGGCCTCTTCACGGCGCGCGACAAAGCGGCGAAGCACCTCGCCGCCGGCGCCAAGAAGGTCCTGATCTCCGCGCCCGCCAAGGGCGCCGACCTCACGGTCTGCTACGGCGTGAACCACACGGCGTACGACCCCGCCAAGCACGACGTCATCTCCAACGCATCCTGCACGACCAATTGCTTGGCGCCGGTCGCCAAGGTGCTGCACGAGAGCTTCGGCATCCGCCGCGGCCTGATGACCACCATCCACTCGTACACCAACGATCAGCGTATCCTCGACCTGCCGCACGACGATCTGCGCCGCGCCCGCGCCGCTGCGCTCTCCATGATCCCGACGACGACGGGCGCCGCGCGCGCGGTGTCGCTGGTGTTGCCGGCGCTCGAGGGCAAGCTCGACGGCATGGCCGTGCGCGTCCCCACTCCGAACGTCTCGCTCGTCGACCTCACCACCGAGCTCGAGAAGAAGACCACCGAGAAGGACATCAACGCCGCCATGCAAGTGGCCGCCGAGGGGCCGCTGAAGGGCGTGCTCTCGTACTGCACCGAGCCGCTCGTCTCCATCGACTTCAACGGCACCGCCTTCTCGTCGATCTTCGACGCCGAGCTGACGCGCGTGATCGACGGCAACTTCTGCAAGGTCCTCTCCTGGTACGACAACGAATGGGGCTTCTCGAACCGCATGCGCGACGTCGCCCTGCTCCTCGGACGCGGCCTCGGCTGAGCGGGCGCGCCCCGTGGCGCTGCGCACGATCGATAGCTTGGACGTCGCCGGCAAACGGGCGTTCATCCGCGCCGACTTCAACGTGCCGTTGAAGGACGGCGTCATCACCGACGCGACCCGCATCGAGGCGGCGCTGCCGACGATCCAGTGGGCGGTCGCCCACGGCGCGCGCGTGATCCTCGCGTCGCACCTCGGCCGTCCGAAGGGCAAGCCCGATCCCAAGTACTCGCTGAAGCCGGTCGCCGACGCGCTCGCCGAGCTGCTGCACATGAAGGTCGTCCTCGCGCCCGACTGCGTCGGTCCCGAGGTCGAGCGCCTGAGCCGCACCCTCGATCGCCGCGAGGTGCTGCTGCTCGAAAACCTGCGATTCCACCCCGAGGAAGAGGCGAACGATCCCGCCTTCGCCCTCGAGCTCGCGGCGCTCGCCGACGTCTACGTCGACGACGCCTTCGGCGCCGCCCACCGCGCGCACGCCTCGACCGAGGGGATGGCGCACGTCGTGCCGGTCACGGCGGCGGGTTTCCTCATGCGCAAGGAGGTCGAGGCGCTCGCGAAGATCACCAGCGCTCCCGACCGGCCGGTGGTCGCGATCCTCGGCGGCGCCAAGGTGTCGGACAAGATCAAGGTGATCGAGCACCTCCTGGACAAGGTCGAGATGCTCCTGATCGGCGGCGCGATGGCGTACACCTTCCTGCTCGCCGCCGGCCACACCATCGGCGACTCGCTCGTCGAGCGCGACCTCCTCGACGTCGCGCGCGACGTGCTCGCTCGCGCCCGGGAGCGCGGCGGCGTGCTCCGCCTGCCGCTCGACCATCTCGTCACCACCGACCTCACCGGCGCCGCGCCGCTGCGCGAAGTCGGCGTCGACATCCCCGACGGGCTGAAGGGCGTCGACATCGGCCCGCGGACGATCGACGACTACCGCCGGGAGATCGCGCGCGCCCACACCATCTTCTGGAACGGCCCGATGGGAATCTTCGAGGTCGAGGCGTTCAGCCGCGGCACCATGGCGATCGCCAACGCGCTTGCCGACAGCGACGCCATGACCGTCGTCGGCGGCGGCGACTCGATCGCCGCGCTCAGCCGTTCCGGACGGAGCGACGACATCACGCACATCTCGACCGGCGGCGGCGCCGCGCTCGAGTTCCTCGAGGGCCGTCCCCTCCCCGGCCTCACGGTGCTGGAACAATGAAAAAGTCCGCCGTCCGCCGCGCACTGATCGCCGGCAATTGGAAGATGCACGCGACGCGCGCCGAGTCCGTCGCCCTGATCGACGGCATCAAGGCCGCCGCGGCCGGCGCGCGTGACCGCGAAGTCGTCGTCGCGCCGCCCTACACCGCACTCGAAGCCGTGGCCCGCGCCATCGCCGACACCGCGATCGGACTCGCCGGGCAAAACCTCCATTGGGAGCCGAAGGGTGCCTTCACCGGTGAGATCGCCGGCGAGATGTTGAAGGACGTCGGCTGCACCTACGTCATCGTCGGTCACTCCGAGCGGCGCCAGTTCTTCGGCGACACCAACGAGATCGTGCGCCAGAAGGTCGCGGCCGCGTTGCGCGCCGGCCTGAAGCCGATCGTCTGCGTCGGCGAGACCCTGCGCGAGCGCGAGGGCGACAACACCCTGCCCGTCATCGAGCGCCAGGTACGCGACGGCCTCGCCGAGTTCGGCCGCGACGTCGTCCGCGGCCTGACGATCGCCTACGAGCCGGTGTGGGCGATCGGCACCGGCCAGACCGCCACCGCCGAGCAGGCGCAGGAGGTCCATGGCGCCATCCGGGTGCTGCTGCGCGAGCTCGCCGGCGACAGCGGCGGCGAGGCGGTGCGGATCCTGTACGGCGGCAGCGTCAAACCCGACAACATCGACGGCTTGATCGCGCAGCCCGACATCGACGGCGCGCTCGTCGGCGGCGCGAGCCTCGACGCCGCGGCGTTTGCCCGCATCATCGCGTTTCGCTAAGGGAGCAGCAGTCATGATGATCCTCGTCACCATCGTCCACGTTCTCGCGTGCTTCGTCCTCGTCCTCACCGTGCTCTTGCAGGCGGGTAAAGGCGCCGACATCGGCGCCGTCTTCGGCGGCGCCAGCACCACGATCTTCGGGAGCAGCGGCGCCGGAAACTTCCTCACCCGGCTCACGACCGGCGCCGCGATCGTCTTCATGATCACGTCGCTGACGCTCACCCACGGCGGGGCGCACCGCCCGAGCTCGACCCTCATGCCCGAGAGCGCCGCACCGCCGTCGCGTGGCGAGCCGCTCGCGGGTGGTCCCACCGGCGAAGACGAGGACGCCGCCGTCGCACCGCCGGGCGCTGGTGCCGACGAGGACGCCGCGGCGCCCGCCGCCGCGGCGCCGCACGAGGCAGCGCCCCCCGCTCCCGCTCCCGCCGCTCCATAGACACGGCGCGGCCGCGCGTCAGCGGCTCACGAGAACGAGCGCGATCTCGAACACGATCAGGAGAATGATCGTCAGCTCGAGGAGCTCGGCGCGCGCCGTCGCCGCGCGGTTCGCGAACACGTTGGCGACGTTTTGGATCACCTCGAGCTTGCCGTCGATGCTGCGCTGCCACTCCGAGAGATGCAGCCGGTCGGCCGTGCGCGTGTAGATCTTCGTCAGGTAGAGGTCGCCGATCAGCTTGAGCGCGTTGATCATGCGCTCGCGGAGCGTCGCGGTGTCGAGACGCAGCTCCGAGAGCTCGCGCACCCGCAGCGCCGCCGGCGTCAGCGACAGCAGCCCACGGCGCTGCGCGACGTGCTCGTACAGGCGCGCGATCCGCGTATCGAGCATGCGATCGAGGTAGCGCAACTCGAGGAGCTGCACGTTCAGGAGCTCGAGGACGTTCAACACGTCCTGGTACTCGCGCTCGTAGACCAGCGCGACGTTCCAATCCGTGACGACCAAGTCATCGAGCGTGTACGTCACCGCCGTCTTTAGCACGTCGTCGGTTTCGCTCGGTGAGAGATGCGCCGTCTCGCAGTGAAGGATGCGCGCCAGGAGGTCGCGGTGCGCACCGATGAGCGTGCTCGCGTCGAGCTCCGGCTCGAAGCGCGATACCTGGATCACATAGTAGTCCTCGACGAGATCCGCGCCGTCGAGGTTCGGCCGCGCGATCGCCGGCGCGACGCGCGGCGCAACCTCCGCGAGGAGCGCGCGCGCCTCCGCCTCGAGCGCCCCACGCGCCGTCAGCGCCGCCGTCAGCGCCGGCAGCGACGCGCAGTCGACGCCGTCGAACGGCATGCTGAAGACGATCGACGCCGCGCCGAAGTCGTGCAGCCGCAGCGCCACCTCCGCATCGACCGGCCGCTCGATGAGAAGAAGTCGCCGCACCCCGAGCGCCTGCACCAAGGGCGGCGACGCGTACTGCACGTGCGCCGGCGCGATCTTTCCACCGCCCCCCATCCCCGCGCGCACCCCTTCCGGCAACGCCTCACGCGCGCGCACCAGATCGATCTCGAACCCGAGATCGAAGGAGAAGAGCGCAAAGAGTCTGCCCGCCGCGATCTGCACGATCTGATCTTCCACCCACACCGCCGAGCGTTCAACGCTCGACAGCGCAGAAGCCCGATGGTACCTCTTGGCCATCGCTGTCACGCGAGGATGGCGGAACGGCAGACGCGCTAGTTTGAGGGGCTAGTGGGGTAACACCCGTGGGGGTTCAAGTCCCCCTCCTCGCATCCTGAGTCATTCTCGTTTTCACGCACTTCCGCTGATTGCCCCTCCTGACTCGCCGCGAGGGGGGCAATTCGGCATCCGACGGTGTCGAAAATGCCGCCGCGAGTCGCCGCTGCTCGTCGCGATCTTCATCGTCCGGCATCCACTTCGCGTAGTGCTTGGCCAGGTCGCGTAAGCGACCCCCGTCTCCGCTATGGGCGCCGGGTTCCGTTGCGGCACCGGGATAGCAAGTGGACATGGTCCTGCGGCGCCGCCATGGATTTGGTTGCACGTCGCCCCAATGACTGCCCTCTTAGTGGAACTGCTCGCGTGGGTTGCCGCTCGGCCGCGCACCTACGCGGAGACGATGGAAGCCTGGCGAACGTCGTGCCCACGGAATCCGGTGTGGGAAGACGCCACAACCGACGGTCTCATCGAGGTCCTTCCCGGCGTCGGCATGGGCAGCGCCGCCGTGAGACTCACGTCGTCGGGTCGGGCGGTGCTTGCCGCCGCGACCGATGGGGAGCATCGGCGTCTGCCTCCGTGGCGAACACGGACGGGGCAATGAACTCGGACGCCGCTGCTCGGCGGTCGTAGTTATCGCGCCTGCGCGCGGCGCACTTGCCCGATCCGTGGAACTGCGAGCTGTGAATCCAGCGCACACCCGTCAGTCGCCGTACGCGCCCTCCTCGATCTCAACGAGCGTACCCGCCCGGAACGTGAGGTAGCGGACGAACTGCGTCGGGCCGAGATTGTAGGTCCACTGCTCGACCGGGACTGCGCGGGTCACGGCAACGCGGGAGGTTACGCGGACCGTGACGAACTCCGTCATCGCCGTCCGTACCGTGGGCTCACCGCAGAGATCGTAGACGTCCGCGATCGACTGACCCTCTCCGACGAGCCGGGAACCGCAGTGCCACGAACTCGCCGCGCGGGCGGGTGCCGCCTGGCCGAACAGCACAAGCACCAAGAGGATCGGCCACAGTCCTCGTCGGGGATTCATCGAACTATCCTGCTCGGTGGCGCGGTTCTGCGTCGGTCTGCGATAGCTTGGTGGGCAGCACGACCTGATCGAGCGCCGCATCCGTGGGCGTACCCATGTGCCTCGCAACACGTTGCCGGATGAAGCGTTGCGCTCGATCGGGTGTCCGCGTCCTGACAGATTGCACGCGCGCCGCGGACCACGCGGGCGGCACGGATAGCCTGCAAGGCGGCCCGCACGGGACGACACGCAGCCCATCTCCGTTGGCCGACGTGGTCGATCCTGCGCTGACGAACGCGCCCGACGTCGCCGCCAATCCGGCCAACAACGCGACGAGCGTCGATCTCGAACTGTTCGATCGCAACGACCTTCCCCCCGAATCGGCGCGTCGTGACCCTCGGCCGGTGGGACTCCTCAGATGTTGCATCCATGACACCCCGACCGCCGCGTGTCGCTCGGACGCTACAGGCCAGGCTATAGCGCGGGTGCACGAAGGAGCAGAATCGCGGCTTCGGGTGCGCTGGGAATCTCGTCTTCAGAAGAGCCGGGTTCACGAGCAACACGGCATAGACGTTGCTCAGAGAGGACGGCTGTGACGGAACGAGGCCCGAGGTACGGACACGCAGCATCGTCGGCGGATCGCAGGTATTGCCACGATCAACGCGCCCATAGAAGGAGACCAACGATGCACAAGTTCATCGGTTTCGTGACGGCAGTAGTGCTGGCGGGCACCGTCCCCGCACTCGCGCAACCTCCTGGCGGTGGGGGCAGCTGTCCCCCCGATGTGGGTGCGGCGCTCGCCGCCGCGTGTCCGTGCGACGCGAACAGCCAGGCTCAATCCTGGAAGAACCACGGACAGTATGTGAGCTGCACCGTCCGCTTCCGCAACCAGCTGCGGAAAGACGGCTGTCTCGACGGCGCCGCGAAGCGGACGGTCGCGAGCTGCTCGGCGCGCTCGACCTGCGGCAAGTCGGGCGCAGTGCTCTGCTGCGCCTACGACACGAGCGGCACCTGTAACGATCCCACCCCCGACGATGGCACGGCGGCGGGGACCTGTAGCAACGCGGCGACCACGGCCTGCGACACGAATGCGGATTGCATCACGGCGACGGGCGGCCCCAAGGTCTCGCGGCACGACACCAAGTGTACCGATCACGGCGGCACGGTGGTCGGGACCGGAAGCGCATGCAGTGTGTGTCCGATCCCCCCGCCGACGCCGACGCCAGCGCCGACGCCCGGAACGCCGTCATGAGTCCACTCCCGTAGTGACGGGATTGCGTAGCGAGGGTGCCCACCGTCGCCGGGGCGATGCCCTGCTTCTCCACGAAAGGCTCGTCCATCAAGATCGATGGGCATCGCCGTCTGAAGGGCAAGCTCAAGAAGGCCGTTGACGGTACGGGCGCGCTCGTGACGGCCGATCCGATGAATCCCGCCGACAACTACAGCGTCTCCTCGGCGTGCTGGCACCGGAGCGGTTGCTGGTCTCGTCCTCCTGCGGCTGCGGACGGATGCCCCACGACCAGGCCATCGAGATCATGAGCAACCTCGTGCGTGCAGCCCACTCGATCTAGTGTTTCGCCCCATCAGGGCGTAGATGAAACTGCCGTGCGCATCGCGTCGATCGACGCTGCGACGCTGCCACCGTTCTCGAACCCCCCGCGCTGTATGCGCGCGGTGCGGTGCGCGGTGGGGTATTCGCGTGCACTTCGACCGCGGCTGCAAGTCAACAAGGACTTCTGCAACGGGTAGCCGCACGAGCGACGGCGGCTACGTCGCATCGGAGCGAGAGGTGCATTGGACGTCGTCAACCAGCGGAGCGAAGAACGAACTAGAATATCTATCGACGTGGTCGTGGCATCTCGCGGTAGGAGCATCCGCTGCCGAGGAGGGAGCCGTTGGAGCCATCGATCAGCGATCGTGAGGGGGCTGCAACGTTTCGGTGCATGTGGGGCGCCCTGCTCAGCATCCTTGCTCTTGCCTCGACGTTCGGATTGTACGAGCCGGCACACGCCCAGGTGTGCGGTGACGCGGACGGGAACGGGACCCTGACGGTGACCGACGGCATCAACGTCCTCCGAGCCGCCGCGGATTTGCCGAGCAGGTGCTCCTTTCTGATCTGTGACGTCGACGGCAGCGGAGCTATTACCGTCACTGACGGCGTCAACGTCCTGCGGGGCGCGGCAGGGCTCCCCAATGTGTGTCAGGGCACGCTCCAGCCTTGCGGCCGCGTCGCCGGTATCAGCTGCCCGACGAGGCAGCAGTGCGTGGATATCCCCAACGACGACTGCGATCCGCTGCGCGGCGACGCCGACTGCCCGGGCCAGTGCGAGCCCACGTCTCCTCGCCAATGCACCGTGAACAGCGAATGCCCGACGGTAGGCGCCCCGTGTACCCTCTGCGCCGACAGCAGTGGCGCGTGCCCAATCTCGTGGTGCGATCAGGCCACGGGCCAGTGCCGCGTGGCGTTTCAGCGCTGCCCAGCCAGATCCTGCGCCGGCTTCGCCGGCCTGCCCTGTCCGGAAGGGCAGCAGTGCATCGATGACCCGCGCGACGCCTGCGACCCCAACGCTGGCGGCGCCGACTGCCCCGGCGTCTGCGTCTTGTAGCTGTGGGGCGAGGTTGCGCTCCCCGTGATCGTAGATGGCCGCCCTGCGTGCGCGCGTCAGATCCCCCTTGATCCCCCGTGGGAGGCGCGCAGAGTGTTTTCAGAAGCAGCGTGCTATCCGTCGCTCGCTTCACCGGCGCTGTTGGGAACCGGCTTGCCGCCCACGCGCAGCTTCAGCTCCTTACCAGCCTTGAAAAACGGCACGCGCTTCGCGGCTACCTGCACGAGCGCACCGGTCTTGGGGTTGTGGCCCTCGCGCGCCTGCC
>JBGOSW010000123.1:0-12836 GCA_041476145.1 Binatia bacterium
CGGCGCGCGTCGCGACCGTCTTCCGCGCGCGCTTCGGCGACCGCCTGCGCGTCGTCGACGCGAGTACCCGTTTCCTCGACGCTCTGGCGGGCGTGGAAGATCCGGAGGCGAAGCGGCGCGCGATCGGGCGCACCTTCATCGAGGTGTTCGAGGCCGAGGCGCGCACCATCCCCGGCGTCGGCTACCTCGCGCAGGGCACCCTTTACCCCGACGTCATCGAGTCGGTGTCGTTCAAGGGACCGTCGGCGACGATCAAGAGCCACCACAACGTCGGCGGCCTCCCCGAGCGCATGGCGCTCAAGCTCGTCGAGCCGTTGCGCGAGCTCTTCAAGGACGAGGTGCGCGAGCTCGGACGGCTCCTCGCGGTACCGGACGAGATCCTCGGGCGCCAACCGTTTCCCGGTCCCGGCCTCGCCATCCGCATCCTCGGCACCGTCACCGCCGAGCGCCTCGCCGTGCTCCGCGCCGTCGACACCATCGTCGTCGACGAGATCAAGGCGGCCGGCCTCTACCACAAGCTCTGGCAGGCGTTCGCCGTGCTCCTCCCGGTGAAGACCGTCGGCGTCATGGGCGACGAGCGCACCTACGAGAACGTCGTCGCCATTCGGGCCGTCGAGAGCGTCGACGGCATGACCGCCGACTGGGCGCGTCTGCCGTACGACTTTCTCGCCATGCTCTCGAACCGCATCATCAACGAGATCACCGGTGTCAACCGCGTCGTCTACGACGTGTCGTCGAAGCCGCCGGCGACGATCGAGTGGGAGTGAGCGGGACGGCGCGCAGTCAGCTGAACACGCGCGTCAGGCGGCACGGTGCGCGGCGAGCACGGAACGCGCGGCCTCCAGGTCGGGGCAGGTCGCGTCGGGAAGGAAGGCCTCCATGACACGCGCCAGGCCGTCGGCCGCGCTGCCGTCGGTCCCGCGGTCCGGCGCGAGCCGAGCGAGGCTCGTCGCGGCACGCAGCTCCCAGAGCCGCGCGCGTTGCGCGCGCGCCGTCTTCACGGCTTTGCCGAACCAGCGCCTCGCGTCCGGCGCGCCGTCGTGTTCACCGACGACGCACGCGATCTCGCCCTGCACGCGCTCCATCTCCGCCTGGTAGTGCCGCTCGTTCGTGCGGACGACGTGCACCGCCGCCGCCGCGATGGACGCCTGCGCACCCCCGACGTCGCCATGTTCCAGCTCGACCTCGGCGACGAGGGTGAGGAGCATCGACTCATGCCAGCGATCGCCGAGCCGGCGGCGCTCGGCGATCGCCACGCGCATCGCCGCGATACGCTCGGGCGACGGGCGGTCGCCGTCGAACAGCGCATCGTAGAACTGCGCCAAGGCCGTGAAGCTCGGGAGCCCGCTCTCGTGCGCCATCCGGGTCGTTTCGGCGGTGGCGGCGCGCCCGGCATCCCAGTCGCGAAGAAACGCCGCGCGCTCCGTCTCGAGCTGCAGCGCTTGCGTCAGATCGCCCGGGCGTCCGTTGGCGCGCGCGCGGTCCAGGGCTGCCTCGGCCCGCACGCGCCCCCCGGCTGGGTCGCCGCGTACGGTCATGACGATCGCGGACTGCGATCCCATCAGGCGGTGGACGTCCATGTCGCGGAGCAGCCCGGGCGCATCCGCCGCCGCGAGGCCTTCGTCGAACAGCGCGCCCGCGATCTCCAGCTCGCCGCGCAACGACGCCACGAATCCCGCCCAGCAGCAGGCGACCGCCCGCAGCGGTCGCAGCGTCGACTGGGCGAGGACGAGCAAGCGGCCGGTGTGCAGGGCTGCGGCGTCGCAGTTCGCCCGCACCAGCTCGTATCTGCCGAGGCCCAGCTCGGCCATGAATTGTCCCTGCACGGAGCCACTCGTGAGGAACACCGTCCGCGCCGCGGCGAGGGCCTCACCGATCTCGGCCGCTCCATAGCCCATGACGAACGAGAGGAACCCGGCCAGACGGAGCTGCATCCAGCCGACCAGTTCCGTGCACCCGGCCGCGCCGCCCAAGGCGGCCACGTGCGCAAGCGCGGCGCGCAGGTACGACGCGCCCTCGCGATAGGCGAAGCGGCGCTCGGCGTATGCTGCGGCGCGATTGAAATGCTCGACGGCCTTGGAGGCGTCGCCCCCGCGCTCGTAGTGCGTCGCCACTCGTCCAGCCACGACGTCCAGATCGTCGCGGTGACCCGCCTCGAGTGCGGCGGCCATCCGGCAATGCAGCGCCCGTCGCGTCAGGGGCGCGATCTGATCGTACGTGAACCGCCGGTACGCGGCGTGCACGAAGGCGTACCAGCGGCCCCCTCCGTCGCTCGGACCGCTCTCCCTCGCGACGCACACGAGACGTCCGCGACGCGCGAGATCCTCGCAGGTCCGTTCGACGTCGAGCGGTTCGCGTTCGAGGGCCGCGGCGAGCTCCACCGCGGTGCACTCGATACCAGCGACGCTCGCCGCTTCGACCACGTCACGCGAGGGCCCGGTCATGTCGCCCAACTCGCCGGCGATGAACGCCCGCAACGTCTGCGGAAGTTCGTCGAGCATCGCCGTGGCTCCGGTCCCAAGCCGCCATCCGCTCGGCGTGTGCTCGAGGGCGCCGCGTGCAATGAGCTCCTCGACCAGCGTTCGGAGGAACAACGGATTGCCCGCCGATTGCTCTTCGAGCCGGTCGGCGAGGGCGACGGCGAGATCGGCGCTCCCGAAACGCGTCGCCACGTAGGCCTCGATCGCGACGCGGTCGAGCGGCGGAAGCGACAGCTCGTCGGCGACACCCCCCCGCACGAGGTCCCGAACGAGGGCGACGACGGCGGGCGCCCGGCTCGCGGCGTCGACGGAGCGATACGTCGCGATCACCAGGAGCGGCAATACGATCGGTCGCCGCGCCAGCGCCGCGAGCACGTCGAGGGTGCCGAGATCCGACCAGTGTAGATCCTCGAGCACCAGAACCAGTGGCCCCTGCTCGGCGACGGCGCGCAGGAAGCCGATTCCTTGCTGCAGCATCCGTGGCGTCGTGGTCCCGGTGAGCGAGCGCTCGAGCGCCTCGCGTTCCTCCGCCCCCAGGCGCCACGGAAGCTGGACGAGCCACGCTGGCGCGCATCGACGCAGCACTTCCTTCAGGCCGGACCGCTCCGGCGCGCCGATGAGATGCTCGATCGCGTCGAAGAGCGGTAGATAGACCTCGTCGCCGCCGTGCTGCTCGAGGCACACCCCGCGCGCGACCCATCCCGTGCGTCCGGCTGGACCGTCGACGGCGCCGTGCAGGAACGCGTCGACGAGCGTCGTCTTTCCGATCCCGGGCTCGCCGGAGACGAAGATGATCCCCGATCGTCCGGACCGGATCTGTTCCCACAGGGCATCGAGGTGATGCAACTCGCCTTCACGACCGACGATGACGTCCGGTCGAGCGACGCCCGTCTTGGGCCCGCGCTCGGGGAAGACATCGCCGAGGAACACGTAGCCGCGCCCCCGGACCGTCTGGATGAAGCGTGGCGTGTCGCTGGTGTCGTCCAGCGCCACCCGCACCTCGTGGATCGTATTGGTCAGGACCTGCGGGGAGACGGCGATCTTGCCCCATACCGCTTCGAGCAGATCCTCGTTCGAGACGATCTCCCCGCAGCGGCCCGCCAGCCAGTAGAGCACCTCCCAGGCCTTCCGACGCATCGGGACCACCGTCCGACCCCGCCACAGGTGTCCCTGCGGCGCGTCAAGTGCGAACGACCCGAAGACGATGCGAGAGGGGCGCGAGCCATGGCCGCGTGTGGGCATGGTGCTCGGCTTCTAGCGCGGCCCACATACGAGGCGCAACGCAAAAATGTTTGCGAAATGTTTGCTGGATGTTAGGACGCGCCCCCGCAGCTGATGGTATCGGGCGGCTGGTGACAATTATCGATGAACTATCAACGCGAATTGCGCCATTTTAGCGCAGAACGATCTACGTCCAGGCGCTCGAGACTCCGTAGCAACACGAACCGCGAGGGAGGGTCAGCCATGAGACGACGACTCACTGGTCAGGAGACGCTAGGGACACGGTCCCGTGGCTGGTCGCTTGCGGGAGTGCACGCTCCGTTCCCACGGGCCGTCATCGTGTGTGCCCTCACCGTGGCTGCGAGTCTTGCCACGAGAGCGGCACCCGCTTCCGCCCAGTCGTTCACCGAATACGCCATCCCGAGCGGCGCGGTCAGTGGGCCGCTTGGCATCGTCGCCGGCCCCGACGGCAACCTCTGGTTCACGGAGTACAGCATCAACAAGATCGGAAAGGTGACGCCCACCGGCACCTTCACCGAGTACGCCATCCCGACCAGTATTGCGCCGGTAGGCATCGCGGCCGGTCCCGACGGCAACCTCTGGTTCACGGGGTGTTTGGGTTCCGGCGACAAGCTCGGAAAGGTGACGCCCACCGGCACTTTCACCGGGTACGCCATCCCGGCCGTTGACAGTTGTTCATATCACATCGTCGCCGGCCCCGACGGCAACCTCTGGTTCACGGAGTACGACGCCGACCAGATCGGAAAGGTAACGCCCACCGGCGCCTTCACCGAGTACGCCATCCCGACCACTGGCGGTAACCCGTTTGGTATCGTCGCCGGCCCCGACGGTAACCTGTGGTTCACGGAGTACGGTGCCAACAAGATCGGGAAGGTGACGCCCACCGGCACCTTCACCGAGTACGCGGTTCCGACCGCTGGCGCTGGCCTGTACGAGATCGTCGCCGGCCCCGACGGCAAGCTCTGGTTCACGGAGTACGGCGCCAACAAGATCGGGAAGGTCACCCTCACCGGCACCTTCACCGAGTATGCTATCCCGACCGCCAACAGTCGGCCGCGTGGTATCGCGGCCGGCCCCGACGGCAACCTCTGGTTCACGGAGGAGGCCGGCCAGATTGGGAGGGTGACGCCCACCGGCACCTTCACCGAGTACGCCATCCCGACCGCTGACGGTTTCCCATTCGGCATCGCCGTCGGCCCCGACAACAACCTCTGGTTCACGGAGTCGGGCGCCGGCCAGATCGGGCGGCTCGACCTGCCGCAACCCACACCAACCGCGACGGGCACCCCGACGCCGACGAGGACCGTGACACCCACCGCCACGGCGACGCGCACCCCGACGGCCACACCCACCGCGACGGTCACCCAGACGGTCACTCCCACCGCGACGGTCACGCCGACCGGCACGGCAACACGGACAGCGACCCCGACTCCGACGGTCACGGCAACGGTGACGCCGACGCCGGCGGTTACAGCGACTCCGACGGGAGCGGGCGATCTCGATCCGACCTTCGGTACGGGCGGCAAGGTCACGACGGCTATCCCGGGCACGTTGAGTGCCGGCTTGGCGGTGGTCATCCAACCCTCGGACCAGCGCATCGTGGTCGCCGGCTTCGCGTTTACGAACCAGAACTTCGCGGTCGTCCGCTACAACGTCGATGGCACGCTCGACACCACGTTCGACGGCGACGGCGAGGTCGTGACCGACATGGGCGGCACCGACATCGCGCGTGCCCTGGCGATTCAACCGGTCGACGGACGCATCGTCGTCGTTGGTGAAGGCGGCGATACCGACTTCGCCGTCGCGCGCTACAACACGGACGGCAGCCTCGACAGCACCTTCGCTGGCGATGGCACGGTCACGACCTCCATCGCGGGGTGCCTCGGCGGCAGCAACAACGGCGGGGCGTGCGCGTTCGACAGCGCGTGCCCCGGAGGTACATGCGCCACGGCGACCGGGGACGACGCGAGGGGCGTCGCCGTGCAGCCGAGCGACGGCAAGATCGTGGTCGTCGGCGCACGCAACGGTACCGGTACGTATGACGTCGCCGTGGTGCGCTACAACACGGACGGCAGCCTCGACACCTCCTTCGCCGGCGACGGCACGCTGGTCTTCGCGTTCGCCGCGGCCAACGACGAAGCGAACGCCGTCGCGATCCAGAGCGACGACAAGATCGTCATCGCGGGCAGCCGCGACATGGCTGGCAGCGGCTCCGACTTCGCGCTCGCGCGGCTGAACCCCGACGGCAGCTTCGACACCACATTCGACGGTGACGGCAAAGTGACCACGGACCTCGCCGGCCCCAACGATGGCGCCTGGGCGCTGGTCATCCAGCCGGTCGATGGGAAAATCATCGCCGCGGGGTACTCGGGCAACGACATTGCGCTCGTCCGCTACAACAGCAACGGCAGCCTCGACACCACCTTCGGCAGCGGCGGCAAGGTCACGACCGACATCGCAGGCGCGTTCGATACCGGGCTCGCCGTCGCGCTCCAGACCGACGGCAAGATCGTCGTCTCGGGCTTGGCGGTCGTCGGCGGCAAACACGACTTCGCAGTCGTCCGCTACAACAGCGACGGCAGCCTCGACACCACCTTCGGCAGCGGCGGCAAGATCACGACCGCGATCGGCACCGGCAACGACGACGGTCGGGGCGTCGCCATCCAAAGCAACGGGCGCATCGTGGTCGCCGGCGCGACCACCAGCGGCGGCAACACCAATTTCGCGGTTGTGCGCTACCTGGGTGAACTCCCGATCCCGACCGCGACGCCCACCCCGACGCCAACGAGGACCGCGACCCCCACAGCGACGGCGACGGAGACGCCTACACCCACCATCACGGCGACGCCCACCCCAACGGAGACGGTGACCCCGACGGCCACGCCCATCGCGACGGTCACGCCGACCGACACGGCAACACCAACATCGACGCCAACACTAACATCAACACCAACGCCAACACCGACACCGACGCCGACCTCAACGCCGACGGCGACGGTGACCGCGACCCCAACATCGACCCCCACGGCGACGCCGCCACCAACCGTGACGCCGACCGGGACGCCGACGGCGACGCCGACCGACACGGACGGTGACCTAGTGCCAAACGCAATAGACAATTGCCCGACGGTGCCCAACACGGATCAGCTCGACACGGACGACGACGGGGTCGGTGACGTCTGCGATAACTGCCCGCTCGAAGATAACCCCGACCAACTCGACTCCGACGGGCAGGGAGGCGGGGATGCGTGCGACCCGTGTCCGAACGACCCGCTTGATCTGTGCAAGCCAACGCAGTCGGCAGGCCAGACGATCGACAGCAGCGGCGGGACGGTGACGACGCCGGACGGCTCGATAACGGTCACGATCCCGCCCGGCGCGCTCGATGCTCCGACGACGATTGGGGTGACCGGCGGTGTCCCAGGCAGCGAGTTCGGCGTACGCACCGGCGGGAAGACAGTGTTCCGCGCGCAGTTCACGCCTGACGGGCAGACGTTCAATGTGCCCGTGACCATCACGTTCAAGTGGCCCGACGCCAACGACAACGGCAAGGTAGACAAAGTCCCGCCACCCGGCGACACGAATATCCTCGAGAGGCGTTTGAAGATTTGGCGGAACGGAGTCGCCATCACGCCGAGATGCATGGATCAGGTATGTTCCCCGTCCGCCTGCTGCGACGCGGCGGCGAACACCTGGACCATTCAGGTGATGAGCTTCAGTGAGTACGTCGTGGGCGACGTGGAGTGCAGCCCCGCTGCGAAGGCACAAATCACGCTCACGAAGCTCGACACGCCCTCCGCCGATGACAAACTGACGCTCAAGGGCGAGGGTGTTCTGCCCTTCCCATTCACGCCGCCCCTCGACCCGATCGCGACCGGCGCCGAGGTCATGCTCGACGATGACGACGGAACGAGTGTTCTCGACGTGCTGATCCCCGGCGGAGCGTATGACAAGACGTCGAAGATCGGCTGGAGGGCGAACAGGAAGGGAACGGCATGGACGTACCGCAACGCGAGCGGCCTCGACGGGATCACGAAGCTCAGAGGAACGACCAAGCCAACGTCACCGGGACTCGTCAAAGTGAAGGTGACGGGAAAGAACGGCAGCTACGCCACGCCGTCGGCATTGCCGGTTACTGGCGCCGTGGTCTTCGACCCCGAATCGGGGGCGACGGGGCAATGCGTCGAGGCCACATTCCCAGGCCCGGCGCCGTCGCCGAGCTGCACGTTCAACGGGTCGACGCTCAAATGTAGATGAGAACACGCTGCGCGTTCAGCGCGGGCGATCGGCGGCGGCGTCGGCCGGGCCGACCTCGAAGACGACGAAGCGCGGGTCCGAGCCGCGATACACCGGTCGTAGGAGATCCGGATGCTCCGCCCGCGCGCGGCTCACGAGCTCGTAGAAGGCGTCCTCCTCGGGAAACGCCGGCATGGGCGACACGAAGAGGTACCGCACCCGATACGTGGCGAGGGCGCCGACGAAATCGCTCGGCGAGCCGAGCGCGGGCGCGCTGTCACCGGTGATAGCGGCGTAGTAGAGCGCGCTCGGACGCGGCACGAACGGGCGAACGGTCGGGTGGGCGGTGTAGAGCGCGGTCATCGAGTCGAAACCGGCCGCGAACACGTCGTCCGGCGCGGCGTGCGCTCGCAGCCACGTGAACGCGTCGCCGTACGACGACCACGCGACCGGCGCGTCCGGCAGCATGAAGTACGGGTAGTGCGAGCGCGTGTTCGCGGCGGCATAGTCGGCGAGCGTACGCGCATTGGGGATCGCGGCGACGATCGCGACCAGCGAGACGGCGAGGGCGCCGACCCGAGCGGCGCGCGACACCAGGCCGAGGAGCATCGCGAGAAGAAAGAATAGCACTGGAATCATGAATCGATCCGGCGGCCAGGGCCAGGCGCAGACGAACGCGAGATACACGAGGAGTGTCGCCGGTAGTGTCGCGAGGGGCGCGTGCGCGACGACGGCCAGCCACGTCGCGGCGCCGACGAGCCCGAGGAGCGTCGCAGCCCAATCGCTCGACGCATACAACGCAGGCGCGATGCCCTCGAAGGCGATGTCGCCGATCGCCACGCAGGCCTTGACGACGTTGGCGCCGAAGATCGCCAGGGCGAGACCGAAAGGCGAGCCCGACGTCGCGCCGAAATACCCCCGCGACAGCAGACGAAGATAATCCCCCTGGTAGCCGACGATGGGCTCGGCGACGGGATTGCCGACGCCGCGCGCCGTCCAGACGAGCCACGGCACCACGACGAGCGCACTGCCGACGAGCATCCACCGCACCGGACGTCGCGCTCGCACGCTCACGACGACCGCGACCAGCGGGATGACCGCGCCCGCACTCCGGCAGAGGAACGGAAGGCCGGCGGCGACGCCGGTGAGGAGCCCGCGGCACGCGTCCGACCGCTCGGCGCGGACGTAGGCGTCCGTCGCCCAGAGGCTCGCGACCAGCGCCAGCATGAACGGCATCTCGCTGAGCGTCTGCGTCGCGTAGTAGAGAAGGTTCGGGGCCGATGCGCACAGGACGCCGGCCGCGAACGCCGGGGCGCGCGCGACGTAGCGGAAGCGGACGACGTACAGGTACGCGCCGGCGATCGCCAGCGCGGCGGCGAGGAGCGTCGCGACTTGCATCACCGCGAGCCGCGCCTCGAGGGTCGCCGCCGAGTGCCACAACAACGCCAGCAGGGCAGGATACAGGATCGGATACTTCGTCTGCGGCGGCGCCCCGGGAAAATTGATCAGACGATAGCCGTCGCCTTCCGCGAGCGCCTTGGCGGTCATGGCGTAGACGGCATCGTCGTGAAACGCGCCGACGACTCCCGGCACGAGGCGAACCCAGCCCGCGAGCACGAGCGCGACGGCGAGCACGAGCGCCGCGGCGCCGTCGCGAGCCGTGAGCGGTTCGCGATCCGTGACCATCACTCGCCCCAACGCTCGACCCAGTACACGTACGTCGACCCGCCGGGGATCGCCACCGGTTCCTTGCGCTTCAGGAAGTCGTAGAACGCTCGTAGCTCCGGCGGCAAGTACGTGCCCTGCAGATTGGTCGCGCTCACGGCGACGTAGCCGGGAAGCACGGGCGGCTGCGGTGCGTACCCGACCGTACCGGCGCCCTCGATGTCGCCGAAGTTGGTCCCGAGGAGCGGAACGAAGGTGATGCCGTACGCCCTCGGGTCGGCGCTGCCGAAGTAGCTGAGGTTCAAGCGCTCGACCCGGTGCGTGGTCATCCAACGACGCAACGCCGGCAGCCCTTGGCCGACGTCGAGGTTGGAGTCGGAGAGCAACCGCAGGCCGCCGCGGGCGCCACCCGCGGCGGCGTTGAAGAACGGGATGAAGTACGGTCGGGCCGCGATCGTCTCCGCAGCCACCAGCAGGCAGGCGGCACACGCTACGACCGCGGCCACGCGCGGCGCGAACCGTCGCTGCAGCTCGGCGACGGCGAAGCCGGCGAGGACGCAGAGCATGGGCACGAGCGGCAGGATGTGCCGGAATCCGATGTTGAGGTTCGACGTCATGGCGCTGCCGAGGAAGATCGCGGCGGCGACGATCAGGACGAGCGCATCGCGCCGGACCCCCGGATGCGTCGCGCCGATCGCGCGGTACCCTGAGACGAAGGCGGCGAGCGCCAGCACCACGAGCAGCAACGTCGCGAGCGGCGTCTTCACGAGGAGCGCGAACGGAAAGTACCAGGTGCGCCCGGTGAGCGCGATCGTGCCGAGCATGTAGCTGTTGCGGATCTGGCCGCGCACCGTCGCCTCGACGAGACCGAAGACATAGGTCGCGGGAAGGAGATGCGAGCGCGCCACCGCTCCGAGGACGCGTTCGGCGAGGAGCGGGGGGCGCGCCGCGGCGGCGCGGGCGAGCGTGTCGTCGTCCGGCACCGGCTCATCGCGTGCGAGCATCTCGGCGAGCACGTGCTCCGGCCGGATGCGCGCCAGCCGTTGTGCGATCGGGAGCGGCGTCGAGACGCCGGGGCCGACCGCGTCGCGAAACCCGTAGCAGGCCCAGAGCGTTCCCCAGACGATGACGATCCACGTCGCCGCCAACACGAGGAGCGTCGCGACCCGAGCACGCGCCGCCGTGATCGGTCGCCGGCCCGTCGTGACGCGCCACGGCGTCGCGTCGAGCAGGCGCACGAGCGCGAAGGCGAGGATGGTCGGGAGCAGCAGCACCGCGGAGTGCTTCGCGGCGAAGCAGGCGCCGATGGTGATGCCGGCGACGACGGTGATACCCGGACCGAGGGCGCGAAAGGTCTGCCGAACGGCCAACAACGCGGCGAAAAAGAACAGGGTGAAACCCAAGTCCGTCGTCGCTTGCGTGCCTTGAGCCAGCAGGTTCGGATCGCACGCGGCGAGGCTCGCGGCGAGCGCGCCCGCGAGGGCGCCGAACGCATCGCGCGCCCAGACGCCGACGAGCAGCACCACCAAGGCGGCGAGCGCGAGCGTCACCAGGCGCGCGCGTCGCAGCAGCGGCAGCGGGTCGTTGTCGTGGTAGAATACGCGATCGCCGACGACGAACTGCGCGTCGGCATCCGCGAGCGCGGCGGCGAACGCGTGCTCGGCGTCCGTGCCGATCCGCACCGACGACCCGAGCAGCGGCAGGGCGAGCAGCTCCTTGACGAGTGGCGGGTGCTCGACGTTCAACCGGAAGTCGCCGCGTGTGAGATAGGTGTAGCCCGCGGTGACGAGAAACGGCTCGTCGTACGTGCCGGAGTTCTCGTCGAGCGCCGGCCACGCCAGCACGAGGAACACCGCCACCGGCGCACACAGCGTCGCGACGAGAGCGGCACGGCGCATCGTCCGGTCGTCGCGAACCCGCGCCTCGCTAGCGACGCGCGCGCGACGGGCGAGCGGCGGTGGCCAGGGCCGCCGGCGCGACACCCCCGGGGGCCCGCAGCAACGCCCCGAGCTCGCGGCCGATGCCGACGAACGTCCGCTGGTCGAGCGGGAACTCGAGGAGGACGTGCAGCCAGCTGAGCGCGAACAACACCAGCATGCCGACGCGGTAGTTCCAGGCGTACAGACCCATCGCCGCGAACCAGAGCGCGATGTTCACCGCGCTCCACAGGAGCGGGATCTTGTGCCACTGGATGATCGACGTCTTCGAGAACCAGTTGAGGTAGTGGTAGGTGTACGCGAAGGCGATGAACCGCATGAGCGTGAGGCCGGCCGTCGATCGATACACGTCATCGGGCGCGGCGAACGACGGCAGTCGCAGCCACGCCGCCAGCTCGACGTTCAGATCGGCGAAGAGGGCGTAGGTGTCGCGCACGTACGCGCTCGGCAGATGCTCCGCCGCGCCCGGTCGGTACACGAAGAAGCTCGCCGTGCAGGCGACGAACACGGCGAGCGACGCGATGCCGCTCACGCTCCGGCCCTTCAACGATCCGTAGAGGATGAATGCGGCGGTGAAGACGAACACGTGGATGATCGTCGGCACGAAGGTGAGGAAGAGTGTCTGTGCGGAGTCCATCCCGCTCACCCAGGCGGCGACGACGAGCGCGGCGCCGAGGACGAGCGCCTTCACCACGGGCGTCGTCGCGACGACGAACACCAGCGCGGCGGCGAACGTCATCAGGACGACGGCCGTCGCCCAACTGGCGGCGTCGTCGATCGGCAGCACGTAGCGCAACAGCAGCAGCGCGACGGCGCCGACCGCGAGCACGACGGCGTCGCGGCGCCCGCTCGTGAAATAGCCGCGCGTGTGCAGCCAGGAGATCTGCGTCAGATAGTGAAGCGGCCCGAGGACGGCGTAGGCGAGCAAGAAGAGCTCGAAAGGAAACACAAAGGCCGCGACGCACGCGCCCAGCATCAGTCCGATGTTCAGGAGATTCAGCTGCGTGAGGCTCATGCGAGGGTCCCGGCGGGGGCCAACGTAGCGTACGCGTCCGGCGCCGGTCCAGGGAAATAGCGAACGTATCCGCGTTCCGTACCCCCCTTCACGACCTTCCCGATTTGCACTATTCGCACCTGGTGCGGTGCAGAACGACCGCGCGGGTGAGCATGGCCAATGCGGGTGCGGTTGGTTCGGCGACTGATCGTCGTGCTGGGGGTGGCAGGGTTGGCGGTCGCAGGACTCGGCGCACCCGCACTCGCCCTCGACGCGACGGAC
>JBGOSW010000124.1:0-12735 GCA_041476145.1 Binatia bacterium
GTGGCGGGGGGTGGCAGTTGGTGGTGGCGCGGGTACGGCCCGTCGGAACCGAGTCGTCGGTCGCTCCACCAGCTTCGATGATCGTGAAAAGCGGGCGAACAGCATGCGCGCAGCCTTTCCGCCGAAGCGGCATTCGGGTGGTGTTGACTCGCGTCGAGGAGGCACTCGGCTCTCTGAGTGAGATCCCGGTGTAGCGCTCGCCAGATTCGAGGGGGGTGTATGTGATGCCGGATGTCCAAAACCATACGCGGAGCACCGGACGGGCGGCGCGAATCGCGTCGATCGTCGGTGCGGTGCTGGTCAGCGGCTGCTTCAACGCCGGTCCGAGCGTGAAGCAGGCGATGACGAGCGGCGCACCGGGTTCGCTTCCCGCGCTCGCGAGCGTCGCGCCGGCGCCGGCAGCATCGGCCCACCAGAAGAGCGCCTCGTTCGACCTCGACAAGCCCGGGGTACGCAGCAACGTCGCCACCTTCCAGACCGAGCTGCGCGATTTCTTCGACGGCGCCTTGCTGCGGAGCGCGAAGTACGTGCCGACGATGAGGGACATGCTGATCCACGAGGGTCTGCCCGCCGAGCTCGCGTACCTCCCGCTCATCGAGAGCGGCTACCGTCCGCAGGCGGTCTCGCCGGCGGGCGCCGTCGGTCCATGGCAGTTCATTCCCGAAACCGGCAAGCGCTACGGCCTGCGCATCGACTCCATGGTCGACGAGCGCCGCGACCCCATCAAGTCGACGGAAGCGGCGGTGCAATACCTGAAAGACCTGCACGAGATGTTCGGCGATTGGGAGCTGTCGCTGGCGGCGTACAACTCCGGCGAGTATCGGGTCGCGCGCATCATCGCCAATACCGGCGCCCCCGATTTCTGGGCGATGCGCGAGCGCGGGTATCTGCCGAGCGAGACCTCGCAGTACGTCCCGCGCTTTCTCGCCGCCGTCCGCATCGCCAAGGCGCCGCAGGAGTACGGCTTCGTCGCGCCCGCGGGCCTGCCCCCTTTTCACTTCGAGACCGTCCACGTCGATCGCCAGCTTTCACTGGTGACCGCGGGCGGCTTGTGCGGCGTGTCCGCATCCGAGCTCGCCGAGCTGAATCCGGCACTCCGGCGCGGCATCACGCCGAGCGGCTACGCGCTGCGCGTCCCGACGGGCGCCGCCGAGCCGCTGCGTACGGCGCTCGCGAGCTACGTCGAGCCGGCGCGTCCGATGCAGCGGGTGGCGCGCGCGGGGCGCAGCGAGCGGCGCGGAACCACGTTCGCCAAGATCGATCGCCGACGCCAGGTCGCGGCGCGCACCGTGGCGACGCGGTCGCGGACGGCGCGCAGCCGCACGTCTCCCGCCCGACAGCGGACGGTGATGCGTCAGGCGACACAATCGACGGCGGCGAACCGTACGCGTCGGCGCGAGGCGGAGCCTACCGTACGGGTTGCGCGCGCCGGCTCGACGGCCGCGAAGCCGCCGAAAGCGCCGTCTCGCGGGCGTCGCAGGTCGGGTTGATCAGCGCCGCCGGCGCCGGCGCGTAGTCGGCGTCACGGCCCGCGACTTCGAACGTCGGCGCCGACCGCCGTCGGCGCCGATGCGTTTCTTCACCGCCGGCGCGGGCGCCGCCGCGAGCTCCTCGAGGTAGCGCAGCAGCGTACGCACCCCGAAGCCGGTCCCACCCTTCGGCATGTACGGCAGATCCTTGTCGGTGAACGCCGGGCCGGCGATGTCGAGGTGGACCCAGGGCCTGCCGTCGACGAACTCCTGGAGAAAGAGCGCCGCCGTGATGCTCCCGGCGTTACTACCGCCGATGTTCTTGAGATCCGCGACCGGGCTCTTGATGTCGTCGCGGTATTCGGCGACCAGCGGCAGCTGCCAGAGCGGCTCGCCGGTCTCGCGCCCGAGGGCCACCAGCCGATCGACCGTCGTCTGCTCGTTGCCGTAGACACCCGCGACTTGCGGCCCGAGCGCCACGATGCAGGCGCCGGTGAGCGTCGCCAGATCGATGATCAGGTCGGGCTTCTCGGCGGCGGCGAGGGCCAAGGCATCGGCGAGGACGAGGCGTCCCTCGGCGTCGGTGTTCAGCACCTCGACGCTCTTGCCGTTGCGAAAGCGGATGACGTCGCCGGGCTTCTGCGCCTTGCCGCCGGGGAGGTTTTCCGTGGCGGGGATGAAGCCGTCGACGTCGATCGCGGGCTGCAGGCGACCGAGCGCCACGAGGGTGGCGATCACCGCCGCGCCACCCGCCATGTCGAGCTTCATCGTCTCCATCGACTTCGCCGGCTTCAGCGACAGACCGCCCGAGTCGAAGGTGATGCCCTTGCCGACGAGCGCGACGCGGCGGCACGCGCCGGGGCCGCGATAGCGCAAGCGGATGAAGCGCGGCTCCTCGTTGCTGCCACGCGCGACCGCCATGAGGCCGGCGAGGCGCTCGCGGTCGATGCGTTTGCGATCCCAGATCTCGACCTCGACACCGGCCTCGGCGGCGAGGCGTTCGGCGGTGGCGGCGAGAAACGTCGGCGTCTTCACCGCCGCGGGTTCGTTCACCAGGTCGCGGACGGTCGTCACCGCGGCAACTGTCGTGGCGACGGCGCGCAGCCGCGGCGCGAGTGCCCCCTCGGCGGGCGGCGACGGCGTGACCAGCGTCAGCTCGACGATCTCTGCCGGCCGCTCGGCCTCCGACTTGTACTTGTCGAAGCGATAGCCGGCGAGCTCGAAGCCCTCGGCGAGGGCGACGAGATGCTCGACGTCGGAGGCGCGCGCGTCGACCGCGATCGCGACCCGCTTCGCGCCCGCACGCTCGGCCGCCTTGCGCGCCCGCCCGGCGGCGCGTCGCCAGGCATCGAGATCGGAGGCCGCGCCGTCCCCGAGGCCGACGAGACAGAGGACACGCCGGCGCGAATCCGCGAGCGCCACCGTGACCACCTGCCCCTCACGGCCGCGGAAGCGCTCCGCGTCGAGGGCGCGCCGCACGGCACCCCCGCCGCTGAGACGCGCGAGCCCGCGCACGACGCCGCCTCGCTCCTCGCCGACCGCGAGCGGCACGACGACCATGTCGGCCGCGGCGGACCGCGCCTCCCCGGCGCGCACCCGAATCTTCACCGTCCGTGCTTGTAGAGGCTTTGCGGCGCGGAATCAATTCGTGGACGGACGTCGATACGCGCGCACGTACGGTGGCGGCTCGATGCCGGCGACGAGGCGTGCGTCGGCGACGGGCGCCTGCGGGAACACCCGCAGCGGCAGCTCGCCGGCCCACACCGCGCGCGTGTAATCTTCCTCGTCGTCGAGCGGCGGCCCGGAGCGCGTCTTCACCGACGCCTCCTCGAGGGCGAGCGCGAGAACGAGCGTCGCCTTCAGCTCCTGCGCGTGCGGCTCCCGTACGTGCGCCCAGCGTCCCGGAACGATGTGCTCGGTGATGGCGCGGAGCGCCGCGCGCTTCCCCTCCGCGTCCTCGACGACGCGCGCGCGCCCGAAGATCACGACCGAGCGGTAGTTGATCGAGTGGTGGAAAGCGGAGCGCGCCAGCACCAGGCCGTCGACGAGCGTCACGGTGACGCACACGTCGACGCCGCCGGCGACGGTGCGCAGCATGCGACCGGCCGCCGAGCCGTGGAGGAGCAGCGTGTCGCCGCTCCGTCCGTACGCGGTCGGGATCACGACCGGCGATCCCTCGCCGGCGAAACCGACGTGGCAGACGAGGGCCTCGTCGAGGATGCGATACATCGCGGCGCGGTCGTACGAGCCGCGCTTGGGCAGTCGCTTCAAGGTAGTACGGGCGGTCGCGGCGAGTGGCTGCTCCATTGACTGATCTCCTTTGTACTGATACATAACAGTCTCAGTGCCAGTACAGTACGACATTCGCGGACGGACCGCAACCGCGATCGGTGCCAGCATCGAGCGCGCGATCCGCCAGGGCCGTCTGGCCGCCGGAGACCGACTGCCGACGGTGCGCGCGCTCGCGAGCCGGCTGCGCGTCAGCCCGGCGACGGTGATGGGCGCCTACCACTCGCTGCGACGGCGTGGGTTGCTGATCGCGCGCGGGCGCGGCGGCACCAGCGTCAGCGCCCGCCCGCCGCTACCGACGCGCGCCGCGCCCCCGATCCCGCGCCACGCCCGTAACCTCGCCGACGGCAATCCCGATCCGGCGCTCCTGCCGCGCCTCGACGGCGCCCTCGCGGCGCTCGATCCGCGACCCCGTCTCTACACCGAGCGCGGCGCCGATCCGGCACTGCTCGCGATCGCAGCCCGGCAGTTCTCGGCCGAACGCATCCCGACTCCCGCGCTCTGTGTCGTCGGCGGCGCCCTCGACGGCATCGAGCGCGCGCTGCAAGCGCACCTGCGGCCCGGAGACCGCGTCGCCGTGGAGGATCCCGGCTTCAGCGCCGTCCTCGACCTCGCCGGCGCGCTCGGGCTCGCGGTGGAGCCGATGCGCGTCGACGATCGCGGCCCGCTCCCCGACGAGATGGAGCGGGCGCTCCGCCGCGGCGCGCACGCCTGCATCGTCACGCCCCGGGCGCAGAACCCGACCGGCGCCGCCCTCGACACGCGTCGCGCCGCGGAGCTGCGCCGTGTGCTCGCCCGCCATCCCGAGACGCTCGTGCTCGAGGACGATCACGCCGGGCCGGTCGCAGGCAGCCCGGCGGTCACGCTCTGCGACGCCGACCGGCGGCGCTGGGCGGTCGTGCGCTCGGTCTCGAAGTCGCTCGGCCCCGATCTGCGTCTCGCGGTCATGAGCGGCGATCCGACGACGATCACGCGCGTCGAGGGGCGGCAACTCATCGGCGCCGGATGGGTGAGCCACATCCTGCAGGGGCTCGTCGTCCGCCTGTGGAGCGATGCGCACGTCACCCGTCTCCTGCGGCGGGCGGAGGCCGCTTACGCCGCGCGCCGCGCGGCGCTGCTGCGCGCCCTCGCGACACACGGCATCGCCGCCTCGGGGCGCTCGGGGATGAACGTCTGGGTGCCGGTCGCCGAGGAGGTCACGACCGTGCGGCTCCTCCTCGATGCCGGATGGGCGGTGACCGGCGGCGAACGCTTTCGCGTGCAGAGTCCGCCGGCGATTCGCATCTCGATCGCGACCCTCGCGCCGGAGGACGCGGGCGCGGTCGCCGCCGCGCTCGCGACCGTGCTCGCGCCGGCGCGCCGGACGCGATCGGCGTGACGGCCGATGCCGCGTGACCGCCACCCGGCGTCGATTGCGGCGTCGGCGGACCCCGGATAAATGCCTGCCATCGTGCCCGGCCGTCGCCTCTTGTTGCTCTTCGTCGTGGCGTTCGCCCTCGGCGGCTGCGAGCGCGAGCAACGCAGCGCCGGCTTCCGCGTCGCGCTCTTGAGTCCCGGACCGATCAGCGACGCCGGGTGGAACGCGGCCGCGTACGAAGGACTCCTCGCCGTCCGCGACCAACTCGGCGCCGAGGTGAGCCAGGTCGAGACGCGGACGCCGCCGGAATTCGAAGAAGCGTTTCGCGATTACGCGCGCCGCGGCTTCCAGCTGGTGATCGGCCACGGCTTCGAGTTTCAGGACGCCGCCGCCAAGGTCGCGCCCGATTTCCCGCGCACGGTCTTTCTCACCACCTCGGGCAGCACCGTGCGTCCGAACGTCGCGCCGCTCGTCTTCCGTCTGGAAGACGCGACCTTCGTCCTCGGATATCTCGCCGCGCGCCTGCAGCCCGACGGCAAGGCCTGCGCCGTCGGCGGCATGGACATCCCGTCCGTGCGCGGCACCTTCGTCGCCTTCGAGGCCGGCGCCAAGCACGCCCGCCCCGACTACCCGGTAACGGTTTCGTACATCGGCGGCTGGGACGACCTCGGCGCCGCGCGCACCGCCACCCTCGCCCTCATCGATCACGGCTGTCGCTACGTCTTCCAGAACGCCGACGCCGCCGGTCCCGGCGTCTTCCAAGCGGCGGGCGAGCGCGGCATCTACGCCTTCGGCAGCAACCGCGTGCAACACGAGGTGGCGCCGACCGCGGTGCTCGCGAGCGCGGTGATCGACATTCCGCACGCGTTCGTCGCCGTCGCCCGCGAGGTGAAGGACGGCCGCTTCCAGGCGCGGCCGATCGAAGAAACGATGGCGGACGGCACGATCGCGGTGGTCTACAACCCCGCGCTCGCAGCCGTCGTTCCCGCCGATGTGCGCCGCGACGTCGACGCGCTCGCCGCGGCCGTTCGCGCCCGCACCGTCGCCGTCCCGTACGCCGCCCTGTGACCGGCGCAGCGCGCCCGCCACGGCTCGCGCTCAGCGGCCTCGAGAAGCGCTACGGAGCTCGGCGCGCGCTCGCCGCAGTCACCCTCGAGTTCGCCGCGGGCACGATCCACGGCATCCTCGGCGAGAACGGCGCCGGCAAGTCGACCTTGGTCCGCATCGTCGCCGGCGCGCTCCGCCCGGACGCGGGAAGCGTCGCGATCGACGGCACGCCGCTGCCGCTCGGCGCACCGCGCGCGGCGCGTGCCGCCGGCGTCGGCGTCGTCTTCCAGCACTTCGCGCTGATCGGCGCCTTGTCGGTCGCCGAGAACCTTTTTCTCGGGCGTCCGGAGACGCACGCGACGCGCGCCTGGCTGACGCCGCCGGCACGCCTCGCCGCCGCGGCGTCGAGCCTCGCCGAGCGGCACGGGCTCGCGATCGGCGACCCCGGCGCACGCGTCGACACCCTGCCTGTCGGCACTCGCGCCCGCCTCGAGATCTTGCGCGCGCTCTCCGGTCCGGTGAAGGTGCTCCTCCTCGACGAGCCGACGGCCGTGTTGACGCCAGCGGAGACCGCGGACCTCTTCACGACGCTGCGTGGCCTGCGCGATCGCGGTGTCCTCGTGGTGTTGATCACGCACAAGCTCGCGGAGGCCCTCGATGTCTGCGAGCGCGTGAGCGTCATGCGCGGTGGCGCGCTGGTCACGACCGTCGCGACGCGCGACCTGTCGCCGACGACGCTCGCGCACCTCATGGTCGGCGACGCCGAGGCGGCGGCGAACGGCGCGCCCGCCACCGTACGGGGGACGTCGCCGGGCGCACGCGCCACCGCCACCCCGACGCACTCGGCCGCGCGCGCGCGTGACGCCGCGACCCCGACGCCCGCGGCCGCGCTCACAGTCCACGCGCTCTCGACAGCGGACGCGCCCGGACGAACGGCGCTGCACGACGTCGAGCTCGCAGTCGAGGCCGGCGAGATCTGCGGCGTCGCCGGTGTCGATGGCAACGGTCAGGACGAGCTCGCCGCCGCCCTCTACGGCCTCATCCCCCGCGGCGGCGAGGTGCGTGTCACCGGTGTCGTGGTGCCGGCGGGCGACGTCGTCGCGGCACAGCGTGCCGGTGTCGCGCTCATTCCCGGCGATCGCCGTCGCGAGGGTCTCGCACCGGGGCTGGCGCTGTGGGAGAACGCGCTGCTCTCGCGGCCGCTGCTGGCGCGCGTTGCACCGCATGGTGTGCTCGACGTCGGCGCCGCGCGGCGCGTCGCGGCCGAGATCACGACGCGCTATCGCATCGTCCATGCGCGCCTCGATCAACCCATCGCCGATCTCTCCGGCGGCAATCAGCAACGCGTCGTCGTCGGACGGGCGCTCGCCGCCGCGCCGCGCCTTCTGGTCGCGGTGAACCCGACACGCGGCCTCGACATCGCGGCGACGGCGCACGTGCAAGCGACGCTCGTCGGCGTCGCCGGCGCGGGCGCGGCCGTGCTGCTGATCTCGACCGATCTCGACGAGCTCCGCACGCTCTGCGCGCGGCTCTTCGTGCTCTATCGCGGACGTCTCCACGGGCCGGTCGCGCGCGACGATCGGGCGCGCCTCGCCGCGCTCATGGCGGGGCTCGCCGCGTGAGCAGCCCGCGACCGGTGCTGCGCGCGCTCGCGGCCGTGGTCGTGGCCTTTGCGGCGAGCGCGCTCGTCCTTTTGGTGTCGGGAGCACGTCCGCTGCCCGCCCTCGCCGCACTCGTCGCCGGCGCGGTCGGCGATCGCTTCGCGCTCACCGACACGCTTCTCAAGACGTGCCCGCTGTTGCTCACCGGGCTCGCCGTCGCCCTCGCGTTTCGCTGCGGCTTCTGGAACGTCGGCGCCGAAGGGCAGCTCCTGATGGGCGCGCTCGCGGCGACCGCACTCGGCCGCACCACCGGCGCCGCGACGTTTCCGCTGCCGCTGCTCGCCGCGCTCGGCGCCGCCGCGGCCGCCGGCGCCCTGTGGGCGACGCTCGCCGCGCTGCTGCGCGTGCTGCGCGACGTGAACGAGATCGTCGCCACGATCATGCTGAACTTCATCGCCGCCCGCCTTCTCGGGTGGGCGGTGCACGGTCCGCTCATGGAGGCGGCGGGCCGCTACCCGCAAAGCGACCCCGTCCCCACCGCGGCGCTGCTGCCGATGGTCGCCGGCCGGGTACACGTCGGTGTCGCGCTCGCCGCCGCGCTCGCCATCGCGCTCTGGGCGCTGCTCTTCCGCACCAGCATCGGGTTCCGCTGGCGCGTCGTCGGCGACAATCCGCGCGCGGCGCGGGTCGCGGGCTTCTCGCCCGAGCGCGCCGTGCTGACCGCGATGCTCGCGAGCGGCGCCCTCGCCGGTCTCGCGGGCGGGATCGAGGTGCTCGGCGTGACCGGCCGTCTCTTCGAGCAGTTCTCGAGCGGCCAGGGCTACACGGCGATCGCCGTCGCGCTCCTCGCACGCCTCCACCCCGCCGGCGTCACGCTCGCGGCGCTCTTCTTCGGCGGGCTCGCGGCGGGTTCGGGCGCAATGCAACGAGTCGCCGGCGTCTCCGCCGTCTTCGTCGCGATCGTCCAAGCGGGCACTCTGCTCGCGCTCCTGGCGCTCGAGGCGCCGCGCGCGCGCGCGATCCCGGAGAGCGAGCAATCGTGACCGTCGAGCTGGTCGCACTCCTCACGACGACGATCGCGCTCGCGACGCCGCTCCTTCTCGCCGCCCTCGGCGAGCTCATCGGCGAGCGCGCCGGGATCCTCAACATCGGCGTCGAGGGATTGATGCTCACCGGCGCGTTCGCCGGCATGCTCGGCTCGTACGCGACCGGCAGCCCGACCCTCGGCATGCTCGCCGCCTGCACCGCCGCGCTTCTCCTCGGCGTGCTCTTCGCGCTCTGGGTGGTGACGCTCGACGTCGATCAGGTGGTCGCCGGCGTCGCGATCAACCTCCTCGCCGTCGGCACGACCGGCGTCCTCTACCGCGCCTTCTTCGGCAACACCGGCAGCGCGCTGACGGTCGCCGTCTTCGCACCGCTGGCGATCGCGCCCGGGGTCGCGTTGCTCGCGCCGCTGCGCCAGCCGGCGCCCGTCTATGCGGCGTTCGCGCTCGTCCCGCTCGTCTGGGTCCTGCTCTTTCGCACCCGCCTCGGGCTGCGCCTGCGGGCCGGCGGCGAGGCGCCGCACGCGGCGGAAAGCGTCGGCGTGAACGTCGCCGCGATGCGCTTCGGAGCCGTGCTCGCGGGCGCGCTCCTCGCCGGCGCGGCCGGCGGCTATCTCTCGCTCGCGTACTCCAACACCTTCGTCGAGGGGATGTCGGCCGGCCGCGGCTTCATCGCGCTCGCGATCGTCGTCTTCGGCCGCTGGCGACCGCTCGGCGTCCTCGCCGGCTCCCTGCTCTTCGGCGCCGCGAGCGCGGCGCAGTTCCAGCTGCAGGCGGCCGGCGTCGCCGTGCCGTATCACTTGCTCTTGATGCTGCCCTACGTGCTGACGCTCGTGGTTCTCGCGATCGCGAGCCGCGCCGCGCGCGGGCCGGCCGCGCTCGCGCAGCGGCGGAGCCTGGACGCGACCGCCGATTGAAGGACGTCGCGCCTCGGCCTGGCATGGCCGTCGACGCGCGGCTACGATGCGCGCCGTGTCGACGTCCGAGATCGCAAGCGAAATCCGCGCCGCCGCGCGCCATCTCGACGCCGCGCGGAACCTCGTCGTGCTGAGCGGCGCCGGCATCAGCACGGAATCCGGCATTCCCGATTTCCGTAGCCCCGGCGGTCTCTGGTCACGCTACGACCCGAGCGAGTTCACCTTCCAGCGTTTCTGCGCGCACGCGGAGACGCGGCGTCGCTATTGGGAGATGGGAGCCACCCTCTACCCGCTGCTCAAGCAGGCCGAGCCGAACCGCGCCCACCGCGCCCTCGCCGCGCTCGAACGCCGCGGCGGCCTGCGCCGCATCATCACCCAGAACATCGACGGCCTCCATCAGCGCGCCGGCAGCGCCCCCGAGCGCATCATCGAAATCCACGGCACCGCGCTCGAGGTGGTGTGCCTGAGCTGTGGCGCTCGGCAGGATCGCGACCCCGTGCAGGCACGCTTCGCCGCCGGCGATCTCGATCCCCGCTGCGAGTGCGGCGGCATGTTGAAGCCGGCGACGATCTCGTTCGGTCAAGCGATGCCCGAGCGCGAGACCGAGGCGGCGTTCGCCGACGCCGCCGCCGCCGACGTGTTCCTCGTCGTCGGGTCGTCCTTGGTGGTGTTCCCCGCCGCCAACCTCCCCGCCGTCGCCCTCGAGCGCGGCGCCACGCTCCTGATCGTCAATCGCGAGCCGACCTCCTACGACACCGCCGCCACCGTCGTCCTCCACGGCACCGCCGGCGACATCCTCGCCGCCATCGTCGACTAGAAAAACAACCGTTTCGCCAAGAACCACACCAGCGCGCCGCCGACGGCATACGCCACGACGCCCTCGACCAAGCCGAGGCCGCTCGTGAAGGCGAACACCACGAGCACGAGCACCGTGCTGACGACGGCGACGACGCGCTCGATGCGCTCCTCGCGCGAGCGCGCCGTTTGCACGTGGCGCGCGACCTCGGCGCCGCATTGCGGGCAGCGGCCGCCCGGCTTGCGTCGGAGACGGGTGCCGCATCCCGGACAATCGATCGGGATCGCGATCGGCATGCGCTCAGAAGACCAGCGGTGAACGAAACCGGCCGGCGATCGACTCGGCCGCCGCGCGCGCGACGGTCCGCAAGAGGTCCGCGATCGGCGGCGGCGCGGCAGCGAAGAGAACGGTGGCGGGGTCTCCCGCTCCACCATCCGACGAGGCCACAGCGCCGTCGGGAACGAAACGCACCAGAAACGGCATGACGGCAAGGAGGCGCTCGCCGTGGAGCATGGGCGCCAGCATGCCGAGCACCTCGGTCACGACGTCGCGCGGCACCAGACCCGCGAGCGCGCTCCGCCACACGGCGCCGGCACGCGGGCGGCGCACGAACGCAAGGCGCGACTCCGGGCGAATGCCGAGTCGCCGCCGCATCTCGCCGAGCGTCTCCTCGATGCCCCCGAGCGCGTCGACGAGACCCCGCGCCATCGCCTGACGCCCCGTCCACACACGGCCCTCGGCGACGCCCTCGACGGCGGCGGCGCTGAGGCCGCGGCCGGCGGCGACCTTGGCGACGAACTCGGCATAGAACGCCTCGGCCTCGCCGCGCAGCCTGCGGAGGTTCTCGTCGTCGAGCGGCAAGTAGTCGGAATGGCGGCCGGCGTTGCCACGCACGACGAGCTCTTTCTTGATGCCGAGATGCTCGTAGAGGCCGCGCAGCACGGGCTTGCCGGCAAGCACGCCGATCGATCCCGTGAGGGTCGCGGCTTCGGCGGTGATGTGGTCGGCGCCGGCCGCGAGGTAGTAGCCGCCCGAGGCGGCGACGTCGCCCATGCTGACGAGGACCGGCTTGCGTTTGCGCGTCTGCACGATTTCCCGCCACATGAGATCGGAGGCGAGGCCGGAGCCGCCCGGGCTGTCGATGCGCAGCACGATCCCGGCGAGACGGGCGTCGTCCGCCATCGTCGCGAGCTCGCGACGAAAGCCGCGCCAGGTGGTGGTGCGCGCCCGCGACCCGGGCAACGTCTCGCCGCCGATGGTCCCCGACACCACGAGGACGCCGACCGTCGGCGCGTCGAGCGCCGCGCGCCGAGCCGTCCACGCCCGCCGGCGCCGGTACGCGCCGAGCTCGATCGGCGGTCGATCGCCGCAGCGGTCTTCGAGCGCGCGGCGGAGCTCGTCGGGATAGGCGAGCGCGTCGACGAAACCGCGTCGGACCGCCTCGGCGGCGAGCAGCGGACCCTCCGCGAAGGCGGCACGCACCGTCTCGGCGCTCATGTGCCGTGCCGCCGCCACGTCGGCGACGAGCTGCTCGTAGAGGTCGTCCAGCAGTCCCTCGGCCATGGCGCGGTGCTCGGGCGACATGTCGGTGCGCGTGAAGGGCTCCGCGGCCGCCTTGAAGCGTCCGGCACGGGCGAGCTGCGCCTCGATCCCGAGCTTGTCGAGCGCGCCCTTCACGAACACGACCTCGCTCGCGAGTCCGGTGACGTCGAAGATCCCCGCGGGCGCGAGGAGCACGCGTGAGGCGGCGCTGGCGAGGTAGTAGTCGCGCGTGCCCGGCTGCGTGAGATACGCCCACACCGGTTTCCCGGAGGCCGCGAGCGCGAGGAGCGCGCGCCGCACGCTTTGGATCGTCGCCCAGCCGGCGTCGAGACCGTGCACGTCGAGCACGACCATGCGCAGCTCGGGATCCTCCCGCGCGCTTCGCAACGTCGCGAGGAGCGTCAGGAGATCGAGCGCGGAGGAGCGACGACCGAGGTCGCGCAGGCGAAGCTCGCGCGGGAGCTCCGGCAGATCGCCGCCGAGCTCGATGCGCAGCACGCGATACGGCCGGCGGCGACCGAACCAACGGCTGAGGGTCGCGCCGACGGCGAGCCCTACGCCGAGAACGCGCCGTCGGGCCGCACGCAAAAAAAGAGCGGCAGGGCCGGTCCCCTGCCGCTCGCGAAGCTCGTCGTCGCCCGCGGCACCGTGCGGCGGATGCGCGGGTTCGCTCA
>JBGOSW010000125.1:0-12671 GCA_041476145.1 Binatia bacterium
CCGACGGTGAACGTCGTCGTCGACTACGACGGCGGCGGTCGCTTCCTCTGCGAGATGACCGACTGCGAGCCCGAGACGGTGGCGATCGGCGACGAGGTGGAGATGACGTTCCGCCGCATGTACACCGCCGGCGGCGTGCACAACTATTTCTGGAAGGCGCGGCCGAAACGCTGAGCAATCGCGCCCGGCCGCGCGAGGAGAATTCGCCATGGCGAGCAACGGGATCAAAGACCGCGTCGCGATCATCGGGATGGGATGCACCCAGTTCGGCGAGCACTGGGACAAGGGTCCCGACGATCTCCTGATCGACGCCGCCTACGCGGCCTACGAATCCGCGGGCGTCGATCCCAAGGACGTCGACGCCTATTGGCTCGGCACCATGGGACAGCTCTCGGGTCTGGCCCTGTCCGTGCCGCTGAAGATTCCGTACAAGCCCGTCACCCACGTCGAGAATTACTGCGCGACCGGCTCGGAGGCGCTGCGCCAGGCGTGCTACGCGGTGGCCTCGGGTGCCTACGACATCGCGATGGCGATCGGCGTCGAGAAGCTCAAGGACTCCGGCTTCTCGGGGCTCGTCGTCTCCGATCCGCCGAACGACGGCACGCTCGGCAGCATGACCGCACCCGCGTCCTTCTCGCTGCTCGCGCCCGCGTACTTCAAGAAGTACGGGCTCGATCCCGATCAGGGGAAGGACGTCCTCTCGCGCATCGCCTGGAAGAACCACCGCAATGGCGCCAAGAACCCGAAGGCGCAGTTCCGCAAGGAGGTTCCGCTCGAGACCATCAAGAACTCGCCGAAGGTCGCCGATCCGCTCGGGATCATGGACTGCTCCGGCGTCTCCGACGGTTCGGCTGCGGCGATCGTCGTGCGCGCCGAGGACGCGCACAAGTTCACCAAGGATCCGATCTTCATCAAAGCATTGTCGTTCGTCGCCGGCCCCGGTGAAGGACCGCTGGCGCAGGACTACGACTTCACGACGTTCCGCGAGGTCGTCGCGTCGGCGACGGACGCTTACCACCAGGCCGGTATCACCAATCCGCGCCAGCAGATCAGCATGGCCGAGGTGCACGACTGCTTCACCCCGACCGAGCTCGTCCTCTACGAGGATCTCGGCTTCAGCCCGCGCGGCACCGCGTGGAAGGACGTGCTCGACGGCTTCTTCGACCTCGAGGGGACGCTGCCGGTCAATCCCGACGGCGGTCTCAAGTCGTTCGGGCACCCGATCGGAGCCTCCGGACTACGTATGATGTACGAAATGTGGCTGCAGCTCCGCGGCGAAGCGGGAGCACGGCAGATCAAGGGCCCGACCCTCGGGCTCACCCATAATCTCGGCGGGATGCCGGGTCGCTGCGTGAGCTTCGTCTCGATCGTCGGACGCTGAGGCGTCTGCGACCTCGAGTGCGGCGCGGCGCGTCACGCACGGGCGTGACGGCCGCGCCACACACCGCCGCTACGTGCGACTTGCTGTACGATTGTACTTGACTCGCCACCGCCGGAAATGGGAGCTTCATTTTCAAGCCATCTTCACTTTTACTGACCCAAAATGGAGGAGAAGCCCATGTTATCGAAGCGCCCCCTTGTGGTCGCACTTAGTGCCGTCGTCGGATTCGTGCTGATCGCGTCAGTTACGTTCGCAGCCTCGTATCCGACACAACTCTGCGTCAGCGCAAAACTCAAGCTCGCCTCGAAGAAGTGCGCGGTCGACCTGGCCATCTGGGCCAAGTGGGACAAGAGCACGAACCCCATGAGGGACACGCTCCGTGACACGGCGCTCGCCGCCGCCACCACGAAACTCTCGGCCGGCTTCACCAAGATCGACACCAAAATCCTCACCAAAGGCGTCGACTGCTCGGGGACATCCCTGACCGGACCCCAGATGGGGGCTGCGATCGACGCTGCGGCTGCCGCGATCAAGGATAGCATCAACGGCGGTCTCAACTTCAGCACTCCCGCCGAGGCGAAGTGTGGCGCCAAGCTCCTCGCGATCGCCGCGAAGAAGTGCGCCGGAATGATCAAGGCCGAGAGCGTTTACTTCAAGTTGTTGGATCGGGATCCGGCGGGTGCCGCCCGCGACGCCGTCCGCACCAAGTCGAGCGCGAAGTTCTTGGCCGGGTTCAACGCCGTCGTTGCTGCCACCTGCCCGACGACGGCGACCGAGGGCGGCGTCGAAACCGCCGTCGACGAGCTCGCCGCTGACGCGGCGACCAACACGGCGACCTCGCCCAACTTGTCCGCCACGTGGACCTCGGTGGTTCCACCGACCACCGTCCAGTACCAAGACCTGACGCTCAAGCCCATCTGTTCGCGGGACACGCCCTACATGTACTGGTTCAAGCGCGGCACCGAGAACAAGCTGCTCGTCTACTACCAGGGCGGCGGCGCGTGTTGGGACGACACCACCTGCTCGCCGACCCTCGGCGGGGGCAGCCCGTTCAAGAACACCGCAACCCTGAGCGACGATCCCTCGCTCACTACGACCGGCTTTGGCGACGTCGCCAATCCCGCCAATCCGTTCAGCGACTGGAGCGCCGTCTTCATCACCTACTGCACGGGCGACATCCACTGGGGCGACAACAAAAAACTGTACCACGACCCCTTGAACGGGAATAACCCGTACACGATCGAGCACAAGGGCTACCAGAACGCCAAGGTCGTCGAGAAATTCGCGCGCGAGCATTTCGTCGCACCCGACGAGGTGTTCGTCACCGGCTCGAGCGCGGGTGCCTACGGCGCGATCCTCGGCGGCATTCTCCTGCACGAGGTGTACCCCGCGGCGAAGTTCAACGTCATCGGCGACGCCGGCAACGGCGTAGTCACGCCGACCTTCATCTCGGCAAACCTCGAGCCGTCGTGGCACGTGCAGCAGAACATGCCGACCTACATCCCGAGCCTCAACGTCCCCGTTACCAGCCTCACCATCGCCGACCTCTACATCGGCGGCGCCACCTACTACCTGGGGCGTGGCAGCCGGTTCGGCCAGTACACGTCGGCGTACGACGGCGGAAGCGGAAGCCAGACGTTCTTCTACAACGTCATGGTGAACGGCCTCGGCGACGCGAACAACTGGTGGCACAGCAGCTGCTCCTGGAACACGCAGATGCTGGCCAACGATGCCGACGCATTCGCCGGAGCGCCGACCAACTACCGCTCCTACGTCGGTCCGGGGTCGCGGCACACGATCTACGGCAGCAACCGCGTCTACACCGAAACGCACGGCGTCCCACAGACGCTCGTCAGTTGGATAGCCGACATGCGCAGCGGCGGCGCGTGGTCGAACGTCCTATGCAGCGATTGCAGCCTCCTCGGCGTGTGTGACGGCAGCAGCCCGAGCCCGGGCGCGAGCTGTCAGCACAATGCGGAATGCAGCCCGGGCCTCTGCACACCAGTCGACGCCCGGCCGAGTCCGTTGCAGCATCCGTTCGAATTGGGTGACGGCCTCGTCAACTGTCCGTAAGCGGAGCCGGCTCTCTGAGTCTCACGGCGGCGCGGGATTCCCCTCCCGCGCCGCCGTTTCTTTTCGTGCCTCGACGATCGCGACCGTGACCTCCGGTCCGTCGCGGTCGACGGCGCGCACCCACGAAGCGTCGAGGCCGATCGAACGCGCCGGTACGAGCGCCCGATGGCGCGCGTGCCACAGCACCCTCTCGCCTTGCCGCACCTCGAGCCGCGCGTCCTCGACGAGCGCGGCGACGCGCAGGACGAAGCGGTCACGCGGCGGCCTGCCGTCGACGCCGATCGCGCCCGGCGAGATCCAGCGCAGCGGCGGACGGCAGACGATCGGGAGGGGCGGCGCCGCGGGCCATGCGTCCGCGTGCAGAAACGCCTGCACGCTGCGCGCCGCGTGGCGTCCCGAGAGCGCCGCGACGTCGCCCGCCTCGGCCGCATGCACGAGGTTGCCGGCGGCGAAGACGCCCCGCTCCGAGGTCCGGAGCGCGAGATCGACACGCGGGCCGCGCGTCGCGTCCAACAGGAGACCGCCCGTGCGCGCGAGCTCGTGATCGGGGATCCAGTCGCCGGTGAAGACGACCGCGTCGCACGCGATCGTGTCGCTCGTTCCGCTCGTGAGGTCGGTCACCTCGACGGCCTCGACGCGCCGCCGACCGAGAACACGCGTGACGGCCGCACCGGTCACAATGGGCACGCCGCGCCACCCCGCCGTCGCCCATACGAGCGCGCCATAGCTTTGATGGCGCGGCTGCTCCGTGACCATCGCCACGGTCGTCGCGCCGCCGTGCGCGAGCGTCAGCACCGCCGAGAAGCTGACGTGCTCCGCACCGACGACCACGGCGCGGCGCGCGACCCGTTGCCGCTCGAGGTAGACGAGCTGCTGCAGCGCGCCGGTGGTGAGGACGCCGAGCGGCCGCGTGCCGGGAACGAGACGCGCCGCCCGCGGGCGCTCGCGGCATCCGGTCGCGAGCAGGATCGCCGTCCCGCCGATGCTGCCGCGCCCGCTCGGCGCCGTGACCGCGAGCGTCCGCGGCCCGTCCCACCCGGTCACGCTGGTCTCGGTACGGACGTCGACACCCGCCGCGCACGCCTGCCGCGCATAGCGCGCCGCGTATGCCGGTCCCGAAAGCACGCGACCGAGATCACGAAGGCCGAAGCCGAGATGGTGCGTGTGCCGCGGGATGCCGCCCGCATCCGGCTCACGCTCGAGCACGACGACGCGCGCGACGCCGCACCGGCGGAGCTCGATCGCCGCCGCCAAACCCGACGGCCCGCCGCCGACGATCACGACGTCGGCGTCGTCGCTCACGGCGGCACGCCGAGGAACTCGGCGACCGCACGACCGCTCACGCTCGCCAGCAGTCGGGTCACCGCGGCCGTGCAGTAGAAGCCCTGGCAGCGCCCGAGCGTGGCGCGCGTGCGGCGCCGGAGGCCGTCGAGGTTGCGCGCCGGAATGGCCGCACCCGCGGCATCGAGGATCTCGCGGCGGGTGACGCGTTCGCAATGGCAGACGATCCGACCGTAGTCGGGATCCGCCGCGATCAGCTCCGAGCGCTCGTAGGGCCGTCCGAACGCCTCGCCGATGTTCGGCATACGCACCGCGCGGAAGTCGCCACGCGGCTCGAGGAGAAGCCCGGCGTCGCGGAGCCCGTCGCGCACGTGCTCCGCGATCGCCATCGACGCCGAAAGACCGGTCGAGCGGATGCCGCCGACGCACACGTAACGCTCCTCGGGATGGAAACGGATCTGGTAGTCGGCGTGCTCGGTCGCGGCGCGCAGGCCGACGTAGACCGCGGTCACTTCCTCGTCCGCCAACGCCGGGACGAGGCGTCGGCCTTGCGCCAGCAACCCGTGGATGCCGCCGGCGGTCGAGTCCGTCGCATCCTTGTCCGGCACGTCGTCGGCGGTCGGCCCGAGCACGAGGTTCCCAAATACCGTCGGACTCACGAGGACGCCCTTTGTCCGCGCCGTCGGCACCGGGAGGAGGACGTGCCGCAGCAGCGGGCGCGCGAGCTTGTCGAAGACGACGAGCTCGCCGCGCCGCGCAGTCACCGTGAAGCGCGTGTGTCCGAAGAGGCGGTCGACGTCGTCCGCGCCGAGGCCGGCCGCGTTCACCACGTAGCGGGCGCGGAAGTGTCCGCGCGCCGTGCGGAGAACGTATCCACCCGCGGCGCCGGCGTCCCTCGCGCCGGGGGCGTCCACGGCGGGCGGCGTTCGCGTGACCGCCTGCAGCGGCGCTTCGAGCACGAGCGTCACGCCGTTCACCACCGCTTCGGTGGCGAACGCGAGCGGCGTCGTGAACGGGCAGACGATGCTCTCGTCGGGAATCTCGAGCGCCGCGAGCGCGCCCGGCGCGAGCGCCGGCTCGCGCGCGTAGAGCTCGGCCGCCCCTACCGCGCGGATCGCCGTATATCCGTTGCGCCGCGCCCGCTCCGTGATCGCCGGCAGCGCCGCGCATTGCTCGTCGTCCCATGCGACGAGGAGCGCGCCGAGGCGCTCGACGGGAATACCCGCTTCCGCCGCGTGGCGCACGAGTAGCGCGTGGCCTCGGCGTACGAGGTCCGCCTCGAGCGTGCCCGGCTTGGCGTCGAAGCCGGTGTGGAGGATCGCCGTATTCGCCTTGCTGGTTCCGGCGCCCACGTCCGCCGCCGCTTCGAGCAGCAGGACGCGGAGGCGATGGCGTGCGAGCTCGCGTGCGATCGCCGCGCCGACGACGCCGGCGCCGACGACGGCGACCTCGAAGGGCGCGTCCGTCGTCGCGTCGGCGCGCGCTATGCTCACGCGAGCGCCATCGCGGCGTCGGCGGCGCGCCGCCAGCGTGTCAGGCGCTCCTCGGCCTCGGCGGCGCCGATCTGCGGCTCGTAAACCGCAGTCGCCGACCATCCCCCGCTCGCCTCCTCGGGGGAGTGCGCCTCACCGAGCGCCAGGCGCGCGAATGCCGCGACGCCGATCGCCGTCGCGTGCGGCGACGGATACACCTCGACCGGCGCCTGCACGAGGTCCGCTTGCGTCTGCATGAGCGTCGCGGAGCGGGTGAGTCCGCCGTCGGCACGCAGATGCGCGAGCGCGACGCCGAGATCCGCCTCGACGGCGCGACCCACCCAGGCGACCTGCGCGGCGATGCCGTCGACGACGGCACGCGCGAGCTCGGCGCGTCCGGTTCCGAGCGAAAGCCCGACGAAGGCGCCCCGCGCATCGGCGCGCCAGAACGGTGCGCCGAGGCCGGCGAGCGCCGGAACGAAGAGCGCGCCGCCCGCGTCCGGTGCGCCTGCGGCGGCGGCATCGAGCGTCGTCGCGGCGGCCAGCATCCCGACGGCGCGCAGCCACTCGAGGGCGGCACCAGCCGTGTAGACCTGTCCGTCGAGGCAGTACGTCGTCACGCCGCCCAGGCGCCAGGCGACGCAGCTCGAGAGCCCGGCACGCGATCGCTGCGCGTGCGCACCGGCGGTCGCCATGAGGAAGGCGCCGGTTCCGTAGGTGCACTTCGCCGCGCCCGGCGTCAGGCATCCCTCGGCGAAGAGCGCCGCCTGTTGATCGACGGCGAGGCCGGCGACGGGCACGGCATCGCCGAACGCCGTCGTCATACCGACCGCTGCCGCGCAGTCGACGATGCGCGGCAGCGTCTCCGGGTCGACGTCGAAGGCGGCGCACGCCTCCGCTGACCAGGCGCCGTCCTCGAGGTCGAGAAGCAACGTCCGCGACGCCGTCGCCGCATCGGTCACGTAGGCGCCGGTCAGGCGATGGACGAGCCAGGTGTCGGTCGTGGTGACGACACCCGCGCGCGTCACGTGCTCCCGCAGCCACGCCATCTTGGGCGCCGCGAAGTACGGATCGACGGGCAAGCCGGTGATCGCGGTGAGACGTGCGCCCCGGTCGGCGAGACGTGCGCAGCAGGGGGCGGCGCGGCGGTCCTGCCACGAGAGGGCCGGGGCGAGCGGCCGCCCGTTCGCGCGCTCCCATGCGAGTACGGTCTCGCCCTGATTCGCCAGCGCGACCGCGTCGGGACGGACCCCGGCGCGCGCGAGCGCCGCACCGCCGGCGGCGAGCAGCGACGACCACAGCTCCTCGGCATCCTGCTCGACGCCGGCGCCATCCGGGAGCGCCGCAGGATGGACGGGCACCTCCGCTTCGGCGAGCACGCCCCGCCCGGACGAGACGACGAGCGCCTTGGTCGCGGACGTGCCTTGATCGAGCGCGAGGATGTTCACGTGCGGCTGCTCTAGCGGGCGTCGGGTCGCCAAGCAACGGCGACCGCACGGCCGGCGAACGCGCGACGCCTCCCGGTGACGCCACGATCTGGACGCTCTCCCGGAGGCCGTGGTACGCCCGCCGCATGCAGGCACTCACCTTCGGTATCACCGACGAGCAACGCACGATCCAAGAGACGACGACGCGCATGTTGCGACCGTTCGAAGCACGCCGCCAGGAGTTCGACCGCGCGCTCCGCCAGCACGGCCGCGTGCCGGAAGAGTTCTGGACGGCGCTCGCCGAGGCCGGGCTCCTCGGCGCCTTCGTGCCCGAGGAGTTCGGCGGCACCGCGATGGGACTCACCGCGCTCGCCACCGCCGCCGACACGATGGCGAGTCGCGGCTTCGGTCATCCCCTCTTCCTCCTCACCGGCATGGACGCGCTCTGCATCGCCCGCAGCGGCTCCCCGTCGCTGCAACGCCGCTTTCTGCCCCGCATCGCCTCGGGCGCGCTCAAGCTCTGCTTCGCGATCACCGAAGCGAACGCCGGCACGAACTCGTTTCGCATGACCACCCGCGCCGTCCGCCGCGGTGACACCTACGTGCTCGACGGCGAGAAGACGTTCATCACCGGGATGGATCAGGCGGACTACGTGCTGCTGGTCGCGCGCACCCGCTCGCGCGAGGAGATCGAGCGCGGCGGTCTCCCGAAGACGAGCTGCCTCTCGGTGTTCGTCGTCGACTGCCACACCCCCGGGATCTCGCTGACGCCGCTCCCGATGCGCGCGATCGACGGCGCCGCACAGTGGACGGTCCATTTCGACGGCGCCGAGGTGCCGGCCGAGAATCTCGTCGGCGAGGAACACGCCGGCGCGCTCGCGATGTTCAACACCTTGAATCCCGAGCGCGTGCTGATCGCCGCCGGCGCCTGCGGACAGACCGAGCGCCTGCTCGAGATGTCGATCGCCTATGCGAGCCAGCGCGTCGTCTTCGGCTCGCGTCCGATCGGCGCGTATCAGGCGGTGCAGCATCCGCTCGCCGACCTGCGTATCCGCCTCGAGGCGGCGCGCGCCGTCACCACGAAGGCGGCCGCCGCCTTCGACGCCGGCGTCGACCCGAGCGAGGCCGGCACGTACGCGAACATGGCGAAGTACCTGGCGACCGATCTCGCGATCGACGCCGCGGATCGCGCCATCCAGACGCACGGCGGCTCGGGCTTCTCCGAGGACGTGGGCGTGATCGGCTATTGGGAGCGCACGCGCCTCATGCGCACGGCGCCGATCTCGAAGGAGATGATCCTCAACTTCGTCGGCGAGCACGTGCTGGGACTACCGCGGTCGTATTGATTACGCCCCCGCGCGGCTGCGCCGCGCGATGGGCGTCGCGGCCGGGAGTGAATCCCGGCCGCTCCCTCCCACACGGCCGCTCCCTTCGCTCGATCGCGCTAGAGCGCACGGACGGGGAGCACGACCATCTGCACGCCCTTGAACTGCAAGCGTCGCTGAATGGTGTTGGCCGCTTGGTTGTGGAGTTGGCGGGTGAGCAGGTTCTCCTCGGAGAAGACGAGCTTGCCGGCGAAGAAGACGGTGCGGCGGAACGTCTTGTTGATGCGCGTGCACAGCTTCTCGATCTCGTCGACGGCGTCGGTGCCGAGCGCGTACCAGTACTCGGCGTAGCGTCCGTGTTGGCGCACGAACTTCACGTACTTCTGGAGCATCTCTTCCGTCGACTGCTTGAGATTTTCGAGCTCGGCCGTTCCCTTGAACTTGTTCGAGTCGATCACCCCGACGGAGATGAAGACGAAATTCTGGAAGTGGTTGCCGAACAAACCCGGAATCGCGAGGACGCTGTGGAGCCCGAGCCCGTTGTAGCCGGTGACGAGGATCGCCGCCGTCGGTTTGGTGACGTCGCGCGCCGGCGTGCCGCTCTCGACCTCGAGCACCGGGAAGTCGACGAGCTCCTCGTCGAGGCGTTTCAGCGCGTGCTCGACCTGCCGGTAGTGCCGCCGGATGTACAGGCAGAGACCGACGAATAGCGCGGTCACGACCACCGTCACCCACCCGCCGACGCGGAACTTGAGGACCGTCGTGGCGACGAGGATGCTCGAGGTGAGCGCCAAGCCGATACCGTTCACGAGCAGGTGCCGTCGCCACCGCGGGTCGACGGCGCGCTCCTGCCACCAGTGCACGCACATCCCGAGCTGCGAGAGCGTGAAGGTGAGAAAGACGTTGATGCTGTAGAGGACGACGAGGAGGCTCACCTCGCCCTCCGTGTAGAGGAGCACCGCGAGCGCCGCGCCGCCCATCAGCATGATGCCGTTCTTCGTCACCAGGCGGTCGCTGAGCTGGTAAAAGCGGTGCGGAACCCAGGAGTCGACCGCCATGTTGGCGAGGACGCGCGGGCCGTCGAGGAATCCCGCCTGCGCCGCCACGAAGAGGAGCGCGCCCTCGCTGACGAGGGCGAACAGCAGAAACCCCTGGCCGAGCCGCAGGCCGCCGAACCGCCATCCGCCGGCCACCTGATCGATCAGGGTGGCGTTCAGGGTGCGGCCCTCCTGCGGTCGGATGTCGAGCAGGAGATAGCAGAGCAGGATACCGCCGGCGGTAAACGCGAGCGAGCTCGCCATGTAGAGCATGGTTCGCTTGCCGGTCTGGACGCGCGGTTCGCGCAGGATCTGCAGCCCGTTCGAGACCGCCTCGATTCCCGTATAGGTGCCGCCGCCCAAACTGTAGGCACGCATGAACGCAATCGCGACCGCGAGAAAGCCGACCTTGCCGATCTCCATCCGCGTGTCGTGCGCCGCCGTCGCGACCACGGCCGGGAGCGTGTGTGCATGCCCGGCGAGCGCCATCAGGATCACCAGCGCGTGCGTGAGCAGGAATCCGATGAAGATCGGCACCAGGACGACGACCGACTCCTTGACGCCGCGCAGGTTCAGCACGATGAGCACGCCGACGGCGGCGATCGCCGTCTCGAGCTTGATCGCTTGCAGCCCCGGCGGCAGAAAGCTGAAGATGGCGTCGGCACCGCTCGCGATCGAGATCGCGATCGTCAGCACGTAGTCGAAGACGAGCGCGCAGCCGGAAACGACGCCGGGGAGCGGCCCGAGGAGCTTGGTGGCGACGAGATAGCCGCCGCCGCCGGTCGGGAAGAGCTCGATGATCTGCGAGTAGCTGGCGGAGATGATGAAGACGGTCAGCGCCGTCGCCGCGACCAGGAAGAGGGCGAGGAAGCGCTCGCTGCCGAGGTGCAGGAAGGCTTCTTCCGGCCCGTAGCACGAGGAGGAGAGACCGTCGGCGCCGAGACCAACCCAGGCGAGGAAGGCGACGAGCGAGAGCTGATGGAAGACCCCGGGAGAGAGTGGATCTTTCGGATCCCCCAGTATCCGCCGCGCGACGCGGCCACGAACCGGGGGAGCAGTCTTGCGACCACCCGCCGTGGAAGGAGACGCCGGAGGCCCCGTCGGGATCGTCGCCATACGCGAAAGAGTCGGAGCGTAGGGGAGACCGGAAGGAAGCGCAAGCGCGCGACGCAGTTGACGGCGGGAAATCGCGACGTCTATGTTCCGCCATCGGAAGGATGCTCACATGACCGCTCCCGCCCAGCGCTCCGACGATCTCGTCCGTGCCCTCGAGGCACGCGCGCGCGACATTCGCGAGAAGACGATCCGCCTCGGCGTCAAGTCCGGCTCGACGCACTTCGGCGGCTCGCTCTCGATGGTCGACGTCCTCGTCGTCCTCTACTTCCACGTGCTCCGCATCGATCCGCAGCGGCCGCAGTGGGAGGAGCGTGATCGCTTCATCCTCTCGAAGGGCCACGGCGCCACGAGCTACTGTCCCGTGCTCGCGACGGCCGGCTTCTTCCCCGAGAGCATGATGGACGACATCAACCATCTCGGTAGCGCCTTCGGCATGCACATCGACATGCGAAAGATTCCCGGCGTCGACATGAGCACGGGCTCGCTCGGTCATGGGCTACCAGTCGCCGTCGGGATGGCGCTCGCGGACCGCGTTCAGAAGAAAGACCGACGCGTCTTCTGCCTGATGGGCGACGCCGAGCAGAATGAAGGCTCGATCTGGGAGGCGGCGCAAGCGGCGGGGCACTTCAAGCTCGGACGCCTGTGTGCGATCGTCGACCGCAACCGCTACAGCTCCGAGGGCGACACCGAGGAGATCCTCGCGATCGAGCCGCTGCACGAGAAATACGCCGCGTTCGGTTGGGAGGTGCGTCGACTCGACGGCCACGACATCCCCGCCTTGCTCGACGCCTTCGCCGCACTCCCCACGCATGACCATGCGAAGCCGACGGCGATCATCGCCGACACCGTGAAAGGCAAAGGCGTGTCGTTCATGGAAGCGGGCGCCACCTGGCACTACGGCGCGCTGAGCGAAGAGGACGAGGCGAAGGCGATCGCCGAGATCCGCGGCGCGGGCACGCGCTGAGCCGACCGGCACGTTCGCGGAGACCACCATGCCCTACGGAACGACCTACAACGTCGATACGCTCGAGCTACTGACGAGCTACGAGGCCTACGGCCGCATGCTCGTCGAGCTCGGCACCGCCCATCCCGAAGTCGTCGTCCTCACCGCCGACCTCTCGCGTTCGACGCGCGCGACCGACTTCTTCGCGGCCTTCCCGGAGCGTGCGTTCAACCTCGGCATCGCCGAGCAAAACATGGTCGGCTGCGCGGCCGGCCTCGCCGCCTCCGGGCTCATGCCCTTCGTGATCAACATCGCCACCTTCCAGACCATGCGCTCCTTCGAGCAGATCCGCAGCGACTTCGGCTACCCGAAGCTGAAGGGCGTCATGATGTCGATCTGGTCGGGGCTCTCGGGCGGCTACGTCGGCGCGACGCACCACGCGATCGAAGACATGGCGCTCATGCGTCTCATCCCGAACATGGCCGTCCTCGCCCCCGCGAACTCGGAGGACACCGCCGCCGCGACCCGCGCCGCCTACGACCATCCCGGCCCCGTCTACATCCGCATCGCGAGCGGCATGGACCCGAGCGGCAACGAGGGAAATCCGTTCGTCCTC
>JBGOSW010000126.1:0-12656 GCA_041476145.1 Binatia bacterium
CGCCGGCGCCGCCACGGGGAACGCCTGACGTGGCCCTCGTCCGCCTCGTTCAGGATCTCGGCTGGGTCACGCTGCGCTTCATCGACCAGCTCGGCAAGCTCGCGGTGTTCGCGGCGCAGATCCTGCGCGCGCTCGTCAGCCCGCCGGTGCGCGTGCGCCTGTTCGTCCAGGCGGTCTTCGACATCGGGGTCCTGTCGCTGATCATCATCTGCGTCTCGGGAACGGCGGTCGGCATGGTGCTGAGCCTGCAAGGCTACAACACGCTGGTGCGATTCGGCGCCGAGCAATCGCTCGGCGCGGTCGTCGGCTTGAGCCTCATCCGCGAGCTCGGTCCGGTCTTGACCGCCCTCCTCGCAACCGGCCGCGCCGGCTCGGCGACCGCCGCCGAGATCGGCACCATGGTCGCGACCGAGCAGCTCGACGGCCTGCGCATGATGGCGGTCGACCCGGTGGATCTGGTCGTCACGCCGAAGGCTCTGGCGATGACGTTCGCGATGCCGCTGCTTTCGGCGCTCTTCATCGCCTTCGGCCTCTTCGGCGGCTACCTCGTCGGCGTCGGACTCATGGGGATCGACGGCGGGACGTATGTCTCGAGCCTGCAATCGGCCGTCGACTTCCGCGACGACGTCGTCGGCAGCCTCTTGAAGGCGCTCGTCTTCGGCGGCCTGGTCGGATTGATCGCGACCTTTCGCGGGTTCACCAGCGCACCGACGTCGGCGGGCGTGAGCGCGGCTACGACCTCCACCGTCGTCGTCGCCTCGGTGTGCATCCTGCTCTTCGACTACGTCATCACGGCGCTCTGGGGGGTGTGAGGTATGAGTCGGTCACCGTTGCGTGATTTTCTCGTCGGCTGCTTCGTCCTGGCGGGACTGGCGGCGATCGCCTACCTGTCGATCAGCGTCGGCGGGCTCTCCTACGACGGACCCGGCGGCCTCACGGTGTACGCCACCTTCGATCAGACGGGGGGCCTGAAGCCGCGTGCACCGGTCGTCATCGCCGGCGTCAAGGTCGGGCAGGTGACCTCGATCGCCCTCGATCAAAACGCCCGCGCTCGTGTCGCGCTCGACCTCGACAAGAGCTTGAAGCTCCCCACCGACACTTCGGCGTCGGTCGTGACCTCCGGCATCCTCGGCGACCGCTATATCTCCCTCCAGCTGGGCGGCGAGGCGGAATATCTCAAGCCCGGCGAGGAAATCAGCTTTACCGAATCGGCAGTGATTCTCGAGCGCTTGATCGGTAAACTGATTCACAATACGGACGGCGCCCCGGCCAAGGCCGAATAGCCTCCGAAAGGACGACGATGATCTGGACTTCACCCCGAGCGGCGCTCTGCCTCGCCGTGCTGGCCGCAGGCCTCGCCGCGTGCGGCCCGCCGGCGACGCGCGGTCGTCTCGTTCAGGTGCGCACCGACTACGACCCGCTGCAGCCGCTCAACCGCAAGGTGTTCTGGTTCAACGACCAGCTGGATGTCCGCGTGTTGGCGCCGGTCGCGAAGGGATGGAATCGGATCGCGCCCGACCCGGTGCAGCGCTCGCTGTCGAACTTCTTCGTGAACCTGCGCTCGCCGATCGTCATCGTGAACGACGTGCTCCAAGGGAAGGTGAAGAACGGCGCCTCCGACTTCGGGCGCTTCGCGGTGAACACGACGGTCGGCGTCGTCGGCTTCTTCGACTATGCGACGCCGCTCGGACTCGCGCAGCACGTCGAGGACTTCGGCCAGACGCTCGGATGGTGGGGCCTGCCGCCGGGGGCGTACCTCGTCATCCCGCTCCTCGGCCCCTCGAACCCACGCGACGTCGTCGGGCTCATGGTCGACAGCGTCACGAACGTCACCTCCTGGTTCGCACCGTGGGACGTGCTCGCCGTCGCCCGGGTCGCCGACACGATCAACACCCGCGCACTTTTCCTCCAACAGGTGGACGAGGCGAAGCGCGCATCCTTCGACTACTATGTGTTCGTCCGCGACGCGTACCAGCAGCGCCGCAACGCCCTGGTGAACGATCGTGCCGGGGGCACGAAGATCGACACCCAAGCTTTCTACGTTCCGGAAGCGAACGATGATCTCTATCACCCGAACCTGGACGAACCGCCGCCCCAACCCTGAGGAGAACCGCAATCGTGATTCGCACCATCGCCGCTCTCGCCGCCGTGCTGACGCTCGTCGCCGCCCCGCTCCGCGCCTCCGCGGCCGACACTCCGAGCACGAACGCCAACACGCCGCGCGGCGTGGTGCAGGCGACGACCGGCGCGGTGATCGAGGTGCTCGCGAACCGTGGGTTCTCCACCGACGAGAAACGTCACCACGTCGAGGGCATCGTCTACGCGCGGGTCGACTTCGCGACCTTGTCGAAGCTCGTCCTCGCGCGTTTCTGGAACGAGCTCTCGGAGGCGCAACGGACGCAGTTCATGGAAGAGTTCCGGGAGAACCTCTCCGGGACGTACGGCCGCAACGTCGAGAGCTACAAGAACGAGAAGGTCACTATCATCGACGACCACGCCGAACCGCGCGGCGACTGGACGGTACGCACCAAGATCGTGCGCAACGGCGCCGACGACATCAACGTCGACTACCGCCTGCGGCAGATCGACGGCACCTGGAAGATCATCGACATCATCATCGAGAACGTGAGCCTGGTGGCGAACTTCCGCGCGCAGTTCCAGGAGATCATGTCGAACGGCGGCGCCACGCGCCTGCTCCAGGTGCTGCACGACAAGAACGTCCGCGGAGAGGCCTTGAAGGCGCCCGCGGCCGCGGCGGCGGTGGGCGCGAAGTCCTGACACCCGCGGGTACGCCCGACGGCCGGCGCGCGCGGCGCGCCGGCTCGGTCAGCGCTGGCAACGCGGACAGTAGAACGCGCTCCGCCCGACGATGATCGTGCGGCGAATGATGCCGCCGCAGCGAGCGCACGGCGCGCCGGCGCGCTCGTAGACGCGGAAGCGCTTCTGGAACGCGCCCGGCTCGCCGCGCTCGTCACGATAGTCGGAGATCGACGATCCACGCGCCGCCAGCGCCTCCGTGAGCACCGCGCCCGTCGCCGCGACGATGCGCGCGGCGTCGGCGCGCGCGAGGCGCGAGGTGCGCCGGCTCGGGCGCACCCCGGCGGCAAAGAGGATTTCGTTCGCGTAGATGTTGCCGATGCCGACGACCAGCCGTTGATCCATGAGCAGACTTTTCACGGCGCGTCGCTGCTTGCGCGCCGCGGCGTGCAGGAAACTCGCCGAGAACGACCCCTCCAGGGGCTCGACGCCGAGCTCGTCGAGCTCGCTGAGCGCCGCCGCCTTGCCGACGCGCATCAACCCGAAGCGGCGCGGATCATGGAAGTGCAGCATGCGCCCGTCGTCGAGCGCGACGACCACGTGGGTGTGGACACGTCGAGCCGCCGTCGCGGGGAGTACGACGAGCGTGCCGCTCATCCCGAAATGGACGAGCCACACCGCACCGTCGTCGAGCTCGAGGAGCAGGTATTTCGCGCGCCGCCGCACCGCCTCGATCCGCCGTCCGACGAGCGCCGCCTCGAACGACGGCGCCACGCGCCGTCGCAGTCGCCGCTCGTGCACCGTGACCGCCGTGACGCGCCGGCCGACGAGCGCGGTCGCGAGGCCGCGGCGGAGCGTCTCGACCTCGGGCAGCTCCGGCATCGGGACGTCGCGCGCGCGACGACTAGGCGTCGCGCGCCGGCGGGCGCCCGGCGCCCCGCGCATTCACGCCCGCGTCGGCGAGGGCGCGGCCGGCGGCGTCGGCGAGCGCCGCGAACGCGGTGAGGTCGAGGGTCTCGCCACGCACGCGGCCGTCGATGCCCGTCGCCGCGAAGACGCTCTCCCACGCCTCCGGCGGCAGTGCCAGGCGCGCCGGCAGCGTTTGCAGCGCGTTCCGCAGCATCTTGCGTCGCTGATTGAAGGTGGCGCGTACCACCGCCCGGAGGAGTGCCGGGTCGTCGACCGGGACGCGCGGCTCGCGGCACAACCGTATGCGGATCACCTCGGACGTCACCTGCGGCCGGGGATAGAACGCCGATGGCGGCACCCGAAAGCGGCCGCACGGCTCGGCGTAGAGCTGAAAGAGCACCGACGGCGCCCCGTAGGCGCGCGAGCCCGGCCGCGCCAGCAGACGCTCGGCGACCTCGCGCTGCAGCATCACGGTGAGGTCGGAGAAGATCGCGCGCTCATCCAGGAGGCGAAAGAGAATCGGCACGGCGACGTTGTACGGGAGGCTCGCCACCACCTTGACGGTGCCCTCGGGAATGGCGCCGCGGAGATCGATGCGCAGCGCGTCGCCTTCGAGGATCCGCACGTGGGAGACGTGCGCGAGCTTTCGGCGCAGTACGTCGCAGAGGCCGCGGTCGTACTCGATCACGTACAGCCGCGCCGCCCGCGCCGCGAGCGCATCGGTCAGGGCGCCGAGCCCAGGGCCGATTTCCAACACCGCCTCGTGCGGTGCGATCTCGGCGAGCGCGACCATGCGGGCGACGACGTTGCGGTCGACGAGGAAGTGCTGTCCGAGACGCTTGCGCGGCGCGAGCCCCTCCTCCGCGAGGAGGGCGCGCGTCTCCGCGGAGAGGCCGGTCATGCGCCCCCCACTTCGGCCGCGGTGCCGGTCGGCGCGAGGGCGGCTCTCGAGCCGACGCCGATCGGGAGCGTCGCCGCGGCGTTCAACGTGAGCGGGTGGCGCTCGCCGCGCAACAACCGCGCGCGTCCGGCATAGCCGATCATCGCCGCGTTGTCGGTACAGTACGCGAAGCGTGGAAACGCGACCGTGACACCCGCGCGCGCCCCGTCTTCCTCCATGCGCGCGCGCAGCCGACGATTCGCCGAGACGCCGCCCGAGACCACGATGGTCTCGAGTCCGAGGTCGCCGGCGGCGCGCAGTGTCGGCGCGACGAGCATGTCGACGATCGCCTCCTGAAAGCTCGCGCACACGTCCGCTAGCGCCGCGCCACGCTCCTCGAGCAGATACTGCCGGAGCGAAGTTTTCACGCCGCTGAAACTCAAGTCGTAGCCTCCGTGCTTGAGCGTGGCGCGCGGGAAACGGATCGCGGCGCGATCGCCGCTGGCGGCGAGGCGATCGATTTCCCGCCCTCCCGGGTAGCCGAGTCCGAGCATCTTCGCGCCCTTGTCGAACGCCTCGCCGGCGGCGTCGTCGCGCGTGCGTCCGAGGAGACGATACACGCCGATACCCTCGACGACGTAGAGGCTCGTGTGGCCGCCGGAGACGAGCAGGCCGAGGTACGGAAACGCGACCGGACGGTCGAGGAGGATCGCGAGCAAGTGCCCTTCGAGGTGATTGACGCCGATGAACGGCAGGTCGCGCGCGAACGCGATGCCCTTGGCGGCCTGCAGACCGACCAGCAACGAGCCGACGAGACCGGGTCCGTACGTCGCCGCGACGCCTTCGACGTCGTCGAGACCGATCTCGGCTTGGGTGAGCGCGCGCTCGATCACCGGCACGATCGCGAGCACGTGCTGGCGGGAGGCGAGCTCGGGTACGACGCCGCCGAAGCGACCGTGCACCAGGTCCTGCGACGCGACCACGCTGGCGCGGACGCCGTCGCCGTCGAGGACGGCGGCCGCCGTGTCGTCACACGAGCTCTCGATCGCGAGGACGCGCATCTCAAGCCGGAGGCTTGAGCGCGAGGAAGATCGTGTTGTCACCGCGACGGATGAGGAAGAGGACGTTCTTTCCCTTCTCGCCTTCGCGCAACGCCTTGCGATAGTCGCCGACGTCCTCGATCGCTTGCCGGTTGACCTCGAGGATGATGTCGCCGCGGCGAAGCCCGGCGTCCTCGGCCGGGCTCCCCGACTCGACTGCCGTCACCACGACGCCTTTGACGTCGGTGACGCCGAGGTTCTGCGCGATCTCGGGCGTGAGCGTCTGGACGGTGAGGCCGAGCTTCTCGCTTTCGCCCTTGCCGGCGGCCGCGACCTCTTCGTCCTTCAATTCCGCGATCGTGACGGGGATCTCTTTCGTGTCCTTCTCGCGCTGGACCTTGACCGTGACCTGCTTCCCGATCGGCTCGCGCGCGACCATGAGCGGCAGCTCGTTCGATTCGTGCACCGGACGGCCGTCGAACTCGACGATGACGTCGCCCACCTTGAGACCGGAGGCGGCGGCGGGGCCGTCCTTGACGACGTCGGCGACGAGCGCGCCGCGCGCCTCGTCGAGGCCGAGCGACTCGGCGATCTCGGGCGTGACCTTCTGAATGAGGACGCCGAGCCAACCGCGGGTGACCTTGCCCTTCTCTTTCAGCTGCGGCAGGAGCTCCTTGGCGAGGTTGATGGGAACGGCGAAGCCGATGCCGATGTTGCCGCCGGTGCGACTGAAAATGGCGGAGTTGATGCCGACCACCTCGCCGCGCAGATTGATCAGCGGACCGCCGGAGTTGCCGGGATTGATGGCGGCGTCGGTCTGAATGTAGTCGTCGTAGTTCCCGGCGCCGATGAAGCGGCCCTTCGCGCTCACGATGCCGGCGGTCACGGTGTGATCGAGCCCGAAGGGGTTGCCGATCGCCATCACCCACTCGCCGACTTTCAAGGTTTCGGAGTCGCCGAGCGTCACGGCGGTGAGGTCGGCGGCGTTGTCGATGCGGAGGAGCGCGATGTCGGTCTTGGCGTCCTTGCCGACGATGCTCGCCTTGTGCTCCTTGCCGCTGCCGAGGCGGACGATGATCTCGTCGGCGTTCTCGACGACGTGGTTGTTGGTGAGGATGTACCCCTCGGCATCGATGATGAAGCCCGAGCCGAGACTGCGCTGGCGGAACGGATGCTGCTGCCGCGGCGACGGTCCGAAGAAGCGTTCGAGAGGCTCGCCGAATTCGCGTGGATCACCCTCCCCGAACGGCCACTGCGGACCGCCCTGCCCTCCCGGACCGTGAAACTGCGGAAGGTCCGGTGCCTGCTGCTTGCCCTGCGATGTCGTCGAGATGTTGACGACGACGGGGCTCAGCCGCTCGGCCAGCGAAGCGAAATCGGGCACGACGGCGAGCGGCACGGGAGCGGGCGCGATCGCCTGTGCGTCGCCGGCGGCGACCGTCGACGGCGAACGCTGCGCGGCCGGCAGCGCCGCGATGACCGGCGGCACCGGCGCGCGGGTGACGGCGGGACCGCCCGTCCGCCCGAGCCAAATCGTCACGCCGATGCCGATGATGATGCCGACTACCAGCGTGACGAGCGCTCCCCTGATCGTACGCACTGCCATCATGCCCCCCGAAATGCGTGGAATGCCGCGTGCGGCGTGTTCGTTACCGACCTTGAACGCTACCGATTCCGTGCCATCTCGACGTAGCGCATGCGGAGGTCGTAGAGCACCTCCCCGAGGAGTTGCTCCTCGGCGGCGTCGAGGTTCCCCTTGGTCTTGTCGCGCAGAATGCCGAGCAGATCGATCATCTGCTTCGCGGCGGGCAGATCGTGCGCGACGTTCTGGTTCATGGGGTCGGGGATCTCCCCCAAGTGCATCAAGGCCTGCGTGGTGAGGCCCATGACGAAGCTGCTGAAGCTCATCTCGCCGAAAGCGGCCGCGCCGCCGGTGTCGGCTGCGAAGTCGCCGGCCGCCCCGCGCGCTGCCTCACTCCCCGCCGACGACGCACCGGCCGCGGACGGCGGAGACGTCTCGGCGGCGTGCGATTCCTCGCTCGCGCGCGATTCCGCGTCACGGTCGGAGCCGGGCTCGGCGTCGACGAACCGACGTCGGTCCTGCACCTTGAAGCCGCGGCTTTCCTGCTCGTCCTCGTCCTTGGCCATGCCCGTCTACCTGCGCTGTCCGAGCTCGCTCGCGATCTGCTCGAGACGCGCGATGCGCTGCTCGAGCGGCGGGTGCGTGCTGAAGAGATTCTGGAAGCTCACCCCGTGCAGCGGGTTGACGATGAAGAGATGCGCCGTCGACGGGCTCGCGGCCATCGGAACGCGCTCCGCGTAGGCGGAGATTTTGCGCAGTGCCGACGCGAGCGCTTCGGGCTCGCGGCTGACGCGCGCGCCGGTGTCGTCGGCCTGATACTCGCGGGAGCGCGAGATCGCCATCTGGATCAGCATCGCCGCGATCGGCGCGAGAATGAGGCTGAAGAGCAGCCCGAGACCGTTGCCGCCGCCCTCGCGATCGTCGCGCTGGCCGACACCGCCGAAGATGAGGCTCCACCGCGCCATGTTCGCCAGCATCATGATGGCGCCCGCGAGCGTCGCCGCGATCGAGCTGATCAGGATGTCGCGATTGGTCACGTGCGCGAGCTCGTGCGCGATGACGCCCTCGAGCTCCTGGCGGTCGAGGAGCCGCCGGATGCCGGCGGTGACGGCGACGGCCGCGTGCTCGGGGCTGCGGCCGGTCGCGAACGCGTTCGGAGATTCGGTCGGAATCACGTACAGGCGCGGCATCGGAATGTGATTCTTGAGCGCGAGACCGTGCACGATGGAATACAGCTCGGGATCGTCGGATTCCGAGATCGGCTGAGCGCGATACATCGCGATCACGATGCGATCGGAAAACCAATAGCTCCCGATGTTCATGACGGCCGCGAGGACCAGCGCGATCATCGCGCCCTGCCCACCGCCGAGCATTTGCCCGACCCACACGATGAGCGCCGTGAGCGCGGCGAGAAGAACCGTCGTCTTGATGGCATTGTTCACTGTCGTACCTCGTCGGCCCACCGTGCTCGCCCGTTCGACGCGCGCGGCGGGCCTTTGCGACACGATATCCGCCGGACCGTCCCCTTTCCAGCGTGGGTCGGAGCCGACGGCGGCTCGTGGCGATCGCACGCACGCAGCCGGTCCGCGCCGACGATCGGCGCCGTCCGCTGCACGCGTGACATGGCTGAACGCTAGTGCCCGGGGGTGGGGGTGTCAAGACGATCGCCGGTGAGCGTCGCGAGACGCGCGGCGACCCGTGCGACGACCTCCGCTTCCGCGACGCCGGCCCAGCGGATCGGCTCGAGCGCCCCGAACGGGCGCCAGCGCGCGGCGCGCGTCGGACCGAAGAGCACGACGCCCCGACGATCGAGGAGACCGGCGAGGTGACTGATGCCCGAGTCGTTGCCGACGTACCAGGGTGCGCTCGCGATCAGCGCGGCCGCCTGGCGCAGCCCGAGTCCGCTCGCAACCTCGTGCCGGCTCGTCCGCCAGCGTACTTCGTCTTCCCTTTCGGCCGGCCCGAGCAGGACGACCGTCTCGCCGCCACGTGCTTGCCACGCATCCGCGAGGCGGAGAAATCCGGAGGCCGACCAGCGTTTCGCGGCGGCGCCGGCCCCCGGGTGGATCAGGAGCGCGCGGGGACGGGGTCGGGCGTGCGCCGCCGCGAGCCAGGCATCGGGAGGACGCGGCACGACGAGCGGCGACGTCACGCCGAGCGCGCGCGCGTAGGCGACGCCGGCGTGCACGCCGGTATCGCCGCGCTCGACGCGATGATGGCGCACGTGTGCGAGACCGAGGGCGCGAGCATGCTGGTGCAGCACCGCGTCGGCGCCGAGCCAGACGTCGACCCGCGCGGCGCCGCGCAGCCAGTCGGCGAGCCCGGGATCGAGCGTCGAGGTGAAGAGCGACGCCATGGCGGCACCGTCGGCGGGGGGCGCCACCGGCCCCGGGAAGAGCGCGCACGCCAGCCCCGCGAGTGCGCGTCGCACGCTCACCTCGACCGTCAGACCGTCGGTGCGCAACGCGGCGAGCGCCGGCGCGAGCAGCAGGAAGTCGCCGAGAGCGCCCGGAAACACGACGAGCGCGCGGCCGGCGCACGTGACGCCGCGCTTCACGTTGACTCTCCGTCGAAGCGACGGTTATCATCGCCGTTCTCATGGGTTCCGCCGTGTTGGTCGCTGACTCGCCCCTCGATCTCATCACGGAGACGCCCGTCGTGCGGCTGAATCGCGTCGTACCCGAGAGCGGCGCCGAGGTCTGGGCGAAGCTCGAGTCCTTCAATCCCGGCGGCAGCATCAAAGACCGGATCTGCCGTGCCATGGTCGAGGCCGCGGAACGCGACGGCCGGTTGCGTCCCGGGGCGACGATCATCGAGCCGACGAGCGGGAACACCGGAATCGGCCTCGCGCTCGTCTGCGCGGTCAAGGGCTACAAGCTCATCCTCACCATGCCGGATACGATGAGTGAGGAGCGCCGCAGCCTCCTGAACGCCTACGGCGCGACGATGATCCTCACCCCCGATACGCGCGGCATGCATGGTGCCATTCGCAAGGCCGAGGAGATTCTCTCCGAGCACCCCGACTATTTCATGCCGCAACAGTTCGCGAATCCCGCCAATCCCGAGGTCCATCGCCGGACGACCGCGCCCGAACTGCTGCGGCAGTTCGAGCGCATCGACGCCTTCGTCGCCGGCGTCGGGACCGGCGGCACCATCACCGGAGTTGGCGAGGTGTTGAAGGCTCGCATGCCGGGAGTCCGCATCGTCGCGGTCGAGCCGGCGGCGTCGCCGGTGCTCTCCGGCGGCGAGCCCGGCTTCCACAAGATCCAGGGCATCGGCGCCGGCTTCGTGCCGGACATCCTCAATACCGAGATCTACGACGAGGTGATCGCGGTCAGCGACGCCGAGGCCGCGGCCTGTACCCGACGCCTCGCCAAGGAGGAAGGGATGCTGGTCGGGATCTCGGCGGGCGCGGCGTGCGTGGCGGCGCTCGCGGTCGCGCGCAAGTTCGGCCCGGGGGCGACGGTCGTGACGATGTTCCCGGACACCGGCGAGCGTTACCTCACGACCGATCTCTTCCACGCCGCGGGAATTTAGCACACCGATGGATGCCGTCGTGCTCGAGCCCGCGCTCGACGCCAAGCTCGCGCAGCTCCGCGCCGCGCTCGCGTCGCTGCCGAGCGCGCTCGTCGCCTTCTCGGGCGGCGTCGACTCCTCGCTGCTCCTGCGCGTCGCCCGCGACGTGCTCGGGTCACGCGTGACGGCGCTCACCAGCGTGTCGCCGACCAATCCCGAGGAGGACACGACGGCGGCGGTCACGCTCGCGGCCGCGCTCGACGTCGCGCACGTCGTCGTCGATTCGAACGAGCTCGAGATCCCGCACTACGCCGCCAACCCGACGAATCGCTGCTACCTCTGCAAGGACCGGCTCTACGAGATCTGCGCTTCCGAGGCGCGCGCTCGCGGTCTCGCCGTCATCCTCGACGGCGTCAACATCGACGACCTCGGTGATTATCGTCCCGGCTTGCGGGCCGCCGAGGAGCACGGCGTGCGCCATCCGCTCGTCGAGGCCGGCTTGCACAAGGCCGAACTGCGCACGATCAGTCGCACCCTCGGTCTCGACACGTGGGACAAGCCCGCGAGCCCGTGCCTGTCGTCGCGCTTTCCCTACGGCACCGAGATCACCCGCGAGCGCCTGCGCATGGTCGGCGTCGCCGAGTCGGCGCTGCGCGCGCTCGGATTCCGTGAGGTGCGCGTCCGGTTTCACGGCGAGCTGGCGCGCATCGAGGTCGGCGTCGGCGAGCTCGAGCGCTTCGCCGACGGTGTGCTCCGCGCCGCGGCGCTGCGCGGCGTGCGCGACGCCGGCTTCCGCTACGTGACGCTCGACCTCGAGGGCTTTCGTTCCGGGAGCTTGAACGATTGATTTCGCCCCCGCGCCGCTCCTAGAGACGGAGGTTCGGGAAGCCGGCAACGATCGCCTCGGCCCAGGCGAGATCCTCGGGGGTGGTGATCTTGCGGTTGAGGTGACTCGCCGCGACGATACGTACCGGCGCGCCGAGCCGCTCGACCAGCGCCGCGTCGTCGGTGGCGACGATCCCGAGCCGCACCGCCTCCGCGTGCGCGCGGCGCAGGAGGTCGGCACGGAAGACCTGCGGCGTCTGCGCCAGCCAGAGGCCGGTGCGCGGTACGGTCGCGGTCACGACGTCGTCCTCGACGCGTTTCACGGTATCGGCGACGGGTGTCGCCAAAAAGGCGGCGCCGTTCGTACGCGCCGCCTCGACGCAGGCGACGATCGCCGACGGCTCGACCAGCGGCCGCACGGCGTCATGCACGACCACGAGCTCGGTGCGCGCGTCGACCGCCGCGAGGCCGGAGGCGACCGAGTGCTGCCGCTCCTCGCCCGCCTCCGCCAGATGGAGCGGCAGCGCGAGCGGCTCGAGAAGCGCGCGGCAGCGCGCGTGCTCTTCCGGCGCCGCGACGACGATGAGCCGCGTCAGGCCGGTGATCGCGCCCATGCGGCGCGCCGACCAGACGAGGAGCGGCACGCCCGCGAGCAGCTGAAATTGCTTCGCGAGCGCGCTCCCGAAGCGCAGCCCGCGCCCGCCCGCGACCAGAATGACGTCGATCATGACAAAAAAAAGGCCGGGCGCAGACCCGGCCTGGTGCTCGCGTGATGGGCGCGCATGCTCGTCGCGAGCTCAGTGCGCGAAGATCGTCTTCAGCTCTTCCATGATTTTGTCCTCGGAATGCGATTTCGCGATTGCGAGCTCCTTCACCAGGAGATTGCGCGCGGTATCGAGCATCTTGCGTTCGCCGAACGACAGTTCTTTGTCGCCTTTCAGCACGAAGAGATCCCGCAGCACCTTGGCGATTTCGAGCACCGAGCCGGGTTTGATCTTTTCGGTGTACTCCCGGTACCGTCGATTCCACGTCTGCTGATCGATCTCCACCTTCGTGTCACGCAGGATCGTGTAGACCTTGGCTACCATGTCGCGACCGATGATGCGGCGGAGGCCGACGCTGCCGACGTTTTCCGTCGGGATCATGA
>JBGOSW010000127.1:0-12544 GCA_041476145.1 Binatia bacterium
ACTCACATTGGCGTAGACGAATTTCACGATGTCCTGCGTATTGGTGCCCGGCCGGAAGATTGCGGCGAATCCGAGTGCCTCGAGGGCATTCGTGTCTCCGTCGGGAATGATCCCTCCGCAGAACAGGAGCACATCGTCGACTCCGCGGTTCTTCAGTTGCTCGACGACGCGCGGGAACAGCTACAGGTGCGCGCCCGAGAGGATGCTCAGCCCCGCGACATCGACGTCTTCCTGGAGCGCCGCCTCGGCGATCATCTCCGGCGTCTGATGCAGACCGGTGTAGATGACCTCGAATCCCGCGTCGCGTAGCGCGCGCGCGATGATCTTCGCGCCGCGATCATGACCATCGAGCCCCGGCTTCGCGACCAGAATGCGCAGTGTGCGCTGGGGCTTCACGCGATCACAGCCAGGCGGGATCGCGGTAGACGCCGAACTCCTCGCGGTAGACGTCGCAGATCTCGCCGAGCGTGACGCCCTCTTTCACCGCGGCGATGAGCGGCGGCATGAGGTTCTCGCCGCCGCGACATGCGTGGCGCACGGCGGTGAGCCGTTCGCGCGCGCGCGCCTGATCGCGCGCCTGCTTGAACGCCCGCACCCGCCCGGCCTGTCGTTCCTCGAGCGCGGGGTCGATGCGCAGGAGGTCGATCGGCGGCTCGTCGCCGAGCTGGTACTTGTTGACGCCGACCATCACTTTCTCGCCGCAGTCGAGCTGGCGCTGGAAACGGTACGCCGCCTCGGCGATCTCCTTCTGCGGGAACCCGAGCTCGATCGCATGCACGATGCCGCCCATGGCGTCGATCTGCCGGATGTAGTCCTCGGCCTCGGCTTCGATCCGCGACGTCAGGGCTTCGATCGCGTAGCTGCCGCCGAGCGGATCGACGGTGTTGGTGACACCGCTCTCCTCGGCGATGATCTGCTGGGTGCGCAGCGCCACCATCACCGCCTGTTCGCTCGGCAGCGCCAAGGTCTCGTCCATCGAGTTCGTATGCAGCGACTGCACGCCGCCGAGGACGCCCGCGAGCGCCTGGAGCGCGACCCGCACGACGTTGTTGAGCGGCTGCTGGGCGGTGAGCGAGCAGCCCGCCGTCTGCGCGTGCGTCCGCAACATCAACGCCCGCGGGTTGGTCGCGCCGAAGCGATCGCGCATGATGCGCGCCCACAGGCGCCGCGCGGCGCGCAGTTTGGCGATCTCCTCGAGAAAGTCGTTGTGGAGGTTGAAGAAGAACGACAGCCGCGGCGCGAACTCGTCGACGGCGAGCCCGCGGGCGCGCGCCGCGTCGACGTAGCCGATACCGTCGGCGAGGGTGAACGCGACCTCTTGCACCGCGGTCGAGCCCGCCTCGCGGATGTGGTAGCCCGAGATCGAGACCGGGTGGAAGCGCGGCGCCTCGCGCGTGCAGAACTCGATCATGTCGATGATGATCCGCACCGAGGGCTCGGGCGGGCAGATCCACTCCTTTTGCGCAATGAACTCCTTCAGCATGTCGTTCTGGATGGTGCCGCCGAGCGCCGTCATCGGCACGCCGTGGCGCTCCGCGACCGCGAAGTACATCGCGAGAATGATGCTCGCCGAGCAGTTCACGGTCATCGAGGTGGTGACCGCCGCGAGATCGATGCCGTCGAAGAGCTCGATCATGTCCTCGAGCGTCGACACCGCCGTGCCCTCGCGCCCGACTTCGCCGAGCGCGCGCGGGTGGTCGGCGTCGTAACCCATGAGCGTCGGCATGTCGAAGGCGGTGGAGAGACCGGTCTGGCCCTGCGCGAGGAGGAACCGAAAACGCGCGTTGGTGTCGCGCGCGCTGCCGAAGCCGGCGAACTGCCGCATCGTCCACGGGCGCCCGCGGTACATCGTCGGATACGGACCGCGCGTGTACGGGAACGCGCCGGGTGCTCCGATCGCGGACGGGTCGGCGGGGAGATCCTCGGCGCCGTAGAGCGGCGCGATCTCCATGTCGGAGATCGTCGAGAAGCGCGGCGCGTTCGCGTCCGCACCGGCCCGCTTCGGGTGCGCGCTCACGGCGCCTCGCTGCGGCCGCGACGGCTCGCGCGCGGGCGCCGCCGACGGCGGCTGAAGTCGACGGCGATCACCTGCGCGCGATGCGACTCCGCATGCATCGGGCGCGCGGGACGCGTCCGTCGCGAGATCAGCTTCGACGCCACCGGCACCCACTCCTCGGGCACGAGGATGCGGATCGTGCCGAGGCTTCCGATCCGCACCGGATCCATGCCGAAGCGTCCGTTCTCGAGCAGGCACGGGATTCCTTGGTGCTCGAGGAAGCCTTTGACGAGATACGCTTCCGGCTCGAAGACCGTCGCATGACAGACTTTCCAGGACATGGCGGGGTTTCCGTATAGATTATCCCCCTCGAGCTGCCAAGACCAAAGGCACTACCTTGCCGCCCGTAACGTCGCGGTCCATTGGGCGGCCCCGCTCAGTATTCGGGCTTGAACTCGAAGTGGTGCGTGGTTTGGAGATAGCGGACCGTCCGCGTCTGCGAGCGCATCACGACGGAGTTGGTGGTGGCGCCGCCGCGGAAGAATCGCACGCCCTCGAGGTAGTCGCCGGTCGTGACGCCGGTCGCGGCGAACATGACGTTGCCGCGGACGAGCTCGTCCAGAGTGTACCGCCGCTTCAAATCCGTGAAGCCCTGAGCGTAGCACTGCCGGACGTCGTCCTGGGTGAGCGGCGAGAGCCGTGCCTGCATGTCGCCGCCGGCACAGCGCAACGCCGCCGCGGCGAGGATACCCTGCAGGCCGCCTCCGATGCCCATCAGGACGTCGATCCCGGAGTCGGGACGCGTCGTCGCGAGGGCGGCGGAGAGGTCGCCGGCGGCGAGCAGCTTGACGCGCGCACCGGCCGAACGCACCTCGCGGATGAGCTTCGCGTGCCGCGGGCGCTCGAGGAGCGCGACGGTCAGGTCCGCGACGTACACACCCTTCGCCTCGGCGAGCGCCTTCAGGTTGTCGGTTGCCGAGCGCTCGAGGTCGATGATGCCGCGTCCTTCGGGGCCGACGGCGATCTTCTCCATGTACGTGTTCGGGCAGCGGAAGAACACGTCGTGTTCGGCGATCGCGATGATCGAGAGCGCGCCCGCGCCGCCGGTGGCGCAGATGCTGGCGCCCTCGAGCGCGTCGAGGGCGACCTCGGTCGCGCTTCCGCCCTCGCCGACCTGCTCGCCGGCGTAGAGCACCGGTGTCTCGTCGGGGCTGCCCTCGCCGATCAGCACGGTCCCGCTGACGGGAATCGCGTTGAATGCGCGCCGCATCGCCTCGATCGCCGCCTGATCGGCGCCGGCCTCGTCACCGCGACCCATGAAGCGCGCCGACGCGAGCGCCGCCGCCTCGGTGACGCGGACGACCTCGAGGGCCAGGTTCCTGTCCATTAATTTCGCCCCCGCTCGGCTGCGCCTCGCGATGGGCGTCGCACCGCGGGGTGAACCCGCGGTGCTCCCGTCGCGCGGCGGCTGCGCCGCGCGACCCCGCGCACGACGCGGGCCAGACCGCGCCGGTGGTCGGCTCGCTCGGCTGCGCCTCGCATCGCGGGCATCGCGGGCGTCAATGAATGCGGAGGCATATGGGGGCGCCTTTGACGGCGTTCATGCGACGGATGGGTTTGAGGGCGGGTTGGACGTCGCGTTCGCGGGCGTGGTGGGTGCGGATGACGACGGGGACGACGGTGGCGGCGCTGCGGCCCTTTTGGATCACGGTGCCGATACTAATCGCATGCCGTCCGAGGATGCCAGCGATGTCGCCGAGCACGCCGGGGCGGTCGCGTGCCATGATCCGGAGGTAGTACGCCGTTCGCAGCTCGCCCATCGGCACCAGCGGCAGGCGGCGGATCGCCGCGAAGCCGAAGGGCGGCACACGCGCCGCGGCGCCGGCGAGGCGATTGCCGGCGACCTCGACGAGATCGGCGACGATCGCCGTCGCGGTCGGCATCATGCCGGCACCGAGGCCATAGTACATGCTCGAGCCGAGGTCCTCGCCGTCGAGGTAGATGGCGTTGAACGCGCCGCCGACGCCGGCGAGCACGTGCGTCGCCGGTACGAGCGCCGGGTGGACGCGCGCGGCGACGCGGGCGCCGTCGCACGTGGCGATCGCGAGGAGCTTGATCACGCAGCCGAGCTCGCGCGCATACAGCACGTCCATCTGCTCGATCCCGCGGATGCCCTCCGTGAACACGTCGCGCAGCCGGAGATCGGCGCCGAAGGCGAGCGCGGCGAGGATCACGAGCTTGTGCGCGGAGTCGGTGCCGTCGATGTCGAAGCTGGGATCGGCTTCGGCGAGGCCGCGCGCTTGCGCCTCGGCGAGCGCGTCGGCGAACTGACCGCCGTCACGCGTCATCGTCGAGAGGATGTGGTTGCAGGTGCCGTTCACGATGCCGTAGACGCCGCGCACGCGATCGGCGACGAGGCCGTCGCGCAGCACGCGCACGATCGGGATGCCGCCGCCGACGCTCGCCTCGAGGCCGACGTCGACGCGCCGCGCCGCCGCGGCGCGCAGGATCTCCCGACCGTGGACGGCGAGGAGCGCCTTGTTGGCGGTGACGACGCTCTTGCCGGCGGCGATCGCCGCCATCACGAAACGGCGCGCCGGCTCGTAGCCGCCCATGAGCTCGATCACGACGTCGACGTCGGCGGCGGCGTAGACCTCGGCGGCGTCGGCGACGAGCATGCCTTTCGGCAGGCGGACGCCGCGGTCGCGGGTGGTGTCGATGTCGGCGATGCGCACCAGGCGCAGCGGCGCGCCGAGCCGCGCGTCGATCGCGGCGCGCCGGCGCTGCAAGAGCTTCACGACACCGGTGCCGATCGTACCGAAGCCGATCAGCCCGGCGCGAACCCCACGCGCGGGCATGCGGGATGGAGGCCGCGACGCGCCGTCAGCCGGCGCTGGCGCTCCGCTCGGCGGGCACCAGCGTGCCGCCGAACGCCTTTCGAATGCCGCGCACCGCCTGGCGCGTCCGATGCTCGTTCTCGATCAGCGCGAAGCGCACATAGTCGTCGCCGTACTCGCCGAAGCCGATTCCCGGCGACACCGCCACCTTTCCTTCCTTCAGCAAGAATTTCGCGAACTCGATCGAGCCCATCGCGCGATAGGGCTCGGGAATCTGTCCCCAGACGAACATCGTCGCCTTGGGCTTCGGAATCTCCCAGCCGATGCGCTGCAGGCCCTCGCAGAGGACGTCGCGGCGCACCTGATAGCGCTCCGCGTTCTCGCGCACGCACTCTTGTGGGCCGTTCAGCGCGTGAATGGCGGCGATCTGGATCGGCTGGAACATGCCGTAGTCGAGGTAGCTCTTGATGCGTGCGAGCGCGTGGATCATCTCGCGATTGCCGACCGCGAACCCGACGCGCCAGCCCGCCATGCTGTAACTCTTCGAGAGACTGAAGAACTCGACGCCGAGGTCGATCGCGCCCGGCACCTGGAGGAAGCTCGGCGGCTCGTAGCCGTCGAAGGTGATGTCGGCGTAGGCGAAGTCGTGGACGACGAGCAGCTCGTGCTCGCGCGCGAACTCGACGATCTTCTCGAAGAAGTCGAGCGTCACGACTTCGGTCGTCGGGTTGTGCGGGAAGTTGAGGATGAGGAGCTTGGGCTTCGGCCACGCCTGCTTGACCGCCTGCAGCAAGTGCTCGAAGAAGTCCTCGCCCGGGATGAGCGGCACCGAGCGCAGGTCGCCGCCGGCGATGATCACCGAGTACTGGTGGATCGGGTACGTCGGGCTCGGGCAGAGCACGACGTCGCCGGGACCGAGAATGGCGAGCGCGAGGTGGCCGATGCCTTCCTTGGAGCCGATGGTCACGATCGCCTCGGCATCGGGATCGAGCTCGACGCCGTAGCGACGGCGGTACCAATCGCAGATGGCGAGGCGCAGCTTGTAGATGCCGCGCGACACCGAGTAGCGGTGGTTCGGCACTTTGGCCGCGGCCTCGATGAGTTTGCTCACCACGTGCGGCGGCGTCGCGCCGTCGGGGTTGCCCATGCCGAGATCGATGACGTCCTCACCGGCGCGGCGAGCCGCCTGTTTCAGATCTCCGATGATGTTGAAGACGTACGGCGGCAGCCTCTTGATTCTGGGGAATTCCATCATCCTCGTCCGTTCAGCGTGTCTGTGATCTCGAAGGCGTGCTCGGCATGATACGAGCTCCGCACGAAGGGTCCCGCGGCGACGTGCCGAAACCCCAATTCGCGACCGATCCTACCATATTCCGTAAAGGCGGCGGGAGCGACGTACTCGACGACCGGAAGGTGCTGCCGCGTCGGCTGCAGGTACTGCCCGATCGTGAGCAGGTCGCAGGCGCCGGCGCGCAGATCCTCCATTGCCGCCCGTACCTCGGCGGGGGTCTCACCGAGGCCGACCATGAGGCCGGACTTGGTGAGCACCGACGGACGGAGGCGCTTCGCGCGCGCCAGGACGTCGAGCGACCGCGCGTAGCTCGCCTGCGGTCGCACCGCACGCGCCAGGCGCGCGACGGTCTCGAGATTGTGGTTGAAGACGTCGGGTGCGGCGTCGAGCACCGTCCGGAGCGGCGCCTCCTCGCCCTTGAAATCGGGCGTCAGCACCTCGATGCGCGCGCTCGGCGCCGCGGCGCGTACGGCGCGGATGGTGGCGGCGAAATGCGCCGCGCCGCCGTCCGCCAGGTCGTCGCGCGCGACCGCGGTCACGACGACGTGGCGAAGCGCCATGCGTCGGGTCGCCTCGGCGATCCGCGCCGGCTCCACCGGGTCGAGGGGAGCGGGTCGCGCCGTGTCCACGGCGCAAAACCCGCAGCGACGCGTGCAGCGCGCGCCCGCGATCATGAAGGTCGCCGTCGGCCGCGAGAAGCACTCTCCGATGTTGGGGCAGCGTGCCTCCTCGCAGACCGTCCGTACGCCGAGCTCACGGAGGACGCGCCGCAAGGGCCGCGCCTCGCGCAGGATGCCGCGCTTTTTCGCCGCCCAGGCGGGAAGCCGCGAGCCCGATCGCGGCGCGATCACCGCGCGCTTAGAACCGGACGCCGACCGAACCCAGCGTCGTGACGAACTGCTTGTCGGGGCGGCCGGGCTGGAACGCCTGGTGGAAGCTGCCGTTCACGCCGATGGTCACCTCCATCAGCGGGCGGCGGTCGCCGCGACGCTCGTAGAGCTGGAAGACAGTGCCTTCGATGCCGAGGCCCGCCTGGATGCCGAACGCGTCCTGGTCGTCGTCGCTGATGAGCGTGTCGTGATTGTGGGTGACCTGGTTGAAGTACGCAAAGTGGTCCCACTCGACATGGAACAGGCCGTAGGGCCGCACGAGATAGTCGGAGGGCAAGAAGTTGATCCGCGGACCGAGCCCGACGATGAACGTCTGATTCGTCTCGTTGGAGTGGCCGGAGAACCCGGGACCGCTGAAGCGATCGTGATCGTTGTCGTTGTCGTTGAAGCTGTGCGTGAACTGGAGCATCAGATCGAGGAACTCGAGCATCTCGTAGCCGCCCGCGATGCTGTACGTGCCACCGATGTTCTGCTCGTGTCGGAACTCGCCGACCGGAATCATCGCGCCGCCTTGCCCCTCGACGAAGACCGTTCCGGGCTGGGCGTACGCCACACTCGACAAGGCGACCGAGAGTCCCACGGCCATCATCAGTGCGCGAATGCTCATATCGCCACCCCTTTCCCCACGCCGATCGAAATTTCGATTGCCGCGCGCCACTCATCGCGCATGGCAAGAACGATAGCGGCCGACTTTCGGAAAGGCAAGGCACGATCGGCATGCGGACTTCGCCCATCCCGCGTCCGCGAGCGCTCGCCACGGCTCATCCGACGCGCGCGAGCTCGAGTCGGCCCGCCCAGCGGTCCGCCAGCACGTCGCGCAGCACGACCGACTCCGGCGTTCGCAGCTCCGGGTCGGCCTCGAGCCATGCGACCGCGTCCTCGTGCGCCGCGCGCAGCAGGGCGCCGTCGCGCAGCACGCTCGCGGCGCGGAAGTCGGGAAGACCGGACTGGCGCGTGCCGAGGAACTCGCCGGGCCCACGCAGCTCCAGATCCTTCTCCGCGATTCGAAAGCCGTCGTTCGTCTCCTCCATGACGCGCAGGCGCTCGCGCGCCTGATCGCCGCGGGCGTACGACGCGAGGAGGAAGCAAAGTGAGCGATGCGCGCCGCGGCCGACACGACCGCGCAACTGATGGAGTTGCGCGAGCCCGAAGCACTCGGCGTGCTCGATGAGCATCACGGTCGCGTTCGGCACGTCGATGCCGACCTCGATGACGGTCGTCGAGACGAGCACTTGATGGTCGCCGCTCTTGAAGCGACGCATGACGTCGTCCTTCTCATCGGCGCGCATCTGCCCGTGGACGAGGCCGAGCCGGTACCCGGCGAGCGGGCCGGCCGCGAGATCGCGCGCCGTGCCGGTCGCGTCGAGCAGATCGCTCTTCTCCGACTCGGTGACGAGCGGGCAGACGACGTATGCCTGGCGACCGGCGTCGAGCTCGCGGCGCACGGCCTCGAGGACGCGCGCCCGTTGCGTCTGGGGATACACGCGCGTGACGACGGGACGTCGCCCGGGGGGAAGCTCGTCGAGGACGGAGACGTCGAGATCGCCGTAGAGCGTGAGCGCGAGCGTGCGCGGGATCGGTGTCGCCGTCATGAGGAGGATGTCGGGATTGGTGCCGTGGCGCTTGAGCGTCGCCCGCTGCATCACGCCGAAACGATGCTGCTCGTCGATGATCCCGAGGCCGAGTCTCTGGAAGCCGACGCGCTCTTGGATCAACGCGTGCGTCCCGACGACGAGGTCGATGTCGCCGCGCGCGATCGCACGCTCGGTGCGGCCGCGCAGCTTCCCCTGCACGGCACCGGTGAGCAGGGTCACGCGCAGACCGATCGCGGCCGCGAGGCGACGGATCGTCTCCCAGTGCTGTTCGGCGAGGAGCTCCGTCGGCGCCATCAATGCCGCCTGATAGCCGTTCTCGACGGCCACCGTCGCCGCGTGCAGCGCGACCACGGTCTTGCCGCTGCCGACGTCGCCCTGCACCAGGCGGTGCATCGGATGCGGCGCCGCCATGTCGCGCTCGATCTCGCCGACCACGCGTCGCTGCGCCCCGGTGAGCGCGAACGGCAACGCCGCGACCAGGCGCTCGGCGCGCGCCGCCGGCACGCGGAAGGCGATGCCGGGCTCGCGCGCCAGGACGCTCTTCTTCAGCGCCATGCCGAGCTGCAGGTAGAAGAGCTCGTCATAGACGATCGCGCGGTGGGCGGCCGAGGTGGCGGCGTTGAGCGCCTCGACGTCCGCCTCGGCCGCCGGCTGATGTACGTCGCGCAGCGCCGTCGCGAGATCGGCGAAGCCGCGCGCGCCGGCGATCGCCGCCGGCAACGCGCTCGGGACGCGGGTGGCGTAGGTGTCGACGGCGCTGTGGACCACGCGCCGCATCGCCCCCGCGGAGATCCCGGCCGGCTTGGTGTAGACGGGCACGATGCGGCCGAGCTCCGCACGTTCCTCGGCCTCGAGGAGCTCGACCTCCGGATGAACCATGCGCAACGGCGCGAGTCCGCGCGCCAGCGCCGCCTGTCGCAGCGGCTCCACGCGCCCATGCAGGAGCACGCGCTGGCCGGCGCGAAATCGCGAGTGGAAGTACCGGAGCTGGTTGTACCAGACGAGCGACAGCGCGCCGGTCTCGTCGCGCGCGACCACCTCGAGGATCTTCCGGCGTCCGCGCCCGGCCCAGCGCTCGCCGGGCGCTTCCAGCACGGCCTCGAGGGTCGCCTCCTCGCCCGGCCGCAGCCCCGCGATCGTGCGCACCTCGCGGCGATCCTCGTAGCGAAAAGGGAGATGGAAGAGGAGGTCGTCGACGGTGGCGAGGCCGAGCTTCGCGAGTTGCTCGGCGCGTTTCGGCCCGACGCCCTTCACGTACTGCACCGGCATGCGGAGCGCCTCGAGCTGCGGCGCGATCGGCGCGGCGCTGCGCGCATATCCCGGTGTCGCGGCGACGGCCGGAGCGGGAACCGCCTCCACCAGCCGCAAGAGCTCGAGCATGCGACGCACGGCGGTGAGGGCCGCATCACGCTCGAGCGTCGTCACGCGACCGAGCAGCGCGTCGATCTCCGCGAGCGCGCCGCGCGCACCCGTGTCGGCGACGGCGGCGGCGCGCGCGATCTTGGCGTGCATGGCATCCACCGGCAGCGCCACGCGCGCGATCTGCTGCGGCGCGCCGACGAGATACTCGAGCGGCGGCGTGAGCGTGCGAACGAGATCCTGAAGCGGCGTCACCGCTCGCGCAGGGCGCGGTGATAGTCCTGCAAGGGCTTCACCGTGAGCGCCCCGTCCCGCAGCACGGCGATCGCTTCGGCGGCGGCCTGGGCACCGGCGATCGTCGTAAAGTAAGGGATCTTCCGCTCGAGCGCGGTGCGACGGATCGAGAACGAGTCGCGCAGCGACTGCGCATCCGGCCGCGGCGTGTTGACCACGAGCGCGATCGTGCCGGCCTGGAGCGCGTCGACGACGTGCGGGCTGCCCTCGAAGACCTTGTTCACGACGTCGACGGCGATGCCTCCCGCGGCGAGCGCGCCGGCGGTTCCGCGCGTCGCCACGAGACCGAACCCGAGGTCACGAAGCCGGCGCGCGACGAGAACCACGTCCCCGAAGTCTTCGGGCCGGACACTGATGAAGACGGTCCCGCTCTGCGGGAGCAGCGTCCCGGCGGCGAGCTCGGCCTTGGCGAACGCTTCGCCGAAGGAGTCGCCGATCCCCATCACCTCGCCCGTCGACTTCATCTCGGGCCCGAGGACGGTATCGACGCCGGGGAACTTGAGGAATGGGAACACCGCCTCTTTGACGCTCACGTGCCCGGGGACGATCTCGCTCGTGAAGCCGAGCTCGGCGAGCGTCTTCCCCGACATGACGCGCGCCGCGATCTTGGCGAGGGGCACGCCGATCGCCTTGCTGACGAACGGCACCGTGCGCGACGCCCGCGGGTTCACCTCCAAGATGAAGACGCGCCGGCGCTGCACCGCGTACTGCACGTTCATCAGGCCGACGACGCCGAGCTCGCGCGCGAGCGCGACCGTCTGGCGGCGGATCTCGTCTTGCACCGCGGCGTCGATCGTCGTGGGCGGCAGCGAGCAGGCGCTGTCGCCGGAGTGCACGCCGGCGCGTTCGATGTGCTCCATGATGCCGCCGATCACGACGTCGCGACCGTCGCTCACCGCATCGACGTCGATCTCGACCGCGTCCTCGAGAAAGCGATCGATGAGGAGCGGCCGGTCCGGCGAGGCCGCGAAGGCGCGCCGGACGTAACGCTCGAGGTCGTGCGGCTCGTAGATGATCTCCATGGCACGGCCGCCGAGGACGTACGAGGGGCGCACCAGCACCGGGTAACCGATGCGGTCGGCGACCGCGATCGCCTCGGCGTCGGAGCGCGCGATGCCGTTCTCCGGCCGCAAGAGATCGAGCGTCCGCAGCACCTCGTCGAAGCGTTCGCGATCTTCGGCACGGTCGATCGAGTCGGGGCTCGTCCCGATGATCGGCACCCCGGCGCGCGCCAGCGGTACCGCGAGCTTCAGCGGCGTCTGCCCGCCGAACTGGACGATGACGCCGTCGGGACGCTCGCGTGCGACGATCGCCAGCACGTCCTCGAGCGTGAGCGGCTCGAAGTAGAGGCGGTCGGAGGTGTCGTAGTCGGTCGAGACCGTCTCCGGGTTGCAGTTGACCATGATGGTCTCGAAGCCGTCCTCGCGGAGCGCGAACGCGGCGTGCACGCAGCAGTAGTCGAACTCGATCCCCTGGCCGATGCGGTTCGGGCCGCCGCCGAGGATCATGATCTTCTTGCGCTGCTCGACCGCCGTCTCGTCCTCGTCGTCGAAGGTCGAGTAGAAGTAGGGCGTGTGCGCCGCAAACTCCGCACCGCAGGTGTCGACGCGCTTGTAGACGGCCGCGAGGCCGGCGCGCTCGCGCGCCGCGCGAACCGAATCCTCGCTGGTGCCGGTCACCGTCGCGATGCGCACGTCCGAGAATCCGAGACGCTTCGCGGCGGCGAGCACGTCGCCGTCGCTCGCCGGGTCGGTGAGCGTCATCAGGCCGGGACGGAGCTCGCGACTCTCGAACTCGATGATCTCCTCGACGTTGCGCAGGAACCACGGATCGACGCGCGTCGCCTCGTGAATTTCCTCGAGCGACATTCCGGCGCGGAAGGCATCGCCGATCACCCACAAGCGGTCGGCGCCCGCGTCGCGCAGGCGCGTGCGCAGGGCGTCGCGATCGCGGAGATCGACGTGCGTCGGCTCGAAGCCGTGACTGCCGATTTCCAGCGAGCGCATCGCTTTGTGCAGCGACTCCTTGAACGTGCGGCCGATCGCCATCGCTTCCCCGACCGACTTCATTTGCGGCCCGAGGACGTCGCGCGCCGCCGGGAACTTCTCGAAGGTGAAGCGCGGAATCTTCGTCACCACGTAGTCGATCGTCGGCTCGAAGCAGGCCGGCGTCTCGCGCGTGATGTCGTTCGGGATCTCGTCGAGCGTGTAGCCGATCGCGAGCTTGGCGGCGATCTTCGCGATCGGGAAGCCGGTCGCCTTGCTCGCGAGCGCCGAGCTGCG
>JBGOSW010000128.1:0-12408 GCA_041476145.1 Binatia bacterium
AAGCGAACGTGCCCATTTGGAAAAAAGAGCACTACGCGGACGGGTCGCGCTGGATCGGCGCCTGTCACGCTCGCGACGCGCACGGAGACGAGGACAGGGGATGAAGATACGGAAGGCGATCCACGCGGGGTATTGTTGGGGCGTCGAGCGGGCGCTCGATATCGTCACCGACACGGCAGCCGCTCATCCAGGCGAGACGGTGCGGACCCTCGGTCCCATCATTCACAACCCGCATGTCGTGCAGTCGCTGGAGGAAAAGGGCGTCCAGTCGGTCAACGACCTCGACGAGATGGGGAGCGGCACCGTCATCATCCGCACCCACGGCGTGCCTCCGGAGACCTACGAGCACGCGCAGGCCAAAGGTTTGAACGTCGTCGACGCGACCTGCCCCCTCGTCACGCTCGTGCAGAACAAGGCGAAACAGCTCGTGCAAGAGGGCTACCATCTCGTCATTTTCGGTAATCCCCGTCATCCGGAAGTCATCGGAACGATCGGCCACGCCGGTGGCAAGGCGACGGTCATCGAGCATCCGGAGGATGTCGAGAAGGTCCATCTACCGAAGCGCGTCGGCGTCGTCGTGCAGACCACGCAAGAGACGGAGCTGCTCGCCGCGCTCCTCGCGCATCTCGCGCCACGTTGCAAAGAAGTGAAGATCTTCAACACCATCTGCAACCCGACGATCGAACGCCAGGAAGCGGCGCGCGAGCTCGCGCGCGACGTCCAGGTCGTGATCGTGGTGGGCGGCAAAAACAGTTCCAACACCCGGCACCTGGCCGAGGTATGCCGCGAGGAAGGTGCGACCGCGTACCACATCGAGGACGCGACCGAACTCGACCCGGAATGGGTGAAAGGTATCGAGAATATCGGCATCACGGCCGGCGCGTCGACGCCCGGGTGGCTGATGGACCAAGTCGTCGAGCGCCTCGAGAAGATCGAGCCGACCGTCTAGGCGGGCGCCTCCCGCGGACGCGCGTGTTCGTTGGCCGCCGCTGCGTTGACCACGCGCGAAAGCGCGTGATACATTGCGCAGTTACCGTCATGTATCATCCCGTCCGCATCGGCCTGGTGATCGCGGGGCTGTTGCTCGCCGCCGGTTGCGGACCGACGCACCGCCTGCTGCCGCCGCCGCCGGCCCATCTCGAGTGGGATCCACGTGTCGGTGCGTCAACTGGACGCGTCGAGCCGCCCTCGGCCGAGGTGCAAGCGATGGGCGATTTCTTGAAGGGCGAGGTTGCGCTCAACGACGGCAACTATGACGTCGCGCTGCGCGCATTCCACGACGCCGTCGAGAAAGATCCGGAGAGCCCACTGCTTCAGCTTCGGCTCGCGATGCTGCTCGTCCGGAAGGGCGCGCTCACGGAGGCGTTGGAACACTGCCAGAACGTCGTCGCCGCACGCCCCAACAACACCGAGGCACGGCTGTTGCTGGCCGGCATTCTCTCCGCGCTCAACCGGCAAGACGAATCCGCCGACCAGTACAAGCGTGTCCTGCAGCTCGAGCCGGAGAATCAAGAAGCATACCTCTATCTCGGCGCGTTGTATGGCAAAGAGAGCAAGTACGACGAAGCAGTTGCGATCCTCGACAAGCTCATCGCACTGAATCCGCAGTCGGTTCTCGGCTACTACTACCTCGGGCGCGTCAACGCCTCCGCCGGTCGCTACGAGAAGGCCGAGCACGCCTATCGCGAGGCACTCAAGCGCAACCCGCAGTCCGAGCTGATCTTGATGGATCTCGCGACGCTCTACGAGCTGCAGAAACAGTACGGGCGCGCGACTGAGCTCTACCAACAGATCCTCGCCGCCAACCCCAACAGTGCCCTCGTCCGCAAGCGCCTCGGCGGCTTGTACATCGGGCAGAAGAAGCTCGACGAGGCGCTGCTGCAGTACCACGCGCTCGAGAAGATCGAGACCGACCCCGAGGAGACCCGTATCAAGATCGCCCTCATCTATTTCGAGAAGGGCGAGTACGATCGCGCCGCGACCGAGCTGAATCTCGTGCTTGCCGCCGAGCCGGACAACGACCGCGTTCGCTACTACCTCGGCTCCGTCTACGCCGAGACCAAAGAGTATGCGAAGGCGCTCGAGATCTTCGAGAAGATCGGAGGCGATTCCGAGTACTACGTCGACAGCCGCGTGCAGGTGGCGGCGATCTATCAAAGGCAGGGTCGGAGCGGCGCCGCAGTCACCGAGATCGAGCGCGCCCTCGCAATCAAGGGGCGCAATCCGGAGCTGCTGAGCTATCTCGGCTCGATCTATCGTGAGCAGAAGAACTACCCGAAGGCGATAGCCTCGCTCGAAGAGGCGATCGCACTCGCCCCGGACGACGACAAGCAGCTCTTCACCCTCGGCGCGCTCTACGACGAGGCCAAGAACAAGACCAAGGCGATCGAGCTGATGGAGCGCGCGATCGCCATCAACCCGCAGAACGCCGCGGCATTGAACTATCTAGGATACACCTACGCGGAGCAAGGCAACCATCTCGATGAGGCCGAGCGGCTCATCCGCCGCGCGCTCGCCATCGAGCCGAACGACGGATTTTACATCGACTCGCTTGCCTGGGTGTACTACCAGCGCGGCGACTACGAGCGCGCCGTCGAGCAGCTCGAGCATGCAATCGAGCTCGCGGGCGAGGATCCCACCGTCACCGAGCACCTCGGCGACGCGTACGAAAAGATCGGCCGTCCGCGCGAGGCAATCCGCGTCTACGAGGAGGCGCTGCGGAAGGCGAAGGAGCCGGAGCAGATCGATCGGTTGAAGGGGAAACTCGGCCTCCTCGGAGCCAGCACGCGGACGAGTGATACGGGGTCGTGATCGCCGCGGGCTGGCGGTCGCGTTGGCACTCACCGCGGCCGTGGGCCTCGGCGGCTGCCGCCCGGCGCACCCGCGACCGGCGCTCCCTTCGACGTTGCCGTCCGCCGACCGTTTGCTCGCGACCGTGGCCACGCGCCGCCAGGCGCATGCCTCGCTTCGCGGCCTGGCCCACATCTCGTACGAACGTGCCGCGGAGCGCCGGGGATCGCGCCACGCGGTCGTCGTCGTGCCGCCCGATCGCTTTCGCCTCGAGGTGCTGTCGCCGCTCGGAGCGGTGGCGGTCGTCACCTGCGACGGGCGCGAGCTCGCGGTGTGGGTACGCCGCGAGCGTCGCACGTATCGCGGCGCCGCGACGGCCGCGAGCGTCGAGGCCTACACGGGGCTGCCGATCGATGTTGCCGATGTCGCTTCGGTTCTCCTCGGGTTGCCGCCGGAGCGCCACATGACGGGCAGTCCGACGGTCGTGCGCGACGAGGAAGCAGGCCTCATCCGTCTGCGCGCGCCGATCGAGGGCGGCCGCCAGGAGATCTGGTTCGCGCCCGACTCGCAGTTGCCGGTCGCGAGCGAGACACCGCTCGACGCGGGACGGGTTCTGCGTGTCGAGCTCACCGACTATCGGACGATAGACGGCGTCGCCTTCCCACTCGGTATCGACATACGACTCGTCCCAGACGGGGGCCGCATCCGCGTGCGCTACGAGCCACCGACGATCGGTGCCGCAATCGCCGATGATCTCTTCGTCTTTCCGGTGCGGCCGGGAGTCGAGGAGGCGCGCCTCGATCGCTACCCGACGGGGGACGAACCGTGATCGGCGGCGCCGTTCCCCGTGCGATGGCGCTCGCGCTCTGCGCGCTCGTCCTCGCGACCTCCACGGCCTGCCGTCGTGGGGCCGGCGGCGACCGTCTGCGCCACGGCGATCGCTTGGTCACCGCGACGATCAGCGATCCCAAGACCTTCAATCCGCTGATGTCGGTCGACAGCGCGTCCTCGGCCGCGACCGGCGACGTCTTCGAGGGGCTGGTCCGCCTGAACCAGCGCACGACGTTACCGGAGCCGATGCTGGCATCGAGCTGGGAGCACGACACGGCGGGAACGACGTGGACGTTTCATCTGCGGCCGGACGTCCGCTGGCACGACGGCGAGCCGTTTACCGCCGCCGACGTCGCCTTTACCTTCGACGCGATCTACGATCCGAAGGTTCCGAACAGCCTGAAGCACGTGCTCGTCGTCGGCGGTGCGCCGATCGAGGTCGAGATCGTCGATCCCCTCACGGTTCGCCTGCATCTTGCGGAGCCGTTCGCTCCGTTGCTCAACAGCATCGGCTTCGCGATCCTCCCGAAGCATCTCCTCGGCAAGGCGCTCGCCGAGGGCAGCTTCGCGCAGAGCTGGGGAATCGACACCCCGCCGGAGAAGATCGTCGGCACCGGTCCCTACCGTATGCTGCGCTACGTGCCGGCACAGCTTCTCCAGTACGAGCGTTGGGAGGGCTGGTGGATGCACGACGAGAGCGGCGAGCGGCTGCCGCGCATCGCCCAACAGGCGGTCCTCATCGTGCCCGATCAGAACACGATGTACCTCAAGTTTCTCGACAACCAGCTCCACTACTACGCGCCCCGTCCGGAGGAGATCGACGACCTCCGTGGACGGGCGCAGCGCCTCGACGTCACGCTCGGGCGCGTCGGGATCGACACCGGGATGCTGTTCGTCACCTTCAACCGCAACCCGGCGCACTACGTCCACGACGGCCGGCGGGATCCGCGCCTCGAGTGGTTCACCGATCCATACTTTCTCCGTGCCATCGCCCACAGCGTCGATGCGCAGAGTATGATCGCCAACACCTACTTCGGGCACGGTGAGCGTGCGGTCTCGGCGATCTCGCCGGAGAACAAGGTCTTCTACGATCCCAATCTCGAGCCTTACGCGTACGACCTCGAGCGGGCGCGCGCGCTGCTCACCGAGGGCGGCTACGTCGATCGCGACGGCGATGGCGTGCGCGAAGACGCGCACGGCAACCCGCTCGAGTTCGACCTTTCGACGAACGCAGGCAATCAGGTGCGCGAGCGGCTGTGCTCGATCCTCAAGGAGGACTGGACGAAACTCGGCTTGCACGTGAATTACCGGCCCCTCGAGTTCACGACCTTGGTCGAGAAGCTGTCGAGCAACTTCGAGTGGGACGCTATGGTGATGGGCTTCACGGGCGGCATCGAGCCGCACAACTCCTCGAACCTCCTGCGCTCTTCCGGAAACCTGCACCTCTGGCAGCCGAACCAGGAAAAGCCCGCGACGCCGTGGGAGGCGGAGATCGATCGCGAGCTCGATCTCGGTGCGCGCGAACTCGAGCTCGAGACACGTGCGCGACACTACTGGAGGATCCAGGAGATCCTCCAGCGCGAGCTGCCGCTCATTCAGCTCGTCCGCCAGGAGCAGTTCGTCGCCTCCAAGTCGTATCTCGAAAACTTCACGCTCACGGCGTGGGGACTCTACCAACCCGAACGCATCGCCATTCGGCCCTGAGCATGCTGCGCTTCGTCGCCCGCCGACTCTTACAGATGATCCCGCTGCTCATCGGCATCACGTTTCTATCGTTCGTCGTCGTCGATCTCGCCCCCGGCGATTTCTTCAGCACGCTGCGCCTCAATCCCTCGATCTCTCCCGACGTCATCCGGCAGATGGAGGCGGAGTTCGGCTACGGGCAACCGCTGCCGGTGCGATACGGGCGCTGGGTGTGGCGCGTGCTTCATCTCGATCTCGGCATGTCGATTGCGTATCGCGTCGCGGTGCTCGACCTCATCACCTCGCGGGCACTCAATACGCTCATACTCGCCGTCGCGAGCATGATCTTCACGTGGGCGCTCGCGATTCCGATCGGTACGGCGGTCGCGTTGCGGCGCGGCTCGGTCACCGACCGGACACTGTCCTTCTTCTCGTTTCTCGGCATGTCGGTCCCGAGCTTCTTCCTCGCCTTCCTCCTCATGTACCTCGCGCTCGAGACCGGTTGGTTCCCGGTGGGCGGTACGACGTCGGTCGACTATCCGATCCTCGGTCCGTTCGAGAAGGTCGCCGATCGCGCCGCGCATCTCGTCCTGCCGGTCATCGTTCTCGGCACGAGCGGCATGGCGAGCTTGATGCGGCTCATGCGCAGCAACATCCTCGAGATCCAGCACGCCGACTACGTCCGCACCGCACGTGCCAAGGGCCTCCCGGAATGGCGCGTCGTCGGCAAGCACATCCTGCGGAACGCGCTCAACCCCTTCGTGACGCTCGCCGGCTACGAGCTCGGCACGCTGCTCGGCGGCGCGGCGCTCGTCGAGGCGGTGATGAACCTCCAGGGCCTCGGCACCTTGATGCTCGACGCCGTTCGCTCCCTCGACCTCTATCTGGTGATGGGCTCGGTGTTGATGAGCGCGGTGCTCCTGCTCCTCGGCAACCTCATCGCCGACGTGGTGCTGACGCTCGTCGACCCGCGCATCGAGTTCACGACCCTCGAGGCGGCGCGCTAGCGAGCGACGAAATGATGCGCGGGCGACGGATGAGCTGGACGGCGATCGTGAGCGTCGCCGTGCTCTGCGTGCTGTACGGCAGCGCGCTCCTCGCGCCGTGGATTGCGCCCTACGACTACGCGATGCAGAGCCGAGAGTACCCGAACTGCCCGCCGTCGCGAATCCATTTCAACCCGCCGTCGCGATGGGCCGCGGAGGGAGTGCTCTACACGCACGTCGTCCGCCTCGGCTCGGGACCGGGACGCGTCTACCGTGAGGATGACGCCCGGGTGCCGCTCACCTGGCTGACGCGCGGCGTGCTCCTGACCACTGCACGACCGGAGGATCGCGTCTTCTTCCTCGGCACCGACGGACTCGGCCGCGATCTCTTCTCCCGCATCGTGTACGGTGGACGCATCAGCCTCACCGTCGGCGTCGTGGGGGTCGCGATCAGCTTCGCGATCGGTATCGTCCTCGGGGCGATCGCCGGGTACTTCGGTGGCCGGACGGACAACGTGATCATGCGCGCCACCGAGGTCTTGATGTCGCTGCCGTCCTTCTACTTCCTCCTCGCCCTTGCCGCGATCATTCCGCCGTCGCTCAGCTCGGCGGAAACCTTCTTCATGATCGTGATCATCATGAGTTTCATCCGCTGGGCGGGCTTTGCGCGCATCATCCGCGGCATGGTGGCGTCGATCCGTGAGCTGGAGTACGTCCAAAGCGCGCGCGCACTCGGCGCCAGCCGGACACGCGTGATCGTACGCCACGTGATTCCGGCGACGTTCGGCTACACGATCGTCGCTGCGACGTTGAGCATTCCGGGGTTCATTCTCGGGGAGAGCGCCCTCTCGCTCCTCGGCCTCGGCATTCAAGAGCCGAGCGCCAGTTGGGGAAACCTTCTCGCCGACGCCCAGAACGTGCAGAGTATCGCGCAGTTCCCCTGGATCTTGAGCCCCGGGGTCTTTATTTTCATGACGATCATGGCGTTCAACTTCCTCGGCGACTACCTCCGCGACGCGCTCGATCCGCGGACTCTCGGGGCCGGTGGATGAGCCGCGGGAGATCGCGATGAGCCTCGCCGAACGGCGGGACCTCGATCCGTCGGCGCCGCTGTTGGCGGTGTGCGAGCTCCACACGCACTTCGAGACACCGGAGGGAGTCGCGCGCGCGGTCGACGGGGTGAGCTTTTCGGTGCGCCCGGGGCGCACGCTCGGACTGGTCGGCGAGTCCGGGTGCGGGAAGAGCGTCACGGCGATGTCGATCCTGCGACTGGTCACACCGCCGGGCCGAATCGTGTCGGGTGCCATCCGGTACAAGGGGCAAGATCTGGTCGAGCTCTCGGAGCGCGCCATGCGACGCGTCCGTGGCAAGGAGATCGCCATGGTCTTCCAAGAGCCGATGACGTCGCTGAATCCGGTGTTCACGATCGGCAGCCAGATCGCCGAGGCGGTGCGGCTCCACCAGCGGCTCGGCCGTGCGGCGACGCGCGCGCGTGTCGTCGAGGCATTGCGTCTCGTCGAGATGCCGGAGCCCGAGCGGCGCGCGCGCAGCTATCCCCACGAGCTCTCGGGCGGCATGCGGCAGCGCGCGATGATCGCGATGGCGCTCGCCTGCGAGCCGAACCTGCTCATCGCCGACGAGCCGACCACGGCGCTCGACGTCACGATCCAGGCGCAGATCCTCGAGCTGCTGCGCGGGCTGCGGGAGCGTTTCGGCATGGCGATGCTGCTCATCACTCACGACCTCGGCATCGTCGCCGAGCAAGCCGACGAGGTGGCGGTGATGTATGCGGGTCGCATCGTCGAGCAGGGATCGGTGCTCGACGTCTTCGAGCACCCGCTCCATCCGTACACGATCGCGTTGATGGAAGCGGTCGGTCGGCTCGGTGGCGACGAACGCTACCTCGAGGCGCTCCCGGGAACGGTGCCGAGTCTGCTGCGGCTTCCGAGCGGCTGTCGGTTCCGCGACCGCTGTGCGCGCGCGATCGACCGTTGCGCTGCCGTCGACCCCGCCCTCGAGGAAAAGGCGACGGGGCATGCCGCCGCCTGCATTCGCGTATGAGCGACGTCGCGTCTTCCCCGCTGCTCGTCGAGGTGCGCGGCCTGCGCAAGGACTATCCGATCGGCGGCGGCTTCCTCGGACGCGCGCGGGCGACCGTGCACGCGGTCGCGGGCGTCGACCTGACGATCCGCAGCGGCGAGACCTTGGGAATCGTCGGTGAATCGGGATGCGGCAAGTCGACGCTCGGACGCTGCATCCTGCGTCTCACGGAGCCGACCGCGGGCGCCGTCTCGTTCGCCGGTCGCGACGTGCTTACGCTCTCGGGAGCGGAGCTGCGACGGATGCGCCGCGAGATGCAGATCGTCTTCCAGGATCCCTACGCCTCCCTCAATCCGCGCATGCGGATTGGTGCCATCGTCGCCGAGGGGATCGAGATCCACCGTCTCGCGCGCGGGGCCGCGAAACGCCGGCGGGTGGAAGAGCTTCTCGAGAAGGTGGGCCTCAGCCCCGAGCACTATGATCGCTATCCGCACGAGTTCAGCGGCGGACAGCGCCAGCGCGTCGGCATCGCGCGCGCGCTCGCCGTCGGTCCGCGCTTCATCGTCGCCGACGAGCCGGTTTCGGCGCTCGACATCTCGATTCAGGCCCAGGTGCTGAACCTGCTGCGCCGGCTCCAGGAGGAGATGCAGCTCGCGTACCTCTTCATCTCCCACGATTTGCGCGTCGTCGAGCACGTGAGCCATCGGGTCGCGGTCATGTATCTCGGCAAGATCGTCGAGCAAGCGCCACGCGAGGAGCTCTACCGCAATCCATGCCATCCATACACGCGGGCGCTGCTTTCGGCGGTGCCGGTCCCCGACCCGCGACACCGCCCCGAGCGCATCCGGCTGGGGGGCGACGTGCCGAGTCCCATCCACCCACCCAGCGGCTGCGCGTTCCATCCCCGCTGCCCCTTCGCCGAGGAACGGTGTCGGCGCGAGACCCCCCCGCTCGTGGAAGGGGCCGCCGAGCACGCGGTCGCTTGTCATGTCTTCCCCGCGCCCGCGAGATGATCTAGAGATGAAGGGTGCGTGAGCGATGGCGACGGCGACGGGACGTCGTACAACGGCCCGTCGCCCCGAGACCGATTGTGACACGAATGCCCGAGGCCGGCCTGATCGGCTGGCGCGAGATCCGGACGTTCCTCGATCCGGGGACGCAGGTCAGCGGCAAGCTGAGCTTCACGACACCGACCCGGATCGACGGCCGCCTCCGCGGCGAGGTGCGGGCGAGCGATCTACTCGTCATCGCCGCGGGAGGCCAGTTGCAGGGTACGGTGTGGCCGACGAGCTTGGTCGTCGCCGGCGAGATACGGGGGCAGATCCTCGGCGCGGAGCGCGTCGAGATTCAGGCCGGCGGACGTGTCACCGGCACGATCGAGACGAAGACTCTGATCGTCGCCGACGGGGCGAGTTTCGAGGGCGACTGCCGCATGAGCGACGAGATCGCGCGCGAGATGGAACACCCGGCGCGCGGTTGAACGTCTCGTTGCCGACTCAGCGGGTGCCGGCGGTCTCTTCCTGGATGCGGGCCGCCTTACCGGAGAGCTCGCGCAGGTAGTAGAGCTTCGCGCGACGCACGCGGCCGCGCGCGGTCACGTCGATCTTCTCGATCCGCGGCGAGTGCAGCGGAAACGTGCGTTCGACGCCGACGCCGTACGACGTCTTGCGGACGGTGAACGTCTCGCGGCTACTGCCCCCGCTGCGGCGGATGCACACGCCCTCGAAGACCTGAATGCGCTCCTTCTCACCCTCGATGATACGGACGTGCACGCGCAAGGTGTCACCGGATCGGAACTCCGGTTGGTTCTCTTTCAGCTGCTGAGCCTCGATGCCTTCGATGACGTTCATGTGCATGCCTCCTCTGCCTCGTCTCGTGCGCCGCACACCCGATCGAGCACGATGGCGGCGGCGGTACGAACGGATAGGTGATTGTAGGGGCCGATGCCTGTGATCGCGGGCAGGCGGTGGTCGGCGCGTCCGATGACCTCCTCGGTGAGTCCCCAGCCGGTCCCGAAGAGGACGAGCAGCGGGCGATCGCCGTTGCGCACCATACGGCGTAGCCCATCGTAACCGAGCGTGGACGGCCGCGTTCGTGCCGAGGTCACGAGCAACAGCGGCGGAGCGCCGGCGTCGTGCTCGACGTCGATGATCGTGTGATCGAGATCCTCCGTCAGACGGACGATCTCGAGCGCGTCCTTGCGCGTCCGGTTGTAGGCGGCACCGTGCCCCGTCTCCCAGTGCTCGAGAATCCGTCCGGCGAGCTCGCGCAGCGCATGCACCGGCGTCACGACGTAGAAGCGGCGCACGCCAAACGTCCGACCCGAGCGCGCGATGTCGTGGATGTCCATGTTCGTCACCGCCGAGGTGACGACCTGGCCGTTCTTGTCGTAGACCGGAAAGTGGAGGAGCGCGACGTACAGGAGCGCCATTTCAGCCCTCCAGTAGATCGGGGCGCACGCGACGCGTGAGCTCGCGCGCTTGCGCCTCGCGCCAGCGCGCGACGGCGGTGTGGTCGCCCGACAGCAACACGGGAGGCACCGGAACGCCGCGCACGATTTCCGGACGGGTGTACTGGGGATACTCGAGCATCCCCGTCACGAAGGATTCGGCGGCGGCCGACTCGACGTTGCCGAGCACGCCCGGAAGGAGCCGTGCGATCGCATCCAGCACCACGAGAGCCGCCGCCTCGCCACCGGACAAGACGTAGTCGCCGATCGAGAGCTCCTCGTCGACGAAATCGCGGACGCGCTCGTCGACGCCCTCGTAGCGGCCGCAGACGAGCGCGAGGTCGTCCTCCACTGCGAGCGTGGCGGCCCGCGCATGCGAGAACGCCGCGCCTCGTGGCGATAGCAGCACGCGTCGCGTCCGCGGCGCGCCGACGCGAATCGCTTCGAGGGCGTCGATGATGGGTTCGGCCTTCATCACCATCCCGGGGCCGCCGCCGTAGGGATAGTCGTCGGTCGAGCGGTGGCGATCCGTCGTGTACTCACGCAGATCGACCAGTGAGACGCGCAGCGCGCCGACGTCGCGGGCGCGCTTGGGTACGCCGACGGCGAGCGGGGTCGCGAAGAACTCGGGAAAGATCGTGAGCAGGTGAACGTGCATCGGCGTTCAGTCGAGCAGGCCCTCGATGGGCTCGATGACGATCGTGCGGTCGGCTAGATCGACGTGGCGTACGACGTCGGCGATCATGGGGATGAGGTGCTCGTGCGCGCCGTCGCATACCACGAGTACCTCATTGCTGCCGGTCGAAATGAGGTGATCCACCGTCCCCAGGTGTTCGCCGGTGCGTGTGACCACCTCGAGACCCTCGAGCTGGTACGCGTAGAACTCGCCCGGGGCGGCCGCGGGCAGTTCGCGCTCCGGAATCGACAAGACCGAGCCCACGAGCGGCATGGCCGTCTCGATCGTCGTCACGTCTTCGAAACGCAGCAGCACGAGACGTCCGTGCGGCCGCGCGCTCGTCAATCGCAGCGGGCGCGTGCCTGCCGCGGAAGACGTCGCGGCGGCGTGGGGCGAATCCTCTGCATGCGGTCCCGACGTCTCGTGTCGCGTGCGCGTCGAGGCGATGGGGCGACGGGGTTGTAGGTAGACGAGACGGGACGCTGCCAGGGCAGCGACCGAGTCGCTATACGGGCGAAGGCGAAGCAATCCGCCGACACCGTGGGTGCCGACGATCTCGCCGAGCGGCACGAGCCGTTCCGACGATGCTGTCCCAGGTCCTTCGCTCATGGTTGCGAGCGTACGACGACGTGCCGATCAGGCCCCGCACCTCTGCATGGAGGAGCGCACGGTTGTCGTTGCACGGGCGACGCGACGTCATCGGTCGCCTACTTGTCCTCGACGATCTCCAAAACCACCTTGCGGTTTGTCCGCGACGCGGCGGCGTTCAAGATGGTACGAATCGACTTGGCGGTGCGTCCTTGCTTGCCGATGATACGCCCGAGATCCTCGCGCGCGACTTTCAATTCCAAGACTGATGCCGTATCGCCCTGCGTTTCCTTGACCTCGACCGCATCCGGATTGTTGACGAGGTAGCGGGCCAGATACTGCACCAGCTCTTTCATGATGCCTCC
>JBGOSW010000129.1:0-12371 GCA_041476145.1 Binatia bacterium
CATCGCGACGAGGACGAGGCGTTGCGGCGCGGCCTCGAGGGCGCCAACTTCTTCGGCTACTCGCTGGCGCACTACTACGTCTTCGGACGTCATCGCCCCGGCGTCACGGACGTGTGGGCGGAGTACCAACACCGCCGTGCCGAGCACGGCTACGATCCCGCCGCGGTCCAGGCCGCCGCCGCCAACGCCGACCGCCTCGGCGCCAAGGTGGTCGAGGGCGGTATCGGCGGCCTGCGTGGCGCCGTCGGTACCCCGGAGCAGATCCGGCAATTCCTCCGTCGCTACGAGGAGGCCGGCGTCGACCAGGTGATCTTCATCAGTCAGGCGGGGAAGAATCGCCACGAGCACATCATGGAGAGCCTGGAGCTCTTCGGCCGCGAGATCCTCCCCGAGTTCAAGGAGCGTGACCTGCGTGCCGAGCGCGACAAGGCACGCCGCCTGGCGCCGGTCGTCGAGGCGGTGATGGCGCGGAAGCCGGCGAGCGATCATCCGCCGCTGCCGACACCCGACTACGCGTTCCCGGCGATCCCGCGCGACCAGGCCGATCGCGCCGGCGCCGACGAGTTCCACCGCTTCCTCGACAAGGTCGCGGACGACTCGGCGCAGGGCGACCTGTCGGCGATCGACGCGCTACGGAACGGCTAGCCGCGCCTCCGCCTACGCGACCTTGGCGATCCTCGGCGGCGCCTCGGCGGCGCGCGGCTCCTGCCGGTACGCGTCCCAATCGACGTGGCGCGTACGCCACCAGTACTCGATCGTCGTCCCCGACCAGTTGTTGGTGATGCGGCCGTCGGCGCGCTTGTACCAGCTCTTGCCGGTGCGCGCCCACACGCTGCCGTCGAGCACGCCGCCCAGCCAGGCGTTGTATGCCCGCATCGCCTCGGGATCGACGTCGACGTACTTCAAGCGACGGTTCTCGAGCGTGCGGATGCACTCCAGGACGTAGCCGACCTGGCACTCGATCATGAAGAGGATCGAGTTGTGGCCGAGGTTGGTGTTCGGTCCGTAGAGCATGAAGAAGTTCGGGAAGCCGGTGACCGCGACGCCGAGGTAGGCCTCGGCGCCGTCTTTCCAGGTGTCCTCGAGGGCGCGCCGTCCGAGACCCTCGACGTGCATCGGGGCGAGAAACGACGTCGATTCGAAGCCGGTCGCGAGGATGATGACGTCGACGGGGAAGGACCTGCCGTCGCGCGTGACGACGCCGTCGGCGCGCACGCGCTCGATCGGCGCGGTGACGACGGTCACGTTGTCGCGCGTCAGCGCCTGGTAGTAGTCGTCGGAGATCAAGATGCGCTTGCCGCCGATCGGGTAGTCGGGCACCAACGCGCGCTGCAGCTCGGGGTCGGTGACGTGCTCACGCATGGCGCGGTCGGCGTGCTTGGTCACGAGCGCGCTGAAGAACGCGTTCCGTCGAAAGACCGGGAAGCGTGATTCGTAGCCCGCCCACAGCCACCATCGATAGAGGCGCGCCAGCAGCGGAACGTTGCTGAAGAGCCAGCGCTCGAGCGCGCCGTACGGACGATCGCGCTTGGCGATCATCCAGTTGGCGCTGCGTTGGAAGATGGTCAGCCGTTCGACCGTCGGCGCGATCTGCGGGATGAACTGGATCGCGCTCGCGGCGTTGCCGATGACGGCGACGCGTTTGCCGCGGAGATCGACGTCAGGCCGCCAGCGCGCGGAGTGGAAGGCGGTGCCGGCGAAATCCTCGAGGCCGGGGATGAGCGGATACGCGGGGCGGTTCAGCTGGCCGGTGCCGCTCACCAGGATCTCGGCCTCGATCTCGTCACCCGCGGCGGTACGCACGCGCCAGACGCCCGCGTCGGCGTCGAAGCTCGCGGACGCGACCTCGCTCTGGAAGCGCACGTGCCGCAGCAGGTCGTACTTGCGTGCGCAGTGCTCGATGTAGGCGAGGATCTCGGGTTGCGGCGCCCACTTCCGTGACCAATCGGTCTTCTGCTCGAACGAGAAGCAGTAGACGAACGAGGGTGAGTCGCACGCCGCGCCCGGGTAGACGTTGTCGCGCCAGGTGCCGCCGATCCGGTCGGACTTCTCGAGGATCGTAAACGACTCGATGCCGGCGCGCTTCAGCTGCATGGCCATGCAGAGCCCGCCGAAGCCGGACCCGATGATGGCGATGCGGGGGTGTGCACGCGTCTCGTAAGGCATCGGGCTCTCTCCTCGCGACGTCCGGTCACTACTACGCCGGAGCGGCGGTGTCGGCAAGAATCGCGCGCGAGCAACTACCGCCGCTCGCCGTGACGGTGGCGGTGATGGACGTCCGAGACGTGGGGGTGGTCGTGCGTGAGCGCGAGGTGGCGGTGCGGGTGGGAATGCGGCTCCGACCACGCGCCGACGTGCGCGTGACGATGATGCGCGTCGTGGACGTGGGCGTGCTCGTGCTCGAACGGCTCGTGCGTATGGACGTGCGCGTGGCGTTCGTGGAGCAGCAACGCTATGCCCGCCGCCATCGTCACCGCGGCGATCGCGGTCGCGACGTCGAGGCGTTCACCGAGAAGCGGGACGGAGAGCGCCGCGCCGAGAAAGGGGGCGGTCGCGAAATATGCGGCTTGGCGCGCGCTGCCGAGCACGCGCAGGGCGCGCACCGTGAGGATCAAGCTCGCCCCGTACGCGACCGCGCCGAGGAGCAGGCCGGCGCCGACCGCGCGGATCGTCGACGGTACTTGCCCCATCGCCCAGGCGACGAGCAGCATGCTCGCGCCCGCGGCGAGGCCTTTGATGCGGACGATCGCGACCGGATCGCGCAGGGAAAGTCGCTGGGTCAGGTTGTTGTCGATCGCCCAGCTGGCGCAGGCGCCGGCGATCGCGATGCCGCCGAGCCAGTCGTGAGGCGAGCTGCTCGCGCGCGCGGTGACGAGCATGGCGCCGCCGACGATCAGCGCCGCGCCGCGCGTCGCGCGCGCGCCGAGGTGCTCGGAGAAGAGCGTCGTTGCGAGCATGATCGTGAACGGTGTCTCGAGATTGAGCAGCAGCGACGCCGTGGTGCCGGGAAGACGGCGCAACCCGACGAGCATCAGCCACGGACCGACCATTCCGCCGGCGACGACCACGCCCGCCACGAGCGGCGCGTCCTTCCAGCTGAGCGGCGCCTCGTGTGCGATCGCGCCGGCGCGGTCGCCGCGTCGTGTACGCACGGCGACCAGCGCCAGCCCGGCACCCAGGTAGAGGAGGGCGGCGAGCGCCACCGGCCCGACGGTGGGTACGAGCAACTTGGCGAGCGGCGCGCCGGCGCCGAACAGCGCCGCCGCCGCGAGCGCCTGTGCCGCACCTTCCGTCTGCGTCCGTTCCATCGCTACGCCGCTCGCGGGTTCGCCGAGGTGTAACGCGCCCAGGGCCGCGCTGTCTACGCGGACACACGTGCGAGAAGGCGGAGGCACTCGTGCGGCGAGGTTTCCTCGGGTAGGAGGGGACGATGGGTGCCGAGCCGACCGTCCCGCCCGCGCTCGTCGACCTCGACGCGCTCATGCACTGGATGGACGCGCGCGGCCTCGGCGGCGGGCCGCTCGTCGGCGTCGAGCGCCTCGGTGGTGGGACGCAGAACGTGCTCCTGCGCTTCGAGCGCTCCGGCCGATCGTACGTGCTGCGGCGTCCGCCCGAGCACAAGCGGAAGAACAGCGACGAGACCATGCGCCGCGAGGCGCGCATGCTCGCGGCGCTCGCCGGCAGCGACGTGCCGCACCCCGGGCTCATCGCCGCCGAGGCGACGACCGACGTCCTCGGCGCCGCGTTCTATCTGATGGAGCCGATCGACGGCTTTCACGCACCCTCGGGCTTGCCGGAGCCGCACCGCTCCGACCCGACGCTCCGCCACCGCATGGGTCTCGCGATGGTCGACGGTATCGTCGCTCTCGGCGCGATCGACCACGAGGCGGTCGGCCTCGGCGACTTCGGCCGCCCGGAGCGCTACCTCGAGCGCCAGGTGCAGCGTTGGCGATCGCAGCTCGAGTCGTACGCGGCGCTTCCCGGGTACGGTGGTGCGGACGTTCCCGGTGTCGAGCGCGTCGCGCGCTGGCTCGACGAGCACCGCCCGGCGACGTTTCGCCCCGGCATCATCCACGGCGACTACCATCTCGGGAACGTCCTCTTCTCGCGTACGGGTCCCGAGCTGGCGGCGATCGTCGATTGGGAGCTCACGACCATCGGCGACCCGCTGCTCGATCTCGGCTGGCTGCTCGCCACCTGGCCGGGACGCGACGGCGCGCAGCTCGGCGGCGCGATGGCGGTCGAGCCATGGAGCGGCTTCCCGGACGCCGACGAGCTCGTCGCCCGCTACCGTGTGCGCAGCGACCGCGACTGCTCGGCGATCGACTGGTACGCGGTGCTGGCGTGCTACAAGCTCGGGATCATCCTCGAAGGTACGTACGCCCGCGCCGCCGCCGGCCAGGCGCCGCGCGCGACCGGCGACATGCTGCACGCGATGACCGTGAGCCTCTTCGAGCGCGCGCTGCGCATGATCGTCGGCGGCGCGTCCCGTCACTGAGCATCGATCTCAGTCACAGCATGGATACGCTGGGACCGTCGCGTTGACATGTCCAGCAATGTCTATTAGCGGACAACTCGGGGAGATCGGTGCAACTCGGCGTCCGCGACGTGTCGAAGCTTCTCAACGTCTCCGAGAAGACCGTCTATCGGTGGATCAATCGCGGCGTCCTGCCGGCGTATCGCGTCAACGAGCAGTACCGCTTCAACCGCGCGGAGCTTCTCGAATGGGCCACCGCGCGCAAGATGAACGTGGCGGCGGAGGTGTTCGACGAGCCGGAGAGCAACGCGGCGCCGATTCCGGGCCTCGTCGAATCGTTGACCGCGGGCGGGATCGTCTACCGACTCGGCGGCACCGACAAGGAGTCCGTGCTGCGAGCGGTGGTCGAGCACATGCGACTTCCCGAGGAGGTCGATCGCGAGTTCCTGCTCCGCGTCCTGCTTGCACGGGAAGCGCTGCAATCGACGGCAATCGGTGACGGCATCGCGATTCCTCACGTGAGGAATCCGATCGTCCTCCACGTGTCGCGGCCGATGGTGACGCTCTGCTTTCTCGAGAAAGCCGTCGACTTCGGCGCCTTGGACGGCAAACCCGTGCACGTGCTGTTCTCGCTGGTCAGTCCGACCGTTCGCGCCCACCTCCGCATGCTCTCGCGTCTGTCGTTCGCGCTTCACGACCCGAGATTCAAGGACGCCATCGTCCAGCAGGCGTCCCGCGAGCAGATCTTCGAGGCCGCCCGATCCGTCGAGACGAGGCTCGAGCGGGCGGACGCCGCCAAGAATCGGAAACGCTGAAATGCGGCTGCTGCTCGTCGCCGTCGCGTGTCAATTGCTCGGGGGGCTCGGTGCCGTGATCGTCCGCAAGTCGCGGTCGCGGTCGACCGCGCTGGGAGTCGGAGGGGCGGTGTTGGGCGCGGTGATCGGGCTCGTCCCCGCTACCAGAGTGCTCCTCGGCGCGCCGGCGCAAGCGATGTGGCTGGGCTGGGAGGTGCCGTTCGGCGCTTTTGCCGTCGAACTCGATGCGCTGTCCGCGTTCTTTCTCGTGCCCGTCCTCGGGCTCTCGGCGCTGGCGGCGATCTACGGGGGCGAGTACCTGCTGGCACATGACGAAGGACAATCGCCGGGTACGTCCTGGTTCTTTTTCGCTGTCCTCGTCGCGAGCATCGTCCTGGTGCTCATCGCCCGCAACGCGATGTTGTTCCTCGTCGCCTGGGAAGTGATGACGCTTGCGTCTTTCTGCTTGGTGACCGCGCACGACGAGGACGCGACCGTCCGCGACGCGGGGTGGACCTACCTCGTCGCGACGCACCTGGGCACGGCGTGCCTCCTCGTGATGTTCGTCGTGCTCGGCCGCGGCGCCGATCCGCTGGATTTCGACCGTTTCTCGGGGGTGTCGAACGCCGGATTGGTCTTCCTCTTGGCGGTCGTCGGGTTCGGGACCAAAGCGGGATTCATGCCGTTCCACGTCTGGCTCCCGGAAGCGCATCCGGCAGCGCCATCCCACGTCTCCGCGATCATGTCCGGAGTGATGATCAAGATGGGGATCTACGGCCTCGTGAGGGTGCTCACCCTGGTGGGTCCTCCAGCGGCGTGGTGGGGCTGGGTCCTGTGTGGCATCGGGACGGTATCGGGCGTCGGTGGCGTCCTGTTCGCGTTGGCCCAGCACGATCTGAAGCGACTGCTCGCCTACCACAGCGTCGAGAACATCGGCATCATCGCGTTGGGGTTGGGCGTCGGGGTCTTGGGACGAAGCATCGGGGCACCCACGCTTGCCGTGCTCGGCTTCGGAGGCGCGCTCCTCCACGTCTTGAACCACGCGTTGTTCAAGGGGCTGCTCTTTCTGGGAGCGGGTGCCGTGGCACGTGCGACGGGAACCCGCGAAATCGACCGCCTCGGCGGGCTGCTCAAGCGGATGCCGGGAACCGGCCTGGCGTTTCTCATCGGCGCGATGGCGATCTCCGGCCTGCCACCGCTCAACGGGTTCGTCAGCGAGTTCCTGATCTACCTCGGCGCGTATCATGCGCTGATCTCGTCGCCGAGCAGCGTGACGAGTCTCCCCGCCCTGTGCGTGATTGGCGCGCTGGCATTGATTGGCGGCCTGGCGGCAGCCTGCTTCGCCAAGGCGTTCGGCGTCGTCTTCCTCGGTGAGGCGCGCAGTAGCCACGCCACGCACGCATGCGAGCCGGGGCCGGCAATGCGGTGGCCGATGTACGGCCTCGCCGCCGGCTGCGTGTTGATCGGCGCGCTCTCGCCCCTTCTCGTCCCGTACCTGGAGCCGGTGCTCGCACAGGTCACCGCGCTGCCGCGCGACGCCGTGCACGTGGCCCTGAGTCCGGCCGTTGCGGCTCTCTGGGCGATCGTCCTGCTGTCTCTCGGCTTCGCCGCCGCGGTGGGCACGCTCGCGGGTGCGCGCGCGCGGCTACTCGCTCGGCGACCCGTGGCGGAGGGGCCGACGTGGGACTGTGGCTACGCCGCACCTTCGCCGCGTATGCAGTACACCGGCTCGTCGTTCAGCCAGCCGCTGATGGCGGTGTTCGAGCGGGTCCTGCGGACCGAATTCCGCAACTCGCCCCCGCAGGGGTTCTTCCCGAGGAGCGCGTCGTTTGCCAGCAACACTCCCGATCTCTGGCGCGAACGGCTCTACCGGCCTCTGTTCCGTGCGCTCGGGTACGGGTTGGCGAGTTTCCGCTGGCTGCAGCACGGCCAGGTGCAGCTCTACGTGCTCTACATCGCGCTCACCCTCGTCGCGCTTCTCCTGTGGAAGATCATGCTGTGAGCCCTGTCGCGGGAGTGCACACTCTCCTCGCGCTCGGCCTTGGGCCGCTGCTGCTCGGAGTCATCAACCGGACGAAGGCCGGCATTGCCGGGCGCAGGGGCCAGCCGTTGTTGCAGCCGTACTTCGACCTCGCGAAGCTGCTGCGTAAGGGAGCGGTGTACAGTCGGACGACGACGTGGGTTTTTCGGGCTGGCCCCGTGGTGGGCCTTGCCGCGGTCGTTACGGCTGCGGCCGTCGTTCCTTTTGCAGGCGGTCCGGCGCTGTGGTCGTTTCCGGGAGACATCGTCTTCTTCGCGTACATGCTGGGCCTGCTGCGCTTCGTGACCGTGTTGGCGGCCCTCGATACCGGATCGAGCTTCGAGGGCATGGGCGCGAGCCGGGAGGTCGCGTTCGCGGCATTGGCGGAACCGGCGCTCTTGATCGGCCTTGCCGCACTGGGGCGAGCGACCGGCAGCATGTCCATGTCGACGATGTTCACCGAGGTCACAACGGCGACGTGGGCGCGTGCAGCACCGGTGCTGGCACTCCTCGCGGCGGCGTTTCTGGTCGTGTTCCTCGCTGAGAACGGTCGCATCCCGGTCGACGACCCGACCACCCACCTCGAGCTGACGATGATCCACGAGGTCATGGTCCTCGATCACGGCGGGCCCGATCTGGCCTTCATCCTGTATGGCGCGATGGTGAAGCTCTGGCTGTTTGGCTCACTTCTCGTCGGACTGCTCGTCCCTGTCCGGACGGGGAGTCTTTGCCTCGACGCCGCGTTTGCCGTCGGGGCCATGGGGCTGCTCGCGATCATCACGGGTCTCGTCGAATCGTCGATGGCACGCTTGCGCCTCGTCCAGGTTCCGCAGCTCCTCGTAGGTGCCGGGGTGCTGTCGACGCTGGCGCTCATTCTGGTGTTGCGGGGATCGTCGTGAACACCGCGATCGCCGCGATCCTCGTCGGCCTCATCCTCACGAACTTCGTGCTCCTGGGCTCCAGCCGCTTCGGCTCCTGCATCCGCGTGGTGGCGCTTCAGGGGGTGCTCTTGGGGCTGCTCACGCTCGCGACCTGGGAGGACCCCGCTTCGGTGCGCGCGCCCCTCCTCGCCCTCGCGAGCGTGGCGGTGAAGGGGCTGGCGTTTCCGTGGCTGCTCGCGCGCGCGCTACGGGACGCGGAGGTGCGGCGCGAGGTGGAGCCACTCGTCGGGTACGGTCTCTCCACCGTGATCGGCACGTTGGCGTTGGCTGGGTCCCTCTGGCTCGGGGATCGCTTTCCTCATCCGACCCTTCCCATCTCGTCGCTCGTCGTGCCCGCGTCCCTGTTCACGATGCTCGCGGGGCTCTTGCTCATCGTCAGCCGCCGCCAGGCGCTGATGCAAGTGCTCGGCTACCTGGTCATGGAAAACGGCATCTACGCCTTCGGTGTCGGACTCGTCCAAGGCACGCCGATGCTCGTCGAGCTCGGCGTCCTGCTCGACGTGTTCGTGGCTGTGTTCGTCATGGGCATCGCGATTTTCCACATCAACCGGGAGTTCGACCACATCGATACGGAGCGCTTGCGGATGCTCAGAGACTGGACGCCATGATTCTGGCGCTCCTCGCTCTCCCGGGACTGGCCGGGTTGCTCGCGCTGCTGGTGCGGCCGGACCGTCCGCGGAGAGCGCTGCTGGTGCTGACTGCGGCGGGTCACGCGCTGTTGACGAGCGCGACGTGGATTTGGGCACCGGCGCCCGCCTGGGGAGGATGGTTGGCGCTCGACGCTCTCGGGCGATTGGTCCTGAGCATCACCAGCGCGCTGTTTCTCGCGTGCGCGCCCTACGCCGTCGGTTATTTACGTCGTGAGGGGCACGGCGCGCGTACGGATTTCCGAGAGGGCTTGCTCTTCGACAACGCGCCCGAGGCCGCGTTCACGGGGTGTCTGCTGCTCTTTCTGACGGCGATGACGCTGGTCACGGTGAGCCAGCGCTTCGGTCTCCTCTGGGTAGCCGTCGAGGCGACGACGCTCGCGAGCGCTCCCTTGATCTACTTTCACCGTCATCATCGCTCGCTCGAGGCTACCTGGAAGTACTTGCTGATCTGCTCGGTGGGGATCGCGATCGCCCTGCTCGGGAACTTCTTCCTCGCCGTCGCGGCGTCGACGACGCAGCATGGGCCGGTGCCGTTGATCGTCGACGATCTCGTGGCCGGGGCGGCCCGTCTCGACGTCACGTGGCTCAAGGCGGCCCTCGTGCTGTTCCTCGTCGGCTACGGCACCAAGATGGGACTGGCGCCGCTGCACACGTGGTTGCCCGATGCGCACAGCGAAGCGCCGTCGGTGGTGTCGGCGCTCCTCTCGGGCGCGCTCCTCAACTGCGCCTTCGTCGGGATTCTCCGCGTGCAGCAGGTGTGTGTGGCGGCGGGCATCGCCGCGTTCGGGCAGGAGCTTCTCATCGCCTTCGGGCTCCTCTCGATGGCCGTGGCGGCGGTCTTCATCGTCGGGCAGAGCGATTACAAGCGGATGCTCGCATACTCGAGCGTCGAGCACATGGGCATCCTCGCGCTCGGGGTCGGTGTGGGCGGCGTCGGAACGTTCGGCGCCATGTTGCACGCCGTCGGCCACTCGCTCACGAAGGCGATGCTGTTTCTCGTGTCGGGAAACATCCTCGCGGTGTACCGCTCGAAGTCCGGCGAGGAGGTCGGGGGGGTGCTGCGCGTTCTCCCGATCTCGGGGATCCTGTGGATGATGGGACTCTTCGCGATCACCGGCTCGCCGCCGTTCGCGCTCTTCCTCAGTGAGTTCACCATCCTCCGGGCGACCTGGACCCGAGGTCACGTCGGCGTCGCGATCGTGTTCTTGGCGCTGCTCGCCGTGATCTTCGTGGGCATGGCGACCGTGATGCTGGGCATGGCGCAGGGTGTCGCCGCAACGCCTCGAGCCGGCCAAGCCCGTCACGAACCGCTGTCGGCGGTGATGCCGGCGATTGCCCTTGCTGCGGCCGTGCTGATTCTCGGTGTGTACATCCCGACGCCGTTGCGGAGTGTTCTCGAGCAAGTCGCTCGCGTGCTCGGGTGAGGGAAATGAGCACCGGAACGCCACTCTTGCTCCGCAACGGTGAACCCACGTCGGTCGGCAACGTCCCCGTATTCGGCATCGAGGCATTCACGGCGGAGGTGCTCGCGAGCCTCGAGGTAGGCGGGCGGTTGGCGGCATTGTTCGGGAACGTGCTCGGCCCGCGCGCCGTGCGGCTGATCGCCGTGATCGCCAATGAACAGACGGGAATGTTGCTGCTGCTGGCCGCCGATGCGCAGACCTCGTACGCCGCTCTCACTCCGCGCTGTCCGCAGGCGCACCGTTTCGAATGCGAGATCGCCGAGCAGTGCGGAGTGCAACCGCACGGACATCCATGGTTGAAGCCGGTGCGAGCGCTCGAACCGTCGATCGGCGCACCGTTCTTCGAGGTCGCCGGTGAGGAGGTACATGAAGTGGCGGTGGGTCCGGTTCACGCCGGCATCATCGAGCCGGGCCATTTCCGCTTCCAGTGTCACGGCGAGACGGTGCTACATCTGGAGATCGCTCTCGGGTACCAGCACCGCGGGGTCGAGCGCGCACTCGTGGGCGGGCCGAACAAGCGCACCATCCACTACATGGAAACACTCGCCGGCGACACGTCGGTGGGGCACGCGACGGCCTACTGCCAAGCGCTCGAAGCGTTGGGACGGTGTCGGGTTCCGGCCCGCGCCGAGGTTCTCCGCGGCGTTGCGCTCGAGTTGGAGCGCATCGCCAACCACACCGGCGACCTGGGAGCGTTGGCCGGTGACGTCGGTTACTTGCCCACCGCGTCCTATTGCGGCCGCATTCGTGGGGATTTCCTCAATCTGACGGCGCTCCTGTGCGGCAACCGTTTTGGTCGCGGCATGGTGTGTCCCGGTGGCGTCCGCTTCGACGTCGACCGTGCCAGGGCGACCGAGTTGATCGGGCGGTTGGACGCGGCATTGGTCGACGTGACCGAAGCCGTGCAGCTGCTCTGGGATGAGCCCTCGGTGCAGGCCCGGTTCGAGGACGTCGGCGCCCTTTCGCCGGAGACATGTGAGGCACTCGGCCTCGTGGGAGTCGCGGCCCGCGCCTGCGGTCTGACCCGGGACGTGCGTCACGAGTTCCCGTCGGGGGTCTTTCGCTTCTCGCAGATTCCGGTCTCGACGTGGCACGCCGGTGACGTGTTCGCGCGCGCCTACGTGCGGTGGCTCGAGATTCAGCGTTCGGTCGCGTTCGTGAAAGAGCAGCTCAGCGCGCTTCCCGCAGGACCCATCCATGTTCCCGTCGATCCACCCGGTCGCGATGCGTTGGTGGTGTCGTTGGTCGAAGGTTGGCGCGGAGAGATCTGTCACGTCGCGCTCACCGACGAGCGCGGACGGTTCACGCGCTACAAGATCGTCGACCCATCCTTCCACAATTGGCAGGGGCTCGCGATCGCGATGCGCGAGCAGCAGATCTCGGACTTCCCGTTGTGCAACAAGAGTTTCAACCTCTCCTACTGTGGTCATGATCTGTAGGAAGCCGTCATGCTGAAGGCGCTTCTCGCGCGCGTCCATCAGGGACGCCGGACGCTCGCGTACCCCGAGGAGACGCCGCCGCTGCCCGATCGCTTCCGCGGGCTTCCGCAGCTGGATCCGGGACGGTGCCGAACGGGCTGCGGCGATTGCGTCGAGGCGTGTCCGACCGGCGCGATCCGCACGAACGGACCAGAGCTGACCCTCGACCTCGGGCGCTGCCTCTTTTGCGTGGACTGCGTGGAGGCGTGTCCCGACGGCGCCATCACCTACAGTCGCGAGTACCGGATGGCGACTCGAGCACGCGAAGACCTCGTCCTCGACGGTGGCGCGCTTCGGCTCGCGACCGCGCTCGACGACGAATCCCGCCGGATCTTCGGCAGGTCGCTCAAGCTCCGTCAGGTGAGTGCCGGCGGATGCAATGCCTGCGAGGCGGACGTCAACGTCCTCAATACGGTGGTCTTCGATCTCGGACGCTTTGGCATTCAGTTCGTCGCCTCGCCACGCCACGCGGACGGCCTCCTCGTCACGGGGGCGGTCTCCGACCACATGAAGCTCGCGCTCCGCAAGACGTACGACGCGATCCCGGC
>JBGOSW010000130.1:0-12356 GCA_041476145.1 Binatia bacterium
GAGGGGGGCATCCACCTCGTCGAGCACACAGAAGGGGCTCGGCTTGATGAGGAAGAGCGCGAAGATCAAGCTCACCGCGGTCAACGCCTTCTCGCCGCCGGAGAGCAGATCGAGCGGGCCGACACGCTTGCCGGGCGGCTGTACGACGATCTCGACGCCGCTTTCGAGCAGGTGCTCTTCCTCCGTGAGACGGAGATGCGCCTTGCCCCCCTGGAACAGCTTCGGAAACACCTCCTGAAACGTCGCGTCGACGCGATCGAACGTCTCGCGGAAGCGCGTACGCGACGTGCGATTGAGACGTGCGATCGTTTTCTTGAGGTCGTCGAGCGCGCGCTCGAGGTCGGCGCGCTGCGTGTCGAGAAACTGCTGCCGTTCCTCGAGCTCCGCGACCTCGCTGAGGGCGGCGACGTTGACTTCGCCCATCGCCGTGAGGCGCTCGCGCAGTCGGCCGAGGCGCTCCTCTTGGGCGGCGCCGTCAACGTCGTCCGCAGGCGTCGCAGCGGCGGCGTCGCCGCCGAGCATCGCCCCGTAGCGTTCACCCAAGGTCGCCTCGAGATGCTCGATCGCGAGGCGGCGCTCGGCGGCCTGGAGTTGCAGCGCAGCGGTACGCGCACGCAGCTCTTCGAGCTCCGTTTGGATGCTCGCGGCGGCGCGCTCCGCCGCCTCGGCGGCGGCGCGTGCGTCCGCGACGGCCTGCGTAGCCGTGGTGACCTCGGTGCCACGTGCGTCGGCCGCTGCCTGCCGGGCGCCGAGCTCGGCAGTTCGGGCCGCCGCGGTCTCGCGCGTCTCGGCCAGGACCCGGGCGTCGGACGTGCGGCGCGCCTCGAGCGTCAGCGCGCGGCGGCCGGCCTCCTCGTCCGTCTGCCGCAGACGTTCGATCAGTGACGCCAGCGCACTGACACGCGTGCGCTCCTCGGCAAGCGCGATGCGGGCTTCGGTCAACGATTCCTGCAGCGTCACCACGTGACGCTCGCCCGCGCAGCGGCGCTCGTCGATGATCGCGAGCTCGCGCTCGAGCCCGAGCCGGCGCGTCTCGGAGCCGCGCAGATCACTGGCGAGACGCTCGCCTTCGGCCGCGAGTTCACGCAGCCGTGCGTCGATCATCTCGATCTCGGCACGCAGGGCGCGCAGCTGCTCGTCGAGGTCGTGGTGTTCCTGTCCGGCGCGCTCGACGTCCTTCTCGCTGGCGACGACGGCGACGGTGATGCGCGCGAGCTCGGCGTCGAGCTCGCGTACGCCGCCTTCTCGCGTCGCGACGGCGGTCGCAAGCTCCTCCTGGCGGACGCGCGCGCCGGCGAGGTCACGCGTCCGGACGTCGACCTCCTGGTCGAGCGCGCGCAGCTCGCGCCGCTCGGCGAGCAGCGTCTCCTCGGCGCGCTCGCTGCCGCCGGCGACGGCTCCGGTGGCGTCGATCGTCTCACCGCTCGGGGTGACGAGGGTCCAGGCACCGCCATTCGCACGCCAGAGCGTCAAAGCAGTGTCGAGATCGGGGGCGAGCACGACGTTGGCGAGCAGCGCCTCGGCAACATCTTCATAACCGGGTCGGACCCCGATCACGTCGAGCAGCCGCCGCGTGCCCGTCGGAATCGGACCGATCGCCGGCGGGCGCGGTTGTCGCGGAATGCACGTCGCCCTGCCCGCACCGGCACGGCGGAGCGCCTGCACGGCGTCACGCGCGACCTCGTGGTCACGGGTGACGACCGCTTGCAAGCACTCGCCGAGTGCCGCCGCCACCGCACGTTCATGGTCGGCGGGAATCTCCAACACCTCGGCGACGAGGCCGAGCGCCTCGTCGTGCGACGACGCCGCGAGGACGGCGCGCACGCCTTCGCCGTAGCCCGCGTGCGAGTCCTCGAGCTGCCGCAGCGAGTCCCGGCGCGAGCGTACGCGTGCCAGCGCTTCTTTCATGCCGTCCAACGTCGCGTCCCAGCTCGCCCGCTCCTCGAGAAGGCGCCGCAGCTCCTCGGAGCGCTCGCGCTTCGCGCCGGCGAGCGTCTCGAGCTGTTTCTGCAATTCCACGACCGTCTGCTCGGCCGTCCTTGCGCGCTCCTCGACTCCGCGTTGACGCGCAGTCAAGGCCGCGGCCTGCGTTGCGAGCCGCTCGCGACGCTCCGTATCCTCTTGCCGGCGCGACTCGAGCGCGGCTTGGGCGTTGTGCGCCCGGGTCTCATCCGCCAACGCGTCGACGACCGCGACCTTTGCCTCTTCGAGTGCGCGCGCCGCGGCCGCAAACGCGGCCGCGGCGCCGGCGGCGTCGCCCTCGCGCGTGGCGAGCGCCTCCTCGGCGGCGGCGATACGCACCGTGAGCGCCGCGAGCGCCTCCTCGACCGACGTCCGCTCGGCACTGGCACGCGCGCCGGCGGCGCGCGCCTCCTCGAGGTCGCGAGCGGTCGCCGCATCCTGCACCGCGAGTTCGGTGGCGCGCGCCGCGAGCCGCGCGACCTCGTGGCGACACTCATCGAAGGCGGTTCGCGCCTCGAACGCCGACGCTTGTGCGGCGCTCGCGCGCTCCTGCGCGCTCGCCTCGCCGGTGCGCGCCTCTCGCCGCTGACGCTCGACCCGTGCCAGCGCGTCCTCGACTTCAGACACGCGCACGCCGGTGTCGGTGCGTTCGCGTTCGAGACGGGCGAGATCCTGCGCGAGCCGCGCCCGCTGGCGCCGGCTCAGCGCCAGGTCGAGCGCGGCGATCTCCGTCTGCAGCGCGCGGTATTGCTCGGCGCGCTTGGCCTGCCGCCGCAATCCGCCGAGCTGGCGATCCACCTCCCGCAGAATGTCACGCACACGCTCGAGATTCTCCTGCGTACGTTCCATCTTGCGCTCGGCGACCTGACGGCGGCTACGATAGAGCGTCGTACCCGCCGCCTCTTCGATGAAGAGTCGCAGCTCATCGGGCTTCGCCCCGATCAGTTGCTCGACCCGTCCCTGCTCGATGATCGCATACGCCTTGCTGCCGACGCCGGTCCCGAGGAACAGCTCGGTGATGTCGCGCAGACGGCACGGTAGGCCGTTCATCAGATATTCGGATTCGCCGGAACGGTAGTAGCGGCGCGTGATCATGATGTCGGCCGGCCCGGCATCGGCGATCGGATGCCCGGACTCCTTCAGCAGCGCGTACTGATCGACGGGCAAGCCGTCGCACTCGAAGACGATCGACACCTGCGCCATGCCGAGCGGCGCGTGACGATCGTTGCCGCCGAAGACGACGTCCTCCATGCCCTGACCGCGCAGCCGCTTGGCGCTCTGTTCGCCCAGCACCCAGCGGATGGCGTCGACGACATTCGACTTGCCGCAGCCGTTCGGGCCGACGACGCCGACGATACCCTCGTCGAAACGCAGCACGACGCGATCGCGAAACGACTTGAAGCCGACGAGCTCGAGCTGGCGAATGCGCAGTGTCGCGGCGCGCAGCGAGGCGTCGGCGGCCGACTCTCCGTCCTCACCGACGTCCGGTTCGGGCCAGCTCACGAGCGCGCGTTCAGCGGAAACCTCTTGCGGTGGAATCGCCACGACCCCCTCCTCCCCAACATCCCCACGACTGGTGGCGCGCAACGCGCGAGACACCACGGTGCAGATTTCCACAGGGTGTGGGAGGTGTCAAGAAAAAGCGCAAGATGCTGATGCGCCCCGCATGCCGAACCACTACATCTTGGAGCGGGAGCGCTCGTCACGAAACGCGGCGATCGCTCCTCGGACTCACGGCTCGAGCTCGGTATTCCAGTACGAGACGTCGACGGTGTTGAGGAACGGACCCCATTCACGGTAGCGGCGCAGATTGAACGCCTCGGCCATGAACGGCGTCCACTGCGGGCGCGTCGGCCGCTTGAGAAGCCGCATTCCCGCCTCGTCCGGCGTGCGACCACCCTTGCGACGATTGCAACGATGGCAGGAGCAGACGACGTTCTCCCAGGTGGCGAGTCCGCCGCGCGAGCGCGGCACCACGTGGTCGAGGTTCAACTCGGGACGCGGAAAGCGCCTGCCGCAATACTGGCAGGTGTTCCCGTCACGCGCGTAGATGTTGTAGCGGCTGAAGCGCACATGCCGCTTGGGTACGCGGTCGAACGCCACCAGCAGGATGACGCGGGGAACGCGCACGACGCGGCTCACGAGCCCGACCGAATCGTGCTCGACGACCGCGAGCTCGCTCCAGCTCGCGAAGTCGAACGTCCGGTACTGCTCGTCGACCGCGCGGGCGACGTCCTGGTAGAGGAGGACGAACGCACGCTTCACGGAGGTGACATGCACCGGCAGGTACGACCGGTTCAGTACCAGGACCTTGGTATTGAGCACCGACATCATGGAGTTGAAAGGCCGTGCGGACGGTAGTACGTGGCTCCATGAGGTGTCAAGGCGCTTTGTCTTTGTGCGTCGCGGACTTGCGTGCGCGATGGCCGGTCTTGTACTCTCGGCGTGCAAACGTTCGAGTGAGTGAGGGCGGGTAGCGAACGTGGCGAATCTGATTCTCATCAACTCGACTCCCGAAGAAGCGCGCGTGGCGCTGGTCGAGAACGGCGCGCTCGCCGAGATTCACATCGAGCGCACCCGCGATCGCGGCATCGCCGGCAACATCTACAAGGGGAAAGTCGTGCGCGTGCTGCCCGGCATGCAGGCAGCGTTCGTCGACATCGGCCTGCCGAAGGCCGGGTTTCTCCACGTGTCCGATTTCTATCCCGGCGTCGACGAGCTGCCGATGATCGACGCCGACGCGGTCGAGGGCGGTGCGGACGGTGTCGCCACGCCGGAACCCGAACCGGCGCCGTTGCTCGACGCACCCGCCGTCCCCGAGTTCTCGGTGACGGCGCAGGAAACCGAGCCCATTCCTGCGCCGCTCGAAGAGCGCCTGCGACGCGGCGACGAGATCCTCATTCAAGTAGCCAAGGAGCCGCTCGGCTCGAAGGGCGCACGCATCACCTCGCACATCTCGCTTCCCGGCCGTTACCTCGTCTACCTGCCGACGACCAATCACCTCGGCGTTTCGCGCCGCATCGAAGACGAGGCCGAACGTCAGCGGTTGCGCGAGATCGTGCTCGCGCTCAAGCCGGCGGGCGCCGGGTTCATCATCCGCACGGTGTGCGTCGGCCTCAGCAAGCGCGAGCTCCAAGCGGACATGCGGTTTCTCATCAAGCTTTGGAACCGCATCCTCAAACGCAGCGAGGACGCGTCGGCACCCTGTCAGCTGCACTACGACATGGACCTGATCCTGCGCTGCATCCGCGACCTCTTCACGTCCGACGTCGCCAAGGTGATCGTCGATCGCGCCGTCGACCAACAGCGCATCCTCGACTTCGTCGACTCGTTCGCGCCGCGGCTGAAGACGCGGATCGAACTCCACGAGGGCGGGGAGCCGCTCTTCGACCAGTACGGCATCGAACCCGCGATCAGCCGCGCCCTCGAACGCCGCGTGTGGCTCAAGTCCGGCGGCTACATCGTGATCGACCAGACCGAGGCGCTGACCACGATCGACGTCAACACCGGTCGCTACGTCGGCACGCGCAACCAGGAGGAGACGGTTCTCAAAACCAACCTCGAGGCGGCGCGCGAGATCGTCGACCAGCTCCGTATCCGCAATCTCGGCGGCATCATCATCATCGACTTCATCGACATGATGGATCCGGCGAGCCGCCAACGCGTGATGGACGCGTTCGACGCTGCGCTTCGCCAGGACAAGATGCGGAGCAACATTCTGAAGATCTCGGAGCTCGGCCTGGTCGAGATGACACGCAAGCGCACCCGCGAGAGCCTGTCGCATCAGCTCACCGAGCCGTGCCCGAGCTGCGAGGGCAAGGGACGCATCAAGTCGGTCGCGACGATCGCCTACGAGATCATGCGGCGAATTCGTTACGTCGCCGCGGCCGCGCCCGCGACCGGGCGCATCGTCGTACGGGCGCACGCCGCGGTCGCGGCCTTTCTCTGCGAGGACGAGAGCCTCGCGATGGACGCCCTGGAGCGCGAGCTCGGTCACCGCATCACGGTCGAGCCGATCGAGGCGCCGGATCATGCGCGGTTTGACGTGCAGGCGGCCTGACGACGCCGCACGGAGCGCGCGGTTCGTTGACTTGACCGCGGACCCTGCCTATACCTCGCCGCCTCTGCCGGACGACACTTCCATGGCGTTCGATCGCGATTCCGCCCGCATCATCGCGGGCGCGGCGCGCGGCGCCGGGCTTACGCTCCCCGATGCGTATGCACTCGTCCGCTGCGACGACGACGTGCTGCCGATGCTGCTCGCGGCGGCCGGCGCCGTTCGCGACCGCGGTAAGGGCCGCACCGTCACGTACTCGCGAAAGGTCTTCCTGCCGATCACGAATCTCTGTCGGGACCGGTGCTCGTACTGCACCTTCCGCAAGGATCCCGACGACCCGGGCGCCTGGACGATGACGCGCGCCGAGATCGCTGAATGGGTGGCGCGCGCGCGCCGCCAAGGCTGCAAAGAGGCGCTGATGTGCCTCGGCGATCGTCCCGAGGCGGCGTTTCCGAGTCACCGCGAGACCTTGCGCGCACTCGGTCACGACTCGACGATCGCCTACGTACGCGAGGCGTGCGAGATCGCGCTCGCCGCCGGTCTCCTGCCGCACACCAATGCCGGCCTGCTCACCTCGGAGGAGATGCGGCTCTTGCGACCTGTGAACGCGAGCCTCGGCCTCATGCTCGAGAACGTCAGCCCACGCTTGCGGGCGCGCGGCATGCCGCATCAACACGCTCCCGACAAGGAGCCGGCGCGCCGCCTCACCATGATCGCCGAGGCCGGACGTCTGCGCATCCCGTTCACGACCGGCATTCTCCTCGGCATCGGCGAAACCCCAGAGGAACGCGTCGATTCGTTGTTCGCGATCGCCGACCTCCATGCGGCCTACGGCCACATCCAGGAGGTCATCGTCCAGAACTTTCGCAGCAAGCCGAACACCCCGATGGCGACGGCATCGGAGCCCGGCGCCGCCGACCTCGCACGCACGATCGCCGTCGCGCGCCTCCTCCTCGGTCCGGACGTCAACATTCAGGCGCCGCCGAATTTGAGCCCCGGCGATCACCGGCTGTTGTTGCGCGCCGGTATCAACGATTGGGGCGGCATCTCGCCGGTCAGCAGCGACTACGTGAATCCGGAGGCGGCGTGGCCGGTCATCGGCACGCTGGCGCGCACCTGCGCGGAAGAAGGATTCGTGCTGCGCGAGCGCCTCACGATCTACCCCGAGTACGTGCATCCGCGGTATCTCGATCCCGACCTGGCGACGCTCGTCGATCGCCTTGCGGAAGTCATCCGCACGGAGGACGTCCATGCAGACGGCGCTCATTGAGGAGCTTCGCTCCCGCCTACCGCTCGACCGCCGCCTCGCTGCCGCGTCTCCCGACTTCCGCGCGCTCCTCGAGCGCGCGCTCGCCGGTGACGAGCTCGACGTCGACGACGGGGTCACGTGCCTCGGCGCGGAGGGCGACGACCTCCTGGCGCTGATCGCCGTCGCCGACACCGTCCGCCACGAGGACGTCGGCGATGACGTCACCTACGTCGTCAACCGCAACATCAACTTCACGAACATCTGCTTCGTGGGCTGCCGCTTCTGCGCCTTCAAGCGCCAGCGCTGGGAAGCGGACGCCTACAATGTGCCGGTCGACGCCCTCCTCGCCAAGGTGCAGGAGGCGGTCGATCGCGGCGCCACCGAGATCTGCATGCAGGGCGGCATCAACCCCGACATGGAGGCGTTCACGTATCGGGACGTCCTGCGCGCGATCAAAACCGCCTTTCCGGCAATCCACATGCACGCGTTCTCGCCGATGGAGATCCTGTACGGCTCGCGGCGTGCCAACATGAGCTACCGCGATTACCTCGGCATGCTGAAGGACGAGGGTCTCGGCACCATTCCCGGAACCGCCGCCGAGATCCTCGACGACGACGTTCGCGAGATCTTGAGCCACAAGAAGGTGGACGTGCGCACCTGGATCGAAATCGTCACCACTGCGCACGAGCTCGGCGTTCGGAGCACGTCGACGATGATGTACGGTCACGTCGAGACGCCGCGCCACATCGCCGAACACGTCGCCCTCCTGCGGCGCTTGCAGCGGACGACCGGCGGCTTCACCGAGTTCGTGCCGCTGCGTTTCATCCACGACAACACCGAGCTTTTCCGTGACGGCGTCGTCAGCGAGCCGCCGCCCAAGGGCCTCTACGATCTTCGCGTCTATGCCTTCGCGCGCCTGATGCTGCGGGGGGCGATCGACAACGTCCAGACGTCGTGGGTGAAGCTCAACCACGAGCTCGCGCAGCTGTCCCTACTCGCCGGCGTCAACGACTTCGGCGGCACGCTGATGGAAGAGAGCATTTCCCGCGAGGCGGGGGCGGACGCGGGCGAGTACACGCCGGTCGCCGAGATTCGTGGACTCATCGAGGACATGGGACGCCGACCCGTCGAGCGGACGACGCTCTACCGCAAACTCGACGGCGGGTGCGAACGGGCGGCGGATGGCGAATCGACCCGCGTTGACGGTGCTGGCAGGCGGAGTGGGGGCGGCGAAGTTTCTCCGCGGCCTGCTCCGTGTTGCTGACCCGTCGACGCTCACCATCATCGTCAACACGGGCGACGACGAGCGCTTCTTCGGCCTCGCCGTCTCGCCCGACCTCGACACCATCACCTACACCGCCGCCGGTGTCGCCAACCCGCACACGGGTTGGGGCCTGCGTGACGACTCGTTTCACTGCCTCGATGCCCTCGGACGTTTCTACGACGAGACCTGGTTCCGGCTCGGCGACCGCGACCTCGCAACGCACATCTATCGTACGCAGCGCCTCGCCGCCGGCGCGCGGCTCTCGACCGTCACCGCCGAGGTGTGTCGTGCGCTCGGAGTCGCCGCACGCGTCCTGCCGATGACCGACGATCCGGTGCGCACCGTGCTCGATACCGCCGCCGGCACGCTGAGTTTCCAGGAGTACCTCGTGCGCCGCCGTGCGCGCCCGGCGGTGCGGCGCATCCGCTACCTCGGCGCGGAACGCGCTCGACCGGCACCCGGCGTCGTTGCTGCCATCCGCGACGCGGCCGCGGTCGTGATCGCGCCGAGCAACCCGCTCCTCTCCATCGGTCCCCTGCTCGCCGTGCGCCGCCTCCGTCGCGCGCTCGAGCGTCGTCACGGCCCGACGGTCGCCGTCTCGCCGCTCGTCGGCGGGCGCGCACCCACCGGTCCGCTTGCCCGCCAGTTGCGTCGTTTTGGTCTCGGAGCGTCGTCGCTCGGGATCGCCGCGTGCTACCGGCCCTTCCTCGATGCGCTCATGATCGACCGTCGCGACCGCGCCGACGCGGCGGCGCTCGCCGCGGCGGGCTGTCGCGCCATCGTCGCCGACACGCTCTTCAGCACCGAGGAACGCGCGGCTGCCGCGGCACGGCGACTGCTGCGCGCCCTCGTGTGAGCCCGGTGCCAACGCTCGCCCTCATTCCGCTGACCGGGTTGCCGCGCATCCAGCCCGGCGACGATTTGGCGGCACTTCTCGTCGAGACGATCGAGGCCAGCAAGGTCGGTATCAAGCGCGACGACGTCGTCGTCATCTGCCAGAAGGTCGTCTCCAAGGCCGAGGGACGTGTCGTGGAGCTGGCGACGATCGTCCCCTCGCCTTTCGCGGCGCGCATCGCCACCGAGACGGCGAAGGATCCTCGCCTCGTCGAGGTGATCTTGCGCCAGACGACGCGCATCGTGCGCATGGCCGCCGGCCATTTGATCTGCGAAACGGGACCGGGCTGGGTGTGCGCGAACGCCGGCGTCGACGAGTCGAACGGCATCGCCCCGGGCGTCGTGACCCTACTTCCGGAGGATGCCGACGCGTCCGCGGAACGGCTCCGCGCCGCGCTCGCGACGGCGAGCGGCACGAGCGTCGGCGTCGTCGTGAGCGATACGTTCGGGCGCCCGTGGCGGGACGGGCAGATCGACGTGGCACTCGGGGTCGCGGGCGTCGGCGCGCTGCTCGATTGGCGCGGCCGTCTCGATCTCACCGGACGCGACCTCCAGCACACCATCCTCGCTGTCGGCGATCAGCTGGCAGCGGCGGCCGGGCTGCTCATGGAGAAGGACAGTGGCATTGCCGCCGTCCTCGTCCGTGGCTTCGAGTGGCGCGCGACCAGCGGCCGCGGCCGCGACCTCATTCGACCGCGAGCGCTCGACCTCTTCCGCTGAGCGGCGAAACCGTACTGTGAGCGGCCGGGAGGCGCGCGAATTCACTTCGCGCGCCGACGCCCATCGCGAGGCGAAGCCGAGCGGGGGTGAAACCGAACTAGCTACTGGCGCCGGCCGCGCGCGCGCCGGCGATCTCTTCGCGATTCGCTTCGAGCACGGCGCGCAACACGGTCTCGAGGGCCGTGATCTCCCCGTTCACCGCGACCATGCTCTCGATGAGTCCGAGCCATTTGAACGAAGTGGGCTCACCCGGATCGATCTCGGGACAGAGGCCGGCGACGCCGGTAGCGGCGCTGAGCAGTCCTTCTGAAGCGGCTTCGAGGTGTTTGGCGATATCGGTGAAGGTCTCTCGGTCGATGATCATGCAGCCTCCGTGACGGGTCGTGCTGCTCCCTGGGTCCAAGAAGAATGCCACGCAGGGGTGCGCGTCTCGGGAGCGCGCGACTGCGCTGCCGGCGTCCGGCGTGCGGCCGGAATTTTCAGAGCCGCCGCCGACACTTGCAGCGGAACTCCCACCAATCGGTGCCGGCATCGGCCGTGGCACCCGGCATACGTCGCGCGCCACGTCGAGGGAGTGTCGCATCGTGCAAATCCGCAGCGCGCGCGCCGGAGCCGCAACAATGCAGTATCGGCGGCCTCCCCCGTCAGGATGATGGCGGTGGCGGAAGTTCGGGCGCGGTCGTATCGATCGGCGTCGGCCGCGGGCGTCCGGGCACGTCGGTGCTCAGGCTGTCGCCGAGGCGGCGCTCGAGGACTGCTAAGTCGGCAAAGGTGCGGCCGGGCATGATCGCCTGCTCCTTGCCGCCGCGGCCGCGGCGGGCGCGCGTCACGCAGCCGATCTCCGCCAAACGATTCACGGCGTTCTCGAACGTGATCGCCGAGTTGCCCTCGGGCTTCTGCGCCTGTCCGAGGAGCTGGTGCATGAGGAAGCTCTTCTGCATGCGGGCGATCGCCGTTTTCTGCGAGAGACCGTCGGCGTCGAGGTCGAGGAGCGTCTTGGCGACGATCCAGTACGCCTCGCGGAAGTTCTCGAGAATGCCGTCGCCGAAGACGAGCAAAGGGTGGGTCCGACGCACGCCCTGCGGCCCGAGGGCGCCGGCGGCGTGGAAGTATGCGAGCACGCTGTCGATCTCCGCCGCCGCGGCGGCACGCTCGGGGAGCGCGAACTCCCAGCGAAAGAGCTCGAGCCACCACCAGACCTCCTCGACCAACGCGTCCGTCCGCGGCACGTCGCACCGCAAGGCATGCGCAACCAGCGAGGGCACGAGGAAGAAGTGGATGATGTTGTTCTTGTAGAAGTCGAGGATCATCCGTTTTTCCGGCGGTGCATAAATGATGTCGCCGGCGCGATCCTTCATCCACTCGATCAGCTTGCCGCCTTGCAGGAAGCGCAGGCTCTCGAGGAAGTCCCCGGTGTTGCGCTGCAGCGAGGCGGTCAGCGTCACGTTCTTCGCCACCAGAAGCGCCGTGAGCGCGCGTCCGGCGGTCACGAAATCGCCGTAGCGGATCGCCTGCTGAGGCGCCGACAGTAACACCGTCGACGACAGCGAGGTCGCGCCCGCGACCGCGACGTCGTTCACCTCGCGCAGAAGCCGGAACCCGAGTTTCTGGACGAAGTAGCGCTTTTCGTCCTCGATCGTCGCGCCAGGTTCGTGGAAGCGCTCCTTGCGGGATCCGAGCGCGTCGTTCAGCGAGATGGGAGGCGCGAACGTGACGTAGGCGGTGCCGTACTTCTGCCGCAGGATGCGCCGAGCCTTGAGCAGTGCGCCGAACGACTCCTTCTCTTTCTGCCCGCCGAGCAACTCCTGCTTGTAGGCCTCCTCCTCGACGATACGCCCGTAGTGGATCGACACCGGTACCAGGTAGAGATCGCGCCGCACGCCCTCGACGAAGGCGTTGACGATCGCCGACAGCATGCCGAGCTTCGGCGTCAAGATCTTCCCGGTCCGACTGCGGCCGCCCTCGATGAAGAATTCCTGCGTGTAACCCTCGCGGATCAGGTACTCGAGATACTTGCGGAAGACCGTCTTGTAGAGCGGATTGTCGTCGAAGGTGCGGCGGATGAAGTAGGCGCCGGCGCCGCGGAAGAACGGGCCCATCGGCCAGAAGGCCATATTGATGCCGGCAGCGATGTGCGGCGGCGAGAGGAAGTTCTCGTGGAAAATGTACGTGAGGATCAGATAGTCGAAATGGCTGCGGTGGCAGGGGAC
>JBGOSW010000131.1:0-12270 GCA_041476145.1 Binatia bacterium
CCGCCGTCGTCCCGAGCGCGAGCCACGGCAGCACGCGCAGCAGTGACGGGACGCCGTCGATGACGGCGCCGATGCCGGCGCCGAGAAGGGGCGGCGGCGCGTCGGTCCCGCCGACGATCCCGATCACGACGCCGATCACCGCCCCGAGGGCGAGGAGCGGCAGCGTGAACACCGCGAAGCGGTAGGAGACGTACGCTCCCCGGAGGAGGCCGACGGCGGCGCCGTAGAGCGCGGCGGCGACGGGACGCGCCAGCAGCCAAGCTTTGTCCGCCCTCGTGCCGAGCCCGAGCCACGGCAGCACGCGCAGCAACGACGGGACACCATCGATGACGGCGCCGACGCCGGCGCCGAGAAGGGGGTGCGGCGGGTCGCCGCCGACGATCCCGATCACGGCGCCGATCACCGCCCCGAGAACTAGGAGCGGCAGCGTGAACACCGCGAAGCGGTAGGAGACGTTCGCCCCCCGGAGGAGGCCGGCGGAGCTGTCGCCGCCCCAGATCGCGAGACCGACCATCGCCGCCAGCCAGCACACCAAGAGGACGCGGCCGCTCTGGCGGACGCCGGCCCAGGCGAGAGCTCGCAGCGGTCGCTCACGATGCATGCGCGCATGCTGAGTTACGGAATCGCGGGTAGCAAGCCCACGGACGAGTTGATAGATCGCTCGCAAGCAGGATGGAGCAGGATTTCTTCGCCGAATACGCCGAGATCGAGGACACCCACTGGTGGTTCCGCGGCCGGCGCGCCATCTTCGAGCGCATCCTCGCCCGTCTGCCGGCGGTGCCGCGCCGGCGCATCCTCGACATCGGCTTCGGCACCGGCGCGATGCTCACCTTCCTCCGCGGCTACGGCGAGGTGGTCGGCATGGACCGTTCGGCGGAGGCGATCCGCTTCGCGCGCACGCGTTGTGATCGGCCGATGTTCATCGGCGACATCGTCGACGTGCCGCTGCGGACGGGGGCGGTCGACCTCGTGACCGCGTTCGACATCCTCGAGCACGTCGACGACGACGGCGCGGCGCTCGCCGAGCTGGCGCGCGTCTGCCGGCCCGGCGGCCACACGCTCCTCACGGTGCCGGCGTTCCAATTTCTCTGGGGCAACCAGGACGTCATCAGCCACCATCGCCGGCGCTACACCAGCCGGGAGTTCGGCCGCCGCGTCGAGGCGGCGGGCTTCCGCGTCGCGACGCTCAGCTACTTCAACGCGCTCCTCTTTCCGGTGGTCGCCGCGGTGCGCGTCGCGCGCCGGCTGCGCGGCGCGCCGCGCGGGCCGATCAAGTCGGACTTCACGATGACGAAGCCGGGGCTGGTGAACGACGCGCTCACCGGCGTCTTCGCCGCCGAGGGCGCGCTCCTCACGCGCTTCCGGCTGCCGGTCGGCGTCTCGGTCGTCTGCCTCGCCGAGCGTCGCGGCTGAGGCGAGGGATGAGCGCGCCGCGGATGATGCCGGAGCTCTCGGTCGTCGTGCCGGTCTACGACGAGGAGGAGGTCCTCCCCGAGTTTCACCGCCGTGTCCAGGCCGTGCTCGCGAGCTGCGCGCTGGAGCACGAGCTCATCTACGTCGACGACGGCTCGCGTGACGCGTCGCCGGCGATCCTGCTCGCCGCGGCCGCCGCCGATCCGCGCGTCCGGGTGCTGTGCTTCAGCCGCAACTTCGGCCACCAGGCGGCGGTGACCGCCGGCATCGAGCACGCGCGCGGCGACGCCGTCGTCGTGATCGACGCCGATCTCCAGGATCCCCCCGAGGTGATTCCCGAGCTGATCGCGCAGTGGCGCGCCGGATTCGAAGTGGTGTCGGCGGTGCGCGCGGTACGCGAGGGCGAGAGCGCGGTGCGCCTCGCGCTCATCAAGATCTTCTATCGGCTCCTGCAGCGCATCTCGACGGTCGACCTCACGCCCGACGTCGGCGACTTCCGCCTCCTCGATCGCCGCGTCGCCGACGCCTTGAATCGGCTCCCCGAGCGCAACCGCTACGTGCGCGGGCTGGTGCGCTGGCTCGGCTTCCGCCACGTCGAAGTGCCGTACCGGCGCGCCGGACGCTACGCGGGCACGACGAAGTACCCGTACATCAAGCTCGTGCGCCTCGCGCTCGACGGCATCACCTCGTTCTCGACGGTGCCGCTCACGCTCGTCACCTACCTCGGCTTCGCGGTCTCGGCGCTCAGCGTGCTGCTGGTCGCGTACGCGCTCTACGGACGCTTCATCATCGGCCGCAACCCCGAAGGATGGACGTCGGTGTTCGTCGCGGTCGCCTTCCTCTCCGGTATCCAGCTGGTCGCGATCGGCGTCCTCGGTGCCTACGTCGGGCGCATCTTCGCGGAGGTGAAGGGGCGGCCGCTCTACGTGATCGCGTCCGATACCGCCGTCGCGGGCGTCGCCGGTTCCGCCGCGCCCGGCGGCCGCAGCCGATAGACGAGCGTGCGGTCGGAGACGAAGAGCGGCTCGTAGGCGGCGAGCGCGGGGAAGCGCTCCGGCGGCTCGTCGTGCAGCAGCACGTAGGGCGGGCGCGCCGCGAACGCCGCCGGGAGCGCGTCGAGGCCGCGCACCCGCCCGCCGACGTTCCAGATACTGTTCGGGTCGTACTGCGGCGTCACGAGGTCGATCGAGATCCCGGTTGCGAGCGCCGGCTCGATGGTCCCGATCGAGGTCGAGATCGTGAGGACGTGGGTGTCGTAGCGAATCCGGCCCGCCGCGACCTCGTCGAGGAGCACGCGCCCGACCGCGCGCCAGTGGGCGTCGACGACCCAGCGGCGATCGGGATAGCCCGCGAAGTAGCCGCGCGCCGCGTTCGTGAGGTTGAACGCCCAAGTCTCGGCGACCGTGAGCTGCGCGGTGTCGAAGTCGAGCTCCTCGGGGACGTGGCGCAGCGGGTAGATCACGAGGACGAGGGCGAGCGCGAGCGTCGGGCCGCGCCCCCAGCGACGCGCCAGCATCGCGAACCACACCCCCGCCGCGAGCGCCGCCCAGTACGGCGTCCAGTAGTAGACCATCTTCGTCGTCACCTCGGAGGCGATCGAGCGGATGGCGAGCGGTCCGGCGAAGCGGCGCGGATCGGCGAATCCGTGGTCGAGGAGCGCGACCCAGATCGCGAGCGCCGGCACCGCCGCCGCGGCGAACTTCCGCGGGTGGCGCCGCACGTCGTACGCGCCCGCCAGCAGGCCCGCGCCGCCGAGCAGCAGCAGGATGCTGTAACCGAACCACTCGTCGCCGAAGAACTCCGCGCGCCGCACGGCGTGCTCGAACAGGACGAAGAGCGGTAACGCGGCGATCGCGATGACGCGCGCGACCGGCCACGCGCGCGCGCGAACGCGCCCGGCGCGCCGGGCGCGCGCCCATTCCGCGAGACGCCCGGCGACGATGACGAGCGCGGCGCCGCCGACGACCGCGAGCGGCAAGAGGAAGGGAGAGACGCGTACACCGAGGCCGATCAGCACCTGGGGCAGCGCCAGCACCGAGGCGCCGGCGAGGGCGACCGCGGGCGCGAGCAGCGGCAGGCCGAGATCGAACCACGCGAGGACGACCGCCGCCGCCGCGACCTGCATGCCGCAGGCGCCGATCAACGGGTTCACGGCGACCGCGACGCCGAACGCGAGGCCGGCGAGCGCCGTGCGGACAGCGGAGCGGCGCCGGGCGAGCAGCAGCGCGAGCCCGATCGCGACCAGCACGAAGGCGAGCGCGGTGCCGCGCCCGTCGAGGGTCCGCCGCCAGATGAACGTCTCGAGGAGAAAGAGCGTCGCCATGCCGCCCGCGAGGCGGCCCGCGATCACGCGCCCGAGGAGGTAGAACACGGCGATCTGCGCCAGCGCGAGCGGCACCATGAGCGCGGTGACGGCGAGATTGCCCGAGACCCCCGCGACGAGGCCGACGAACGAGAAGAGCGCGTCGCATCCCGCGACCTGGCGCGACGGCGCCCACAGCCCGGCGGCATCGTTCCCGAACGGATCGTAGAAGTGGAAGGTGACGATCTTCTGCACCGAGGCGACGTAGGGAAGGATGTCCATGAACGGCGACACCGGCGAGGCGAGTTGCAAGAGGAGCATCGGCCCGAACGACAACCCGATGGCGAGTGCCGTGATCCAAAGACCGATGCGGCTCCGCCGGCGCGTGCCGCGCGTCGCGGGGCGGTCGGGGGGCGCGGGGAGTGATCGCCGCGCGCCGCGACGACGCGCGTCGGCGAGGGCGGCCATCACGACGAGGAGGAGAAGCGCGCGCAGCACCGTCGGGCGATAGAGGCCGGTCGGCCCGAGCGTGAGGAGGCAGAGGTACGTGCCCGCCCAGAGCAGCACGAGGGCGCCGGCCGCGGCCTCGCCGAGCGAGAGATCGTCGTCCCGGCGCCGCAACCAGATCGTGACCGCGCCGATCGCCACGAGCGCGACCGCCCCGACGGCGAGTGCCGCCGGCACGGTCGCCGCCGCGGTTTCCCGCACACCCGTCACCGCGGCGGTGACGTCGAGTGGATAACGCGGATTCTGCAGACGAGCGACGGCGAGCCACGACAGGATGGCGGCGAGGATCACGATCCAGAGCGCCGTCCAGCGGCCGCCACGGGTTGCCTTCGGTGGCGCGGCGTGTTGCGTCGGACTCGGCGTGGGAATCATCGGGCGATCGTGCCTGTACGCGGCGCCGCCCGCCCGAGTCAACCGCGCGCGTGGCCGAGTACCGTCCGTCATGATTCGGACAACACCCGTGGCCGCGCGTTGCCGCTGCCGCCCCGGGGCTGCTATGCGCTCCTGCGGTGCGCGCGGCGCTGAGCGGAGCTCTCGGTGGTTGGAAGCGGCGGTGGGTCGTAGACGCGAGCGTCGTCCTCGTGATCGCCGTCGCGTCGTTCGCGGCCCTCAAGGACGAGCGTCGCGAGTACGTCTTCGCGCTGCAGTTCTCGCCGGAGTACCTGCAGATCCTGCCGCAGACGGCGTGGGCGGCAGTGCGCGTGTGGCTGTTCTGGGGGTTCGCCACCCTGGTGCTCGGCCGCCTGCTGCTGCGCGCGGAACCGGCGCTCGGTCTCCTCGACGCGATGATCGGCGGCATGACCGGCGTCTGGATCTTCGCGTATCTCGCCGGCAACCTCCTCGGTCCGATCGGCCTCTTTCGCGCGTGGTTGGTCGCGGGCTTCTTGGTGCTCGGCGTGTGGGTCTGGCGTGTGCCGCCGGCCGTGGATCACCCGCCGCCTCCCGGGCTCGAGCTCGCGCTGCTCGCGTTCGCACTCCTCGCGCCCGGGCTGCTCATCCTCCAGCTCGGCACCATCGTGCCGCCCTACATGGACATCCTCGCGACGCCGGCGTCGGCGCAGCGGGTCCTCACCTTCGGTCGCTACCTGCCCTTCGACAACGACCCGTACGGCTATTGGGACGCCGCCTCGCAGTGCCCGGGGACGGAGCTGTTCTATGCATTCCTCGGCCTCGGCAGCGGGATCTCGCTGGCGGTCTTGGCGGAGTCGGCGGCGATCCTGCCGATGGCGGCGCTCTTCATCCTCGCGACCTACCGGCTCGGCAGGTCGATCGGCGGCGACGTCATGGGCGGCATGAGCGCGCTCCTGCTGTTCGCGACGATCTTCTTTCGCGTGCTGCCGTACATGCACGGCCGCGAGGTCACGTTCCCGCTCGTCGCCGTCGGGCTCGCCTTCCTCCTCGACCCGCGACGCGATCGCGTCCGGCTCGCGCTCGGCGCGCTCGCGCTCGGTACCGCGATCGCGGCGCACGCGATCATCGGCCTGTTCGGCATGGCCACCGCGGCGTTGAGCGTGCTCTTCTGGCTCCTCGCCGGCGACGTCGCGGGGGCGTTCGGCGGCGTCGCGCTCTTGGCCGGCGCCTCGCTGGTGACGGCGCCGACGCTCGCGATCGGCCTGCGCATGCCGCTGCCGTATCCGGCGCTTCCCGCCGCGCAGCTCCTCGGCGTCGGCGTGATCGTGCTCGCGGCGCGCGGCATGCACGGGCGGCCGTTGCGCGACCGCGGGCTCGCCCGCTGGCTGGGGTGGGCGCTGGCGCTGGTCGCGATCTACGTCCTCGTCGAGCATCCGGCGAAGCTCGGAGTGGTGAACGACCACTGGAACCGCTTCCCGTTGCTCTCGATCGGCGCCATCGGCGGGCTGCTGGTCATGCTGTGGCTCGACGTGCGGCGGTCGTCACGGGTGCAGCTCGCGCCCGTCGTCCTCGCGTTCCTCTTCGGCGTCGCGCTCGACTACGTGTCGCGCGAGTGGTGGATGACGTTCACGGAGCCGAAGGTGCAGACCGCGATCGAGGACTTCTACCACAAGGTCGATTACTGGAACCCGTACGTGCTGGTCTTCCCGACGGCGTGTCTCTTCGCGTGGCTGTATCGCAGCGTCTCACCGCGCCTCGCCGTGTTCGGCCTCGTCGCGCTCCTCTTCTATCCATGGAAGGACGTGAGCCAGCATCCCGATCCCAACTACCACCAGCACTCGATCGCGGAGGGCTACGCGTTCGAGCTCCAGCTCGCGAAGGGCGGCTACTGGGGCGCGACCGGCCACCGCCGTTGGGCGCAGAGCGCGGCCGAGCTCGCGCTCGCGGAGGTGTTGCGCGCCGAGATCGCGGCGGGGCGGATCACGCTCGCGACCCACATCGTGCACGTTGCGCCCGAGGTTTACCTCTACCAGGACAACGTCCTCTTCTCCGTCTACACCGGCATCAACGACGACGGATACCTCGCGAAGTACGAGTTCGACCGCAGCATCGCCGGTGGCCGACTGCATCCGATCGCCCAGCTCGATGCTGCGCTCGCAAAGCACCCGCCGTACATCGTTCTCCACGAATCCACGGTCAACGGGCGCAACCTCTACGACGTCATGCCGCGGTTGCCGCCCGAGGCGCTGCAAGACTACGACGAGATCTTCAATCGCGACGGCGTCCGCCTGCTGCGCGTTCGCGCCTCAGCGGACGAGCGCGGCGATCGCCTTGCGGGCGTGGTTGGCGACGTCCTTTAAGCCGTTCAGGTAGTAGTTGTGGATGCCGAAACCGCCGGCGTTGCCCGTCAGCTGATCGAGCAGAACGATCTCGCCGCTGCGGCGGTCGAAGACGACGTAGTGCGCGACGACGCCGCTCGGCTTCGAGAGCTGCTCGGCGACGATGAGCAGCGCGTGACCCGATTGCTTCTTGTCGACCCAGGGGGTGATCTCCTGGTGGACGACGGGGTCGGTGAGCGCCCACTTCGCGGGATCGGGCGGCGTCGTCACGAAGGCGCGCTCGCTCACCTTGCTGTTGATCTTGTCGCTGACGGCGAGATCCGTGGTGACCGGCATCGGGAACTGGCCCTGGATGTCCTCGAGGGCGCGTTGGTTCCAGCTCTGGATCTTGCCGTGCGCGACGTCGGCGAACTGGAAATACTGGTCGTAGAAGACCGTGCGGCTGAAGTCGACGCCGACGTACACCAGCGTCTCGCCGTGCGTGAGGATGCCCTCGCGGCTGATCATCGCCTTCGGCGGCTTGGCGCGGAGCGCGCACCCCGCCACCGCCACCACGAGTGCCAGTGCCACCATCGTTCGCGTTACTCGCATGTTCGCCTCCTCTCCTCTATCGAGCATCGATTGACCGGTCGTCGGTGCCGCCTGCGGATTCACCCGCCGCGTCCCAGCGCCAGGGGTATGTCGTCGTGCCGCGCTCGCGCGTCACCGCGCCCCAGGCGAGGCTGATGCGAGGCGCGTCGACCGGGCCGTCCCACGCGTAGACGCGCCAGAGCGGCGCGTACAGCTCGCGGACGGCGGTCTCGTGCGGCAGCATCGCGTCGAGCAGCGCCGGCGATCCGCCGCGATCCCACGTCGCGTCGCCTTCGTCGACGACGGCGGGGAAGAGCGCGCGCACGTGTGCCGCCGTACCGGTCGCGGGGTCGGTCTCGCGCTCGTCGTGGAAGAGGACGAGAAGCCCGTCGGTACGGCGGTAGGTGCGCGTTGCGTTCTGGCGCATCTCGTAGAAGGGCAGCAGGCGCACGCTGAGCGCCGCGCCGGTCGTCGTCTGGCGCTGATACTCCCAGAGGGGCCACGGGAGGCCGAAGCTCTCCACTTCCGCGGCGCGATCGAGCGTGTGCACGTAGAAGATCGCGCCGTACGCGCTGCTCGTGCGATGCGGGCCGTCGACCCTCGAGTAAAACGGGAACGATGTGACGCGACGCTCGGTCTCGCCGCCGTGCTGATAGGCGTCCCAGACGTAGAACGGCCAGAGGACGAATCCGCCCTGATAGGTGTCGTCGACCGCCGTTCGGCCGTACAGCGGCCAGACGTCGTAGCCGCTGCCGCCGGGACCGCCGACCCGGCTGTAGAATGGATAGAACCAGTAGCGGCGGTCGTAGCGTGGCCGCTCGAGACGGAGGTAGCCGGGGAAGAGAATCATCTGCACGCGCGCGTAGCCGGCGAGATTCTCGATGTCGGCGTAGAGCGGCACCAGCGAGATACGTGTGCCGTGCTCGCCGTCCCAGTCGTAGAAGTAGACGGGCAGGGCGCGGAGGTGCTGCCCGGTGAGCGTCGTGCCGTCGCTGGTCGTGCTCGTGCGGTAGGTGACGAGGCCGCCGAGGGCGCGCGTCGTCTGCTCCTCCGGTCCCCAGGTCGAGGTCATGAGCGGGTAGAGGACGCGTACCTCGTCGTCGTGTCCGGCGCGTGCCTGGCGGATCGAGAAGAACGGCCGCACCGCGATGCGGCGATACTGCGCATCCCGCTCGTACTCGATCAGCGGGCCGAGGACCTTGAGGCTCTGCGCGCCGGTTGCGGCGTCCGACGTGTAGTCGAAGAGCGGCCAGAGCTTGAGCTCGCGCGCCGGCGCCGGCCCCACGCCGAGCACGAGGGCACAGGCGACGGTCGCGAGGACGAGGCGCACGCGCGCGCCGGTACGCGACCGGCCGACCCTTTCGCTGCGGGAGCTCAACGGGACGGCCATAACAAGCGGTCGGCGCCGCCGCAATCGAGGGTTGACATCGGTGCCTCGCTCCGGCGAACTGCGAGCGGCGGCTACGCTCGTCATCGCAGTGCGGGGGTGTGTGCCGTCGCCGCGCGGTCGCGCGAGCCCGAGCCGGAGGACCCCAATGGCAGCGTCCGACATCGAGTCAGTCCTGAAAGAGCGGCGTGTCTTCCCGCCGGACCCCGCCTTCGCGTCGGCGGCGCACGTGAAGAGTCTCGCCGACTACGAGCGCCGCTACCGCCAGTCGGTGGAGGACCCGGAGCGCTTCTGGGGCGAGGTCGCGGGCGAGCTCCATTGGTTCACGCCGTGGACGCGCGTCCTCGAATGGAACCCGCCGGACGCCAAGTGGTTCGTCGGCGGCAAGCTCAACCTCTCCTACAACTGTCTCGACCGCCACCTCACCACCTGGCGCCGCAACAAGGCGGCGATCATCTGGGAGGGCGAGCCCGGCGATCGTCGCGTCCTCACCTATCAGGACCTGCACCGCGAGGTGTCGCGCTGCGCCGCGATGCTGAAGGGGCTCGGCGTGCGCAGCGGTGATCGCGTCGCGATCTACATGCCGATGATCCCCGAGCTCGCGATCGCGATGCTCGCCTGCACGCGCATCGGCGCCACGCACTCGATCGTCTTCGGCGGCTTCAGCGCCGAGGCGCTGCGCGACCGCATCAACGACGCCGAGGCGAAGGTCGTGATCACCGCCGACGGCGGCTTCCGCCGCGGCGCCGTCGTGCCGCTGAAGGCCGCGGTCGACGACGCGCTGAAGGAGACGCCGTCCGTCGAGAAGGTCGTCGTCGTGCGGCGGACGGGGAACGAGGTCACGATGAAGCAAGGCCGCGACCTCTGGTGGGACGACGTCATGCACACCGCCCCGCTCACCTGTGAGGCCGAGCCGCTCGACTCCGAGCATCCGCTCTTCATCCTCTACACCAGCGGCACGACCGGGAAGCCGAAGGGCGTCGTGCACACGACCGGTGGCTACCTCACCCACGCCTATCTCACGACCAAGTACGTCTTCGACATCAAAGACACCGATACGTTTTGGTGTACGGCCGACATCGGCTGGGTGACCGGCCACAGCTACGTCGTCTACGGTCCGCTCGCGAACGGCGCGACGACCGTCATGTACGAAGGCGCGCCGAATCAGCCGCAGCCCGACCGCTTCTGGGAGATCGTCGAGCGCTACGGCGTCACCATCCTCTACACGGCGCCGACGGCGATCCGCACCTTCACCAAGTGGGGCGACGAATGGCCGAAGAAGCACGACCTCTCGAGCCTGCGCCTCCTCGGCACCGTCGGCGAACCGATCAATCCCGAGGCGTGGATCTGGTACCAGCAGGTGATCGGCGGCGGCCGCTGTCCGATCGTCGACACCTGGTGGCAGACGGAGACCGGCGGCATCCTGATCACGCCGCTCCCCGGCGCGACGCCGACCAAGCCCGGCTCGGCGACGCGGCCGTTCTTCGGCGTCGTGCCCGAGGTGGTGACGCGCGAGGGCAAGCCCGTCGCCGCCAATCAGGGCGGCTACCTCGTGATCACCAAGCCCTGGCCCGGCATGCTGCGCACCGTCTACCGCGATCACGAGCGCTACGAGCAGCAGTACTGGAGCCAGATCCCCGGCATCTACTTCACCGGCGACGGCGCCCGCTGCGACCAGGACGGCTACTTCTGGATCATGGGCCGCATCGACGACGTCGTGAACGTCTCCGGCCACCGCCTCGGCACGATGGAGATCGAGAGCGCGCTCGTCAGCCACCCGCAGGTCGCCGAGGCCGCCGTCGTCGGGCGACCCGACGCCATGAAGGGCCAAGCGATCGCCGCCTTCGTGACGCTCGCACCGGGACGCAAGGCCGACGACGAGCTCAAGCGAGAGCTGCGCGAGCACGTGGCGCGCGAGATCGGGGCGTTCGCGAAGCCGGACGACATCCGCTTCACCGATGCGTTGCCGAAGACGCGTTCCGGGAAGATCATGCGGCGGCTTCTCCGGGATCTCGCTGCCGGCAAAGAAAGCGTCGGGGATACGACGACGCTCGAGGATCTCTCCGTGATCGCGAAGCTGCGGGAGGATGAGGAGTGAGATGGCGTTGAGGCTGCACAACACGCTCACCGGCACGATCGAGCCGCTGACGACGGCACGCGACGGGGAGGTGGGGCTCTACGTGTGCGGCGTCACCGTGTACGACCGCTGCCACGTCGGGCACGCGCGCTCGTTTCTCGTCTTCGACACGCTCGTTCGGTACTTGCGGCTGCGTGGGCTGCGCGTGCGGTTCGTGCGCAACATCACGGACATCGACGACAAGATCATCAAGCGCGCCAACGACGAGGGGATCGCGACGAAGGCGCTCGCGGAGCGCTACATCGCGACGTTTCATCGCGACATCGCGGCGCTCGGGTGTCTCGCGCCCGACGACGAGCCGCGCGCGACCGAGCATCTGCCGGAGATGATCGCGCTCATCGAGCGCCTGGTCGCGAACGGGCTCGCGTATCCGGCGGACGGCGACGTGTACTTCGCGGTCGGCGCGTTTCCGGGATACGGCAAGCTCTCGAAGCGCAAGCTCGAGGACTTGCTGGCGGGCGCGCGCGTCGAGGTGGACGAGCGCAAGCGGGACGCGCTCGACTTCGCGCTCTGGAAGGCGGCGAAACCGGGCGAGCCGTTCTGGGAGAGCCCGTGGGGGCCGGGGCGGCCGGCCTGGCACCTCGAGTGCTCGGCGATGAGCGTCAAGTATCTCGGGCAGCCGTTCGATCTCCACGGCGGCGGCGAGGACCTCATCTTCCCGCACCACGAGAACGAGATCGCGCAGTCGGAGGGCGCGGCGAAGAAGCCGTTCGTCCGCCACTGGATGCACCACGCCTTCGTCCGCATCAACGACGAGAAGATGTCGAAGTCGCTCGGCAACTTCCTCACCGTCGAGGAGATCCTGAAGCGGCTCCCGGTGGAGGCGTTGCGTCTCTTTCTCGTCGGCACGCACTACCGGAGCCCGCTCGACTTCAGCGAGCAAGGGCTCACCGACGCCGCGCGCGCCTGCAGCCGCATCCACGAAACCATGGCGCGGTTGGAAGAGGCCGTCGGCGACGCGAGCGCCGACCGGGGTGCTGGCGACGCGAGCGCCGGCGCTGACGCGCTCCCCGAGGCCGTCCGCCGCTACCGCGACGAGTTCATGGCCGCCATGGACGACGATCTGAATAGCCCGCGTGCGCTCGGCGGGCTATTCGACGAGATCCGCGAGATCAACCGTCTCCTCGACGCCGGTGAGCACGACACGCTGGCGGCCCATCGTCGCAACGTCACCGAGCTCGCCGGTGTCCTCGGCATCCTGCGCGCACCGGCGCGGCGCTACGTCGAAGAGGAAAAGGGCCGGCATCTGAGCGCGAGCGGCATC
>JBGOSW010000132.1:0-12253 GCA_041476145.1 Binatia bacterium
AATACGATCCGGTCCTTGAGGAGGCGCGAATAGATGTCGTACGCGCGCTCACCGCGACCGGTCTGCTCGACCACCATCGGAATCAGGTTTGCTCTCAGCATCTCGTGATTTACCTTAACTTTTTTTCCCCCCGTCGGCAATCAATTTTGCGCGCCCGAGGTGATGCGGGCATGTCCCGCGAGCCAATCGAGCGCCTTCTCTTGCGCGATGCGCTCGCGCACCTCCCGACGCGCCTCGGGTGATCGATAGATCTCGGCAAGGCGCTCGCGCTCACGCGCTGCGGTACGCAGTGCCTGCGCGATGCGCTCGTCGATCTCGGGGTCGGTGACCTCGACATGCTCCTGCGCCGCCAGGCGCTCGAGTACGAGCGCCGAGTGCACCGACTCGCATGCGCGCTGACGTAGCTCGGCGCGCAGGCCGTCGAGCTGCGCAGCGCGCTCCGGATCGGCGTCGCGCGACGTCTCGGGAATACCGAGGTCATGTAGCATGGCGTCGAAGCGGCGCTCCACGAGCGCCTCCGGCACCTCGACGGGATTGCGCTCGAGGAGCATACGCACGAGCGCCGCGCGCATCGATTCGTCCGCTTCGCGTTCGGCGGCGTTCTCGAGCGCGCGTCGCACTTTCTCGCGCAGCTCGGCGAGCGACGCACACTCGCCGTGGTCCTTGGCGAACTCGTCGTCGAGTGCCGGCAGCTCCTTGCGTCCGATCTCCTTCACTTCGACACGAAACGTCACGCGCTTGCCGGCGATCTCGGGACTGTGATGCTGCGTGGGGTACGTCACCTCGATGTGGGAGCTCTCGCCACGCTTCAGGCCGACCAATCGCTCGTCGAAGGGCGGTGGGAACGCGTGCGCCCCGACCTCGATGACGCGGCTCTCCGCCGAGGCACCCGGAACCGCTCGTCCCTCGATCACGCCCGTGTAGCCGAGCTCGACGAGATCACCCTGCTCGACGACGTCGCGATCCTCGCGGCGCGCGAACTGCGCCAGCGACTGTCGGAAGCGCTCGATCTGCGCGTCGACGGCGTCCTCGGCGACCGGCGCGACGGTACGCTCCACCTCGAGGGCGTCGTAGCCGGTCACCTCGAACGTCGGCTTGATCTCGATCGTCGCCGAATAGCGGAGTCCGGCGTCCGGTTTCACCTCGTCGGCGACGATCTCGGGTCGCGCGACCGCATGCAGATGATGCTCCTCGAGCGCACGCAGGTACGAGTCTTGGATCAGCTTGCCGATGACCTCACTGTGGACCTGCTCCCCGTAGTAGCGCTCGAGAATCGCGCGCGGCACGCGACCGGGACGGAATCCCTTGATGCGGGCGCGCTGCTGCAGGCCGCGGTACGCTTGCTCGATCTCGGCGCGAACTTCCTCGGGAGGAAGCGCCACGCCGATCTTCTTCTTGATCGGGCTCAGGTCCTCGACGGTGATCTGCACGGCCGCTCCATCTCCACTTCACCTTACGCAGTCCCATCCGCTCTGACAAGCCGGCGTGCTCACACGCGGTGCGGCGCGCACACGAGACGCGATGTCAGAATGCGAGAGGGGGGACTCGAACCCCCATCCGACGAGCGGGCTAGATTCTAAGTCTAGTGCGTCTACCAGTTCCGCCACTCTCGCAGACGTCCCCGCGCGCTCCGCGCACGATACTTCGGTGGTACACCAAAGCGAAGCAGGCGCGCAAAGCCCATTCGACGCCTGCGCCGACACCGCCCGCGGACATTCGGCGATGTCGCGCACCTTGCAGACGGCAACCTGGTGACGGTACGACTCGGACGCCATGCGCGCGCGCCACGCTCTGCACGCGGCGGTGATCGTCGTCGTCACGCTGATCGCCTATGCCGGCAGCCTCAGCGGTCGGTGGATCTCCGACGACGTCGTGGCAATCGCGGAGAACCCGCTCCTCCGCTCGCTCGCACCCGCCAATCTGCATCCCCTGCTGACGACCTTCGACGGACCGAACTACATGCCCCTCAAGATGTTGTCGCTGGCGATCGACTATCGCTTCTTCGACGGTGATCCGACCGGCTACCACGCGGTGAATCTGCTGCTGCACGTCGCCAATGCGCTCCTCGTGTATCTGCTCCTCGTGCGCCTGGGCGAGTCGGGGGTGACGGCGCTCGCGGTCGCGCTCGTCTGGGCGGTGCACCCGGTGCAGGTCGAGTCGGTCGCATGGATCAGTGAGCGCAAGAACGTCCTCTCGACGCTCTTCTTCCTGCTCGCGCTTCTCGCCTACGTGCGCTTCTCGGATCGGCCGCGGCTGCGCACCTACACGCTCGTCTTCGTGCTGTTCGTCTGCGCGCTGCTCACCAAGATCAACACCATCGTGCTGCCGGCGATCGTGATCGCATACGAGCTCACATGGCGCTTCCGGCTGCGTGCACGCGACGTGCTCGCGACGCTGCCGCTGCTCGCGGCGGGAGCCGTGCTCGCGTGGGTGAACCTACACGGCAACCCGTCGCACGGCGCCGAGTACCACGGCGGAAGTCTCTGGGTGACGCTGCGTACGAGCAGCACCGTCGTGCCGCGCTACCTCGCGCTCGTGCTCGCGCCGATCGGGCTCAGCTTCTACTACGCCGTGCCGCTGCGCGCGTCGTGGTTCGAGCCGGCGGTGCTCGCCTCGACGCTCGCGATCCTCGCCCTGGTCGCGGGTGTAGTGTTGCTCGCCCGGCGCCACCACCCCGCCGGATTCTGGATCTTCTGGTTCCTCGTGACCCTGGCGCCGATGCTGAACTTGGTGCCCTTTCCGGCACTGATGGCGGACCGCTACCTTTATATACCCCTTGTCGGGCCGCTGGTCCTCGCGGCATGGACCCTCCGGACGGTCGTACGACGCGTGCCGAGGTTGGCGGCGGCGATGCCGATCGTGGCGGCTGCGGCGGTGCTCGGGTGCACACTGCTCACGGTGCGCCGCGTCTCGGTCTTCCGCGACGACTTCCGCCTGTGGGCGGACTGGGCGCTCACCACCTCGTACATCTCCAGCGACCGTCCCTACGCCGCGGCGCCGCGAACCGAGGAGATCCGCCTCCTTCGTGAGGCGCTGGCGCACGACGACGCGTCCGGACCGCTGCACAACAACCTCGGCGCGATCGCCTTCGAGGAGAACCGCATCGCCGAGGCGGTCGCGGAGCTCGGCCGGGCGTACACGCTCGCCCCGCGCGATCCGGCGATCGCGCTCAACCTCGGTCGTGCCTACCTCTTTGCGCGCCAGCCCGAGGCGGCCGCGCGCATCCTCGAGGACGCGACGCGCCTGGAGCCGCCATCGTACTACGCGCACCTCAACCTCGCGCGTGCCTATCTCCTCTTGGGCGATGCTCCACGGGCACGGGCGGCGCTCGCGCACGCGCGCGCGATTCGGCCGCAGTGGCCGGACCTTCCCGCGGTCACCGCGGCGCTCGAGGCGTTGGAGCACCGCGAGCGACGCGGTCGCGCGACCGGGTCGTGAGCGTCGCAGCGCACCCCGGCGCTGCGAGTCTCAGGCCGCCGAGAACAGCCGCCGTGGATTGTCGACGAGGATCGTCTCGACGTCCTCGGGCGAGAGGCCGCCCGCGAGCAGCTGCGGGACGATCTTGGTGAGGATCGCCGTCGGACGCCAGTCGGGGAGCTGAGCCAGCACCTCGTCGTAGCTGTTCGCGTAGGGTACCGGGCGACCGCGCCAACAGACGATCGAGTCGTGCGACAGCAAGATGCGCCGGGTGTGGCCCGCACGTGCGAGCTTCAAGACGTTCCGCACCCGGATCTCGTCCGGCAGGATGAGGGAGATCCCGAAGCGGTCGAAGCCGACGAAGGCGCCGCGCTCCGCGAGCGAGCGATGGTACTCCGGGTCGTCGATGCCGTCGGAGTGGCCGACGACCAGGCGCTCCGCACCGACGCCTTCGCCGGTGACGATGTCGATCTGGTCGTGGCCGCACGACGCGTCCTGCGTGTGCGAGATGAGCGGCACCCCGGTCGCGCGCGCCGCACGCGCACCGGCGGTGACGAGCTTCCGCTCGTAGTCGGAGACGCGGCGCGAGCCGGTCGCGATCTTGACCGCACCGGCCTTGATGCCGGTCTCGCCGATGCCGTCGGTGATCTCCTTCACGTAGATCGCCGTGATCTCCTCCACCGGCAGGTGGCGGAACGTGTACGTGATCCCCTCGGCCTCGAAGTAGGCGCCGGTCGTACAGACGATGCGCATGCCGCTGCGTTGCGACAGTTCCGCGAGGAACTCGACGTCGCGACCGAGATCCATCGGACAGGGATCGACGAAGGTTCCGACACCGATGTCGCCGAGCTCTTGCATCTGATCGATGGCGCGCGCCATCGCCTCGACGCGCTTGAAAGGCGGCGCCTTGGCGTCGAGGTCCCATCCCGGGTAGCCGACCAGCACGTGCTCGTGGATGAGCGTGCGACCGAGCTCACTCGGATGGGCGCTGCCGGTGACGGTCTGAACCGTTCGTGTCGCCTCGGTCATGCGAGTCGACTACCAACTCGTCACCTGAGGAACAAGGTGGGTGCCAGCCGACGAACCGTGCGGAGTTCACCGACGGCGCAGGGAGCCCCTTCAAGCGTCGGGCCACGCGAGCCAGCGGACGATCCGCCGCGCCGTCGCGAGACTCGCCCACGCGAGGACCGCGATGAGCGCGGCATCCGCCGGCGTACGCGACCGAAACGCGTCGACCACCGCGTCGTCGACCTGATGCGGCGCCAGCGCGGTGAGAAGCGCGAGGCTGGCGGCGGGCCGCAGCGACTCGTCGAGCGGCGCGAGCGCGGGCGCGAGCCAGTGCCTCCCGAGACCGACGTCCTCGCCGCGCCACGCCTCGAGACACGCCGCGATCGCGAGGCGCGTCTCCGCGGGCAACACGCGCGCGCCCTCCTCCTCGACGGCCGCTGCGAAGCGCGCCAGCGCGTCCGCGACCGGCGGCGACGACGCCGCCCAGCGGAGATCGTCGGGCAGGGGCGCCGCCGGGAGGAGCGGCGGCGGATCGTCCGGCTTCGGGCGCGCCATCGCGCGTCCGAACCACCAGCCCGCCAGGCGTCGCAGCGCGCCCTTCCCGCGCCCCGCCGACGGCAACGGGGAGTCGCCGAGCAGCACCGTCACCGGGCGGTTGATGTAGTGGAAGACGAGCGCCGTACCGAGCACCTCGGGCGCTTCGTGCGGCGCGAAGGGCGGCGTCGCGAGGAACGCCGAGCGCGGCGTACGCGTCGCCGCCGCCCAGGCGACGGCGGCGCGCACGTACGGATCGCCGATCGCATCGTCGCGTCCCGCGGCGATCGCGCGCGCGGCGTCGTGGGCCGCGACGCCGTCCAGCATGACGGTGTGCGCGTCGACGCAGTAGGGGCAGTCGTTGGCACGCGACACCCCCACGGCGACCGCCTCCTTCACGGCGCGCCGCACGGCGCCGGTCACGAGCGTCGCGCGGCAGGCGCGCCATGCGCCGGCGAGGAGCGCGGGCGCGGGTGAGTGCAGCGTGAACGGCTCGACGAGCGCGCCGAACTCGCGCGTCACCTCCTCGTAGACCGCGGCGACGATCCCCGTCGCGTCACGGGCGGGAACGGGACGGACGTAGCGAATCACCGTCCCGCGGCGGCGGCGGCACCCGCGAGCGTGGTGCCGAGCGCGCGCACCGTCGCCTCGAGCTCCACGGCGGGAACGATCGGATACACGATCAGCCGATCGACGCCGATCGCCGCGGCGCGCGCGACCAGCGCCGCATCGAGCGCTTCGAACGTCGTGAGCGAGATCTCGAAGGGCGCGGCGGCGCGTCCGATCTCGGCGCGCAGGCGACGCAGCTCCTGAATGAGCGGCGCCGCCGCCTCGAGCGTGAGGCCGAATCCATACCAGCCGTCGCCGTAGCGCGCGGCGCGCCGCAGAGCGGGCGCTGCGTGGCCGCCGACGATGATCGGCGGATGCGGCCGCTGCCGTGGCTTCGGCTCGAAGCGAATGTCGCTGAAGGCGGCGAAACGGCCGTCGAAGCGCGGCAGGTCCTCGGTCCAAAGGATACGGACGGCCGCGAGATACTCGTCGGTGATGGCGCCGCGACGGTGAAAATCGACGCCGAGCGCCGCGAACTCGGCTTCGACGTAGCCCGCCGCGAACCCCGCGATCAGACGCCCCGCGGAGATCACGTCGAGCGACGCGAGCGCCTTCGCGACCAGGACGGGATTGTGGTGCGGCAAGACGAGGATGCCGGTCCCGAGCCGCACGCGCCGGGTGTGCGCCGCGACGTGGGTGAGCGCCACCAACGAGTCGAGGAAGGGTGTCTCCGGCGCCGCGGGTACGGGGTTGTTCCGCACCGGCATCGCGACGTGCTCACCCGTCCAGATGGAGTCGAACCCGGTCTCCTCGGCGGCGCGCGCCACGCGCACCTGCAGCTCGGGGTCGGCGCAAGCGCCGAAATTGATCCCGAAGAGGCCGAGCTGCATGCGTCGCAGCTCTCGCAGCCCCCCGCCGCTCAGTCAACCGCGGCGCGCTTGGCGCCGAATCGATTCCAATGCGTCACCTGCTCGGCGGGGCGCCGCCGCCCGACACCGAACCGGCCGCGCGGCCGTCCCATCGGCACCAGCGCCACGATCTCGTAGCGCTCGGGGACGCCGCAGATCGCGCGCACCTCGTCCTGGTAGATGCGATACACGGTCGTGAGCGTGGTGCCGATGCCGAGGCCGCGCGCCGCGAGCATCAAGCTCTGCACCGCGGGATACACCGACGCGAACGGCGTGCCGACGTCGAGCTCGCCGTCGGCGTCGCGCAGCGACATCGAGATCTTCGGCATCAGGACGAGCACCATCGCCGGCGCCTCGCCCAGATGCCCCGCGAGGTGGCGCGACCCCTGCATCATGCGCTCGAAGGCGGCCTCGTCCTCCGGCGAGCGCGCCGGCGGCCGCGCCGCGAGAAGCGCCGGCTCGTAGCGCGCGTATGCCCGACGGTAGACGTCGCCGACCGCGCGCTTCAGCTCGGGGTCGGTGACGACGAGGAACTGCCAGGGCTGGATGTTGCCGCCGCTCGGTGCCTGTGTCGCGATGCGGAGGCAGTGGAGAATTTCCGCATCCGTCACCACCTCGGCCGTGAAGCGGCGCACGGCGCGCGTGGTCGTGAGTGCCTCGACGAGATCCATCGCTTCCTCCGCGCGGCGAGCGCGTCAGCGCCCCTTGAATGCCGGCGCGCGCTTGTCGCGGATCGCGGCGAGCGCCTCCTGGTGGTCCTCACTCTGGAACGTCACCAGCTCGAGCGCCGTCGAGGCGTCGAAGGCGATGTTGAGGGCGTCCTTCACGAGCTTGTTCACCGCGAGCTTGGTGTAGCGGACGGCGAGCGGGGCGCCGGCCGCGAGCCGTGACGCGAGCGTCATCGCCTCGCCGTCGAGGGCGGCTGCGGGGACGACGTGATTCACCAAGCCGATCCGTTCCGCCTCCGCGGCGGTGAGCGGATCGCCCGTGAGCAGGTATTCCTTGGCGCGCGCCGGCCCGAGCGCGAGCGGCCAGATCGCGACGCCGCCGTCGCCGGCGACCAGGCCGACGCGCACGTGCGGATCGCCGATCGTCGCCGTATCCGCCATCAGGATGACGTCGCTCAAGAGCGCGATCGAGGCCCCGAGCCCCATCGCATGCCCGTTCACCGCCGCGACGATCGGCAGCTCGACGTCGAGGAGGTCCCAGATGAGCTGCTTGGCGTCGCGTCGCAGCGCCTCCATCCGTCCGGGCTCGCGGAGCGTCGGGAACCAGTGGAAGTCGCCGCCGGCGCTGAACGCCTTGCCGCGACCGGTGAGCAGGACGGCGCGCGCCTCGGTCTCACGCCGCAACCCGGCGAAGAGCGCCGTGAGATCGTGATGCAGCGCCGCGTCGACCGCGTTCAGGGCGTTCGTCGGGTGATCGATCGTCACCCGCAACACATGGCCGACGCGCTCGAGCCGGAGGGTCGTGAAGGCGCTCGCATCCATGCCGCGCCTCAGAGCAGCGCCGCGTCGGTCGCGACGCCGAGGAGGAGGCGCCCGGTGAGTTCGTACGTCGCGGGCGCAACCATGAGGTGCTGCGTCACGACGTGGACGTCGCGAAAGCACCGTTGCAGCGGGTTCGTCGCGTAGATCGAGGTGCCGCCGCCGGCGTTGTACATGCGATCGACCGCCTGTGCCGCGGCGATCGTGGCGCTCGTCGCCGCCAGACGGACGGCGGCACGCGCCGCGAGGCCGATCGCGCCGTCGCGGCGCGCCGCGTCCCATGCGGTGTCCACGGCCTCGACGAGAAAGGCGCGTCCGGAGCGCACCAGCGCCTCGGCTTCGCTCACCTGCACTTGCGCCGTCGGACGCTCCGCAAGGACGCGACGGCTACCCGTCGGCGTCTTGCCGCCCGCGAGATCCACGAGCTCGCCGATCGCGCGTCGCGCGATGCCGAGCGCGACGGCGGCGATGCCGACGGCGAGCAGTCCGAATACGGGGAACGCGTACAAGGGCCCGGGGGCGCGCGGCCGGTCGCGCACCAACGACACGCTACGCTCGGCCGGCACGAACACGTCGTGGACGGCGATGTCGTGGCTGCCGGTGCCCCGCAAGCCGGACACGGTCCAGGTATCGATCACCTCGACGTCGCGGGCCGGAAAGAGCATCAACGGCGCGTCCGGCGCACCGTTCGCGAGCAGACGCGGTGCGCCGTTCTCCGCGATGACGGCGCCGCCCATGAGCCACGCGCAGTGCGCGACGCCGCTCGCGAACGCCCAACGTCCGCTCACCCGGTAGCCGCCCGCCGTCGGCATCGCCTTCCCGCTCGGCGCGTACACGCCGCCGGCGACCACGCTCGGATCGCCGTAGATCGCGGTCGCGACGTCGGTCGCGAGATAGCCCGAGAGGAGCCCGCTCGTAGCCCCGATCATGGCGCACCACCCGGCCGATCCGTCCGCCTCGCCGAGGATCTCGAGAACGCGGAGCAAGACCGCGGGCTCGACCTCGCCGCCGCCGAGCGCGCGCGGCACGCACATGCGGAAGACGCCGTCCTCCGCCATGGTGCGCACCAGGTCGAGAGGCACGCGCCGGGCCTGCTCGGTCTCGTCGGCGCGCGCGCGCAGCGCCGGCCCGAGCCGACGCGCGGCGGCGATCAGCGGCTGCTCCTCGGTGGTCATCGATGCGGCTCCTCAGGGCACGTCGGCGACGAGGATTGCGACCGGGTACGCAAAGCGGATCTCGGTCGCGCCATGGCGTCGCGTGTCGAGGCCGAGGCCGTCGTCGTCGAGGGAGGCGGCGAACAGCGCGCGAATGCGGTCGGCGTCGCCCGGCGCCGGGAAGGAGCGCTCCAGCAGCTTCTCGACCTCGCTGGCGAGCTGGTAGAAGGCGCGGCGGCGGAGCGTCAGGCCGGCGTCGCGCAGCAGCGTCTCGAGCTCCGCGAGCGGGAGTGCGCGGACGTGCGACGGATCACGCAGCACCTCCATCCGGTTCAACGCCGCCGCCTTCATGGGATCGGACGACGCCAGCAAGTCGGTCACGACGATCGTTCCGCCGTGCACGCACACGCGCCGCATCTCGGCGAGCACCGCCACCGGATCGAGGAAGTGATGGAAGGCGAAGCGCGAGCTCACGATCGAGAACGCGCCCTCGGCGTATGGCAGCGGGATGACGTCGCCGTGGTCCCAGCGGACGTTGGTGAGGCCGCGCTCGCGCGCGAGGTCGCGGGCACGTTCCAGCATCGCCGGCGTGATGTCGATGCCGGTCGCGTGGCGGACGACGCGGGCGAACGCCGCGACGACGAGGCCCGGCCCACAGGCAACGTCGAGAACGGTATCGTCGGCTCCGGCACCGCTTTCGCCAACCAGCAGCGCCAGTGCCTCCTCGTCCTTGATGCCCGGCGCGGTCGAGAAGGGCATCGCCTGGCGCGTGAACTGATCGACGATCGTTGCGTGATGCCGAGAGGACGTCACGCGTCGCCCCTAGCACGTCCTCCGCATCGAGGCGACCCGCGACACCCGCGAGCCTGGTGTCGGCGCGGGAAGATTCCCCCCGCCCGTCGCGTCGACGACGGGCGGGGGGCGGATCAACGGATGCCGCTCGTCAGAGCGTCATACACTGCTGACACGCGACGCAGAGCGAGAGCGGTCCACAACCGTGCTGCGGCAGCTCGCACGCCTCGCCTGGCTCGATGACGCCGTTACCGCAGACCGCGGTATGAACCGGGAGGTCGACGCACTGCCCGCAGAGCAGGCACAACTGGAAGGGTCCGCATCCGACCGCCGGCAGCTCGCATGCCTCGCCGGTCTCGATGCTGCCGTTGCCGCAGACGGGCGGCAATGGCGTCTGCGCGCACTGCGTGCACTGGACGCAGATCTGACCGGTGCCGCAGCCGACCGCCGGAAGCTCGCAAACCTCGCCCGGCTCGATGTTGCCGTTGCCGCAGACGAAGCCCAGGGACGGCGGGATGATGTCCGGCGGCGGGAAGCATTGGTTGCACGCGAGGCAGACCTGCGAGGGGCCGCAGCCGATGGCGGGCTCTTCGCACGCCTCACCGGGGTCGAGGATGTTGTTCAGGCATTGCGCCTGCGCAACGGTGCACTGACAGTTCGCACCACACGCTCCCGGGCACGCGGCGTCACTGGGTGAAGCGCCGTTGACTCCGCCGGGATCGCATTGCTCGCTCGAGGCGAGGAAACCGTCGCCGCACACCGCCGGGCACTCGCATTCGTTCGCCGAACCGGGCGCACCGCACTGGCCCGGACATGCCGAGCTGCTCGTCCCGTCACACTGCTCCCCGAACTCGACGACGTTGTTGCCGCAAGTGCGGTTGCATTGGCAGTTCCCGAGGCAGCTTCCCGGACAATTGGCGTCGTCGTCCCCGTCACACTCCTCGCTCGTCTGGTTGATGACGTTGTCACCGCAGCGCCGGACCGTGCTCGTCACCTGGAACCTGATCGCGCCAGGCCCGGGCAGACCGGCCGTTTGATTGATGGCGGTGCCGGTCGTCGCCGGGATGCAGAACGTCGCCGCCCCGACCGGGAGGGTGGTGCTCGGCGTCCCCACGCGCACGATCGGATCGAGGAAGCAGCGGCGATTCTTGGCGACGCACGTCCCTTGGCCGGCCGCACAGTCGCTGTTCGTCTGGCAGCCCACCTCCGGCGCATTGGAGCAGGTCTGATCGACCGGTCCGACGGCGCAGCGTGCTTCGCCCACCGGATCGCCCGCAACCTGGCGACAGAGCGGCTTGCACGAGCCCGCAACCCCGCCGCAATCGGCGTCCGTGTCACACGGCTGCGCGTCCCGGCTGCCACCGTCGCAGGCGTTCAAGCACGACGAGGGCTGCAACTCACTGCTGCACCAGCAACTCTGGTTCGTGAAGCCGGAACCGGTGCACGGCTGGTTCGTCGCGAAGCTCACGGTCCCGGTCGTGATCGGGGTGAACGGGATGTCGAGACCGCCGCCCGAGACGTTGAGCGACGAGCTCGGGGGGCACTCGTTCGACGTCGGTCCGAGTGGGCCGGTGCCTTGCACGTGACACGGCGGGCTGCCGGTGATGTCGGAGCACGTCCCGGCATCGCCGATGTGACAGTTCTGCGGATCCGCCTGTCCGCAGTCGCAGATCGGACAGGGACGCGTGACCGTGTTGCCGAGATGGACGAGCGCGTTGAGGTGGAGGTTGAGCGCCATGGCGCCCGTCTGCAGATTGTAGGTGCCGGTCACGTCGGTCGCGAAGCGGTCGATGAGACACGCCGGCACGCCGCCCGCGGAAAGTGGCAGCGGCGGGCCGAACGTCGAGATGACGCAGTTCCCGGCGCCGCTGCATTGGTTGCTGTCGGTGCACGAGCGCGTCGGGTCGCCCGAACAGTAGGAGCCGACGTTGCCGAAAAAGTCGCAGTCGAAGTCGTTGACGCCGTCGCAGCCGGAGATCTCGCCGCTGATCGTCGAACCCGCCTGGATGCCGAAGTCGTGAGCGATGCCGGTCCAGCCGGTATCGAGGTCGGCGCCCGGCACCACCGTCAGCGTGAGATTGCCGCGCGCCGGGCAGGTACAGTTGGCCGAGCACTGGCCGGGGCAGAGCGAATCGTCGGTCCCGTCACAGAGCTCACCGGTCTGTCGATGGTTGTCGCCGCATACCGGCGCGCACTGGCAGTCACCCTGGCACGTGCCGAGACACGTCCCGGTGCCGTTGCCGTCGCACTCTTCCCCGGGATCGATCTGGTTGTTGCCGCAGAACGGCCCGCAGGTGCAGTTCGCCTGGCACGCACTCGCCGGGCACGCTCCGCCGGATGCGGCGCCGTCGCATTGCTCGCTACCGTTGACGATACCGTCGCCGCAGAACGGCCCGCAGGTGCA
>JBGOSW010000133.1:0-12249 GCA_041476145.1 Binatia bacterium
CGACGACGACGAGCTTGGTCTCGCCGTCCTTGCCGAAGCCCATCTCCTTGTGCTTGCCGGTGACGGCGACCGCCAGCGACACCGGACCCTTGATGTCCTTGTCGTCCTCCGCCGCCTCGCCGCGATCGAAGACGCCGGCCATGTCGGTCTCGCCCCACGCCGAGGAGCTCGACTTCACGAGTTCGATCGCGTTGACGCCGGTCTTGCCGGCGGCGTTGGCCTGCACCGCGCGCGCCATCGGGAAGATGGTGCGCTCACGGAAGTCGGTGGTGATGGGATGCGTGCCGTACGTCGAGGCGAGGATTTGCAGGCCGAGCGCCGGTCCTTGGAAGAGCCGGACGACCTGATCGACGACGACCGAGTCGGTCACCTTCACGCCCCAGGGCTCGACGAGGCTCACGAGCTGCTGGCCGCGGCGCGGGCCGACGAGGAAGAGCGCCGAGCGCCCGGCGCGCAGGTAGGTGGAGAGTGCGCTCACCTCGTGGTCGAAGAGCGGCTTCTCGGCGCCGGCGGCGATCAGCACGGTGCAGTCCGCCGGCACGTCCTGCTCGGTCGCGAGCAGGACCTTGCGGGTCTCGTAGTTTTCGTTGGTGAGCGCGTCTTTCAAGCTCGAGAAGCCGCGGGCCTCTTTGTTCTCGGGATCGGGCTCGCCGTGACCATCGAGGAAGCACGCGACCTTCTTGGTGATACGCGTCGCCTTGATGAGGCCGTTGGTGATCGACTGCTCGCTGAGGTCGCGCGCGACCGTCGCCGTCTGCTCGCCGTATTGGATGTGGATCGTCGGCAGCTCGGTGATCTTGTAGCGCTCGGCGAGGTCGCGCTCTTTGTCGGGATCGACCATGTGGAAGGTGAACTTGTCGGAGGCGTAGCGGTAGCTGTCGAGGAGGTCCTGGAGCTGCGGGTCGCTGCCGGCCTCGACGAAGGCGTCGACCGTGAGCGGCTGGTCGAGCTTGGCGAGGACGGACTTCGACTGCGTCGAGAGCGAGAACACGTTCTGCGCCGTCAGGTCCCAGCGATGGTTGTGGCGGCTCGCGAGCCAGTTGGCGACGACGAGGACGCCGATGAAGATCAGCGAGTAGACGACGGCGTTGACGCCGTACTTCGTCGAGCGCTCGCCGAGCACCGTGAAGAGGCTGTCGCGGCTCGCGGTGAGGTAGAAAACGACGAGCAGGAACCCGAGGCCCACGTGGAGGAAGACGTAGGTCGAGGCCACCCCGGGCGACAGCGAGAAGGCGACGACGCCGAAGGCGAAAAGGACGAGGCCCCAGAGGCCGAACAGCGAGGTCGAGCGGCCGCCCACTGTCACCTCCAGCGAATCGATTCGACCGAGCGGTGCGTGAGGAAGAGCGCCAGCACGATGACCGTCGCGAAATAGACCAGGTCTTTCGAATCGATGACGCCCTTCACCATCTGCGCGAAGTGCTCGGTGAGCGAGACGTAGCGCAACAGCGCGCCGATCGTCTCGCCGGCGTTATCCGCCGGCCACGCGATGATGTAGAGGAGCAGCAACGACACCAGGCAGCTCACCGCGGCGATGATCTGGTTCTCGGTGAACGACGACGTGAGGATGCCGACGGCGACGAACGACGTCGCCAGCAGGAGGAGGCCGAGGTAGCCGGCGAGCACGACCCCCGTCTCCGGGTTGCCGTACGCGAAGAGGATGAGCGGGTACACGCCCGTCAGCGCCACCATGAGCGCGACGAAGACGAAGGAACCGAGGAACTTCCCGAGGACGATCTCCGAGATCCGCAGCGGGGAGGTGAGCAGCAGCTCGTAGGTGCCCGCCTTCTTCTCCTCGGCGAGCGTCCGCATGGTGATCACCGGGACGAGGATCACCAGCACGACCGAGAGGTTGTGCAACAGCGGCGCGACCACGAATTCGTTCAGGTTGAGGCGCTGCAGGATCTGGGGATTCTGCTGCGCCGAGTAGATCGTCAGCAGCAGGTTGAAGCGCTGCAGCAGCATGGTGAAGAACCAGCCGCCGAGGAGCAGGAAGCCGGTGAGGACGACGTAGGCGATCGGCGACACGAAGTACGAGCGCAGCTCGCGCCCCGCGATGGTGAGGACGTTTCTCACGCCGACGGCTCCTCGCGCACGCGCATCGTCCCCACTAGCCCTGCTGCTCGCTGCTCACGCCCGCCGCCTCGGGGCTCTCTTTGGCGATCGCCTGCAGGAAGACGTTCTCGAGGCTGGCGCCGCGCGTGAGGGCCGCCATGTCCTGCTCGAGGACGACGCGGCCCTCGTTGATGATCACGACCTTCTCGCAGATCTGCGACACCTCGGGGAGGATGTGCGTCGAGAGAATGACCGTGCGCTGGCCGGCGAGCTGGCGAATGAGCGAGCGGATCTCGATGATCTGCCGCGGATCGAGGCCGATCGTCGGCTCGTCGAGGACGAGGACGGGTGGATCGTGGATCAGCGCCTGCGCGAGGCCGACCCGCTGGCGAAACCCCTTCGAGAGGTGGCCGAGGAGACGGTCGCGCACGGTCTCCAGGCCGCAGAGCTTCACGACGCGCTCGATCGCGTCCTCGATCGCCGCCTTCGGCATGCCCTTGATGCGGGCGACGAAGCGGAGGTACGACTCGGTCGTCATCTCGGCGTAGAGCGGCGGGCTTTCCGGCAGGTAGCCGATCCGCCGCCGCACCTCGGCGCTCTCGGTGAAGACGTCGAACCCCGCTACCTTCGCGGTGCCGCTCGTCGCCGGCAGGAAGCCGGTGAGGATGCGCATGGTCGTCGTCTTGCCGGCGCCGTTCGGGCCGAGGAAGCCGAGGATCTGCCCCTGCGCGGCGCTGAAGCTCACGTCGCGCACGGCGACGATGTCGCCGTAGCGTTTGGTGAGGTTGCGGACCTCAAGCATGGCTAAATGTCGATGGGATCATGCAAAAATTAAAACGGACGCACGTTTTACCAGCGAGTTCGGAGTTGTCAAGATAACCTCCACGGTGCAGAAGGCTCGCATGAGCGGGGTGAGGAGTGGGGCCGAGGCGCCGACGGCGGGTGCCGCGCCGCCGCGGCTCTATCTCGTCGACGGCAGCTCGTACGTCTTTCGCGCGTTTCACGCGATCCCGTTTCTCTCGACGTCGAAGGGGGTGCCGACGAACGCCGTCTACGGCTTTGCGACGATGCTCTTGAAGCTCCTGCGCGAGGAGCGCCCGTCGCATCTCGCGATCGTCTTCGACGCGCCCGGCGGGACGTTCCGCGACGAGCTCTTCGCCGACTACAAGGCGAATCGCAGCGCCCTCCCCGACGAGCTGGCGCCGCAGCTGCCCATCGTCCGCCGCTTGGTCGCCGCGCTCGCGATCCCCGTCCTCGAGGAGCGCGGCGTCGAGGCCGACGACGTCATCGGGACGCTCGCGACGCGCGCCGCCGCCGCCGGCACCGAGGTCGTGATCGTGACCGGCGACAAAGACTTTCAGCAGCTCGTCGGCCCGCGCATCTCGCTCCTCGACACCATGTACGAGCGGCGCACCACGCTCGACGACGTCCGCGCCCGCTACGGGGTCGAGCCCGAGCGCTGGATCGACGTCATCGGGCTCATGGGCGACGCGGTCGACAACATCCCGGGGATCCGCGGCATCGGCGAGAAGACGGCCGCCGCCTTGATCCGGCACGCCGGGACGCTCGAGGCGCTGCTCGCCGGGCTCGACGGTCTCGAGGCGAGCGGCATCCGCGGCGCCAAGGGCCTCGCGGCGCGCATCGGCGAGCACGCCGAGCAGACGCGGCTCGCGAAGTCGCTGGCGACGATCCGCCGCGACCTGCCGCTCGAGCACACGCTCGACGAATTCCGCTGCCGCCCGCTGCGACGGCCCGAGCTCGAGGAGCTCTGCCGCGAGCTCGAGTTCCACTCGCTGCTGCGCGACCTCGGCACCACCGCGGCGTCGTCGGAGGCGCTGGCGCCGGCTGCCCCCGCCGCGCGCTCGGGGGCGACGGCCCTAGCCGAGCTCGGCGCCGCCGTGCAGTGCGCCGTCGTCGTCGACGCCGGCGCCGAGCCGGCGATGCACGCCGTGCCGCGCGGGCTCGCGCTCGCGCCGGCGCCGGACGCGAGCGTGTACGTCGCGCCGCCGTGGCCGGACGCGGTCGTGGGCGTCCTCGCGGCGCCCGCCTGCGAGAAGGTCGGCGTCGACGTGAAGCGCACCGCGATCGTGCTGGCGCGCCACGGCCTGCCGCTCACCGGCGCGCTCTTCGACGTCGGCATCGCCTCCTACGTCCTCGACCCGTCGCGCCCGAGCCACGACGTCGACGAGCTGGCGCGGCACTTCCTCGGCGTCGCGACGCCGGCGGAAACCGCGGGCGCGGCGCGGCTCGAGTGGGAGGCGCGCACCACGCTGGCGCTCCGCCCCGTCCTCGAGCGGGCGCTCGTCGAGCACGACGAGCTCGCGCTCTTCCGCGACGTCGAGATGCCGCTCACGCTCGTCCTCGCGGGGATGGAGCGGCGCGGCGTCAAAGTCGATCGCGACGTGCTGGCGGCGCTCGGCGTCGAATTCCGCGCCGGCCTGACGCGGCTCGAGCGCGAGATCTACGCGCTCGCCGGCGGCGAGTTCAAGATCAACTCGACGCCGCAGCTCCGCGACGTGCTCTTCGAGCGCCTGAAGATCTCGACGCGCGGCATCCGCAAGGGCAAGACCGGCTTCTCGACCGACGTCGACGTGCTCACCCGCCTCGCCGCGGTGCATCCGCTGCCGGCGAAGATCCTCGAGCACCGCGGGCTCGCGAAGCTCTTGTCGACGTACGTCGATCCGCTGCTCGCGCTCGTGCATCCGGAGACCGGTCGCATCCACACCTGCTTCAACCAGACGGTGACGGCGACCGGCCGTCTCTCCTCCACCGAGCCGAATCTCCAGAACATCCCCATCCGCACCGAGGAGGGGCGCCGCATTCGTGCCGCGTTCGTGCCCGAGGCCGGCAAGCGGCTGATCGCCGCCGACTATTCGCAGATCGAGCTCCGCATCCTCGCGCACCTGAGCGGCGATCCGGTCCTGGTCGAGGCGTTCTCGAGCGGCCAGGACATCCACACGCGCACCGCCGCCGAGGTTTTCGACGTCGCGCCGGCGCTGGTGTCGAGCGAGATGCGGCGGCGCGCCAAGGTGATCAACTTCGGCATCATCTACGGCATGGGGCCGCAGCGGCTCGCGCGCGAGCTCGAGATCCCGCTCCCCGACGCGCAACGCTACATCGCGAACTACTTCGCGCGCTACGCGGGTGTGGCGCGGTTCATCGAGGAGACGCTCGCCGAGGCGCGGCGGCAGGGCTACGTCGCGACGCTCTTGAAACGCCGGCGCTACCTCCCCGAGCTCACCAGCCGCGAAGAAGGCGTCCGGCAGTTCGCCGAGCGCACGGCGATCAACACCCCCGTGCAGGGCTCGGCCGCCGACCTCATCAAGCTCGCCATGGTCCGCCTCGAGGCCCGGCTCGCGCGCGAGCACGTGCCGGCGGTGATGATCCTCCAGGTGCACGACGAGCTCGTCCTCGAAGCCGACGCCGACGCCGCCGAGACGGCGATCGCCGTCATTCGCGACGAGATGGAGCGCGTCGTCCCGCTCAACGTCCCTCTCCAAGTGGACATCGGCGCCGGCCCCAACTGGGCGGCGACCGACGGATGACGGCACGTGGAACGCACTGATACCGAGCTCGTGCGGCTCGCGCGCCAGGGAGACCGCGGTGCCTTTCAGGAGCTCGTCGAGCGCCATCAACGGAAGGTCTACGCCGTCTTGCTCGGCATGCTGCACGACCACGACGCCGCCTGGGAGACGTCGCAGGAGACCTTCATCGAGGCGCTCCGCGGCCTCGATCGCTTCAAGGGCGAGGCGACCTTCTCCACGTGGCTCTACCGCATCGCCGTGAACGTCGCGATCGACTACCAACGCCACGAACGGCAGCGGCCGCTCGTCGGCGTCGCCGCCACGACCGTCGAGGCGGAGAGCCGGGAGATCGGCGAGCGCGTGCGCGCGGCGATCGCACAATTGACCCCTGAACATCGAGCCGCCATACTTCTGCGCGAGGTGGAAGGCCTCTCCTATGAAGAGATCAGCCGTGTCATGGAATGCGCGAAGGGCACGGTGATGAGCCGTCTCCACTACGCACGCAAGAAGCTGCAAGCCCAGTTGCAGGACTCTCTCGCGCCGCGCGTGCGGGAATGACCTGTCGCGAAGTCGAAAAGCTGCTCGACCTCTTCCTCGACGGGGAGCTCGAGGCGCGCACGATGCGCGCGGTCGCCTTGCACGTGACACGCTGCGAGCCGTGCGAAGCGCAGCTCCGGGGGCTCGAGCAGCTTCAGGACGTCGTCGGCGAGACCATCGCCGAGGCCGTCGCCGAGGTCGACTTCGCGCCTTTCTGGCCGAGCATCGCCGCCGAGGCCGACGGCGTGCAGCGCTCCTGGCGCGGGCTCGGCGGGCGCGTCCGCGCGCTGGCGCGGGCCCCGCTCGTGATCGCCGCCGCGATGGCCGCGGCGCTGCTCGTGAGCGCGATCGCGCTCTGGCGGGCGATGCCGGCGATCGCCCCGCCGACGGTCGTCGACAATCAAGTGCGCATCGACACCTTGACGAGCGACGCGCCGGCGGTGGCGCTGCTCTCCGAGTCCGCGACCAACACCACCGTCATCTGGATCTCGGAGGAAGGCGGGGGCCGGTGAAGGCGGCGGCCCGGCCGCTGGCCGCGGTACTGCTCGGCGCGCTCCTCACGGCCGCCTCGACCGCAGGCGCCGGCGGCGTCGCCGTCACCGTCGACAGCGTGCTCGCCACCGACAACGGCCAACAAGAGTTCGACCCGCGCCTCGTCGCGATGAAGCCGCAGTTCGAGAGCCTCTTCCGCTACTCCGCCTATCGCTTGATGAAGCATGAGCGGCGCGTCCTCGACTGGGGGCAGGGCGCGAGCTTCGACATCCCGGGCGGCCGCTACCTGGTGATCGCCCCCAAGGAGTTGCGCGATTCGAAGGTGAGCATGCAGGTGATGCTCCTCGAGGGCGGGCGGCCTCTCGTCGATACCGCGGTAGCGCTCCGCGACCATGGTGTGCTACTGGTCGGCGGACCGAAGCAGCAGGAAGGCGTCCTGATCGTGGCGATCGGCGCCGATACGGAGTGAGGGCATGCTCGACTACATCTACGACCAAGCGAAACAGCTGATCGAGAACGTCCGCGAGGAGACGCGCGAGCACGGCATTCTCCCGCTCCTCGAGCCGATCGCGCCGTTCAATCGCTCGCGCCTCCTGCTGCCGCTCGTCGTCGCCGGCGCCTTGATGTCGCTGATCTTCCTCTCCGGTCTCGCGATCGGCGCGTTCGCCGCGCTCTTCGCCGCGCTCGTCGGGCTCTACCTGCTGCTGAGCGAGGTCTTCGGGATCTCGCTCGAGCTGACCACCGCCCTGCCGCGCTGAGCCGCGCGGTCCATCGTCGCCGGGCTCCGACGCTCAGGCGGTGACGGCGAGCCCCGGGAGCTGCACGCCGGCCGCCTGGAGACGCGAGAAGAACGTCATCAGCGCCGGCGGCATCGCGATCTCGGACTCGACCGTCGAGTCGGGGAGCGACTCGAACTCGAGGATCTGGAGCTCCGCAAAGGTCTTCCGTACGCGCGGCGTCAGCAGGCCGAGCTTCTTGAGGTTCGGGACGATCTTCGAGAAGAGGATCTGCCGGAACCCGACCATGAAGGGCGTGTGCATCGACCACGGCATCCACACCGCGGGGTCGAGTCCGAGACGCGGCCAGATCTCCTCCATGAGGAGCCGGTCGCGCATGAGCAGCGTCGCCTCGATGACGAACTCCTCGCGCTCCTTGAGCTCGGTGCTCGTCATCTCCTGGGTGTAGAGGTCCTGCAGCGAGAGCACGCCGAAGGCGACGTGGCGCGCCTCGTCGCGCATCACGTAGCTCGTGATCTGCTGGATCAGCGGCTCGTTCGCGGCGGTGAAGCGCATGAGACCGAAGGCGGCGAGCGCCAGCCCTTCCACCATGATCTGCATGCCGAGATAGATCATGTCCCAACGCGACTCGCCGATGATCTGCGCCAGCAGCGTGTGCAGGTGCGCGTTCACGGTGTAGCTGAGCCCGAGCTTTTCGGTCAGGTAGCGGCGATACACCTCGACGTGCCGCGCCTCGTCCGCGACCTGGTTCGCCGCGTAGAACTTCCCTTCGGTCCACGGCACCGTGTTCACGATTTGCGCCGTCGCGAGCAGCGCGCCTTGCTCGCCGTGGAGAAACTGCGACAGCAAAAAGGCGTTGAAGTGATGATCGAGCTGGCGGCGGCGGTGGAGGTCGAGGCGCTCGGGAAGCGCGAGGATGCCGTCGATCGCCGCGATCTCGTCGGCGGTCGCGCGCTCGGGATCGACGTCGATCGACCAGTCGACGTCGGTCGACGCGTTCCATTGCAGCATCTTCCCCTTCTCGTAGAGGCGCAGCAGCTCCTCGTGGCGTGTGCGGTAGTCCCAGGCGAAGACGGTCGGGAATGCGCTGGCGACGTGTTCCGCGGCGCCGGCCGCCGGGAGCTCGATCATGTCGTGACGAATCGCGTGCGTGCTCATGGTCGTCCGCCGTACGCGGTTGCCGGGAGCGGTGTCAATGCGTTTCGGGCCGCTCCCCGATTTCGGTCGCGCTGCTGCCCCGCATTTGCGCCCGACGTCACGTGAAGCGGCGACGACCCGCGTCTGCCGATTGGTGCTTGCCGGTCCCGCCCCTCCCCGGTAATGCTTTGAGGCCATGGCTGAGCAAAAAGCGACGAACATCGTCTGGCATCAGGGCGCCGTGACGCGCGCCGACCGCGAGCAGATGAACGGCCACAAGGGCTGTACCGTCTGGCTCACCGGCCTCTCGGGCTCGGGCAAGTCGACGATCGCCGTCGACCTCGAGAAGCGCCTGTGGGAGCGCGGCGTCCGCGCCTACGTCCTCGACGGCGACAACATCCGCCACGGCCTCAACAAGAACCTCGGCTTCTCCCCCGCCGACCGCACCGAGAACATCCGCCGTATCGGCGAGGTCGCGAAGCTCTTCGCCGAGGCCGGCGTCGTCGCGCTCACCGCCTTCATCTCGCCCTATCGCGCCGATCGCGATCAGGTGCGGGCGCTCATGCACCCCGGCGACTTCGTCGAGGTGCACGTCGAGTGCCCGGTCGAGATCTGCGAGCAGCGCGACGTGAAGGGCCTCTACAAGAAGGCGCGCGCCGGCGAGATCAAAGAGTTCACCGGCATCTCAGCGCCCTACGAGGCGCCGCTCACGCCCGAGCTGACGATTCGGACGAGCGAGCAGAGCGTCGAGGCGAGCGCGCGGCAGATTCTGCGGTATCTCGAAGCCAAGGGCGTGGTTTAGGCTTCGCTGTGGGCTCGGTCCACGCGCGCTACAGCAGATGAATACGAATGCCGTACCGTTCGTACACCGGTGCTGCGCGCCGATCGCACGTCACGAGCTCGGCGCCATGGCTCGCCGCCGTCGCCGCCACCAGCGCATCGTACGAGGCGCCACCCGCGATCCCGTGGTCGACGAGGCCTAGCAGGAATCTCCGGTAGGCCGCGGCGCTCAATCGCAGGAACGGTCGGGAAAATCGTGCCGCAAGGAAATCGCGCACCACATCTCCCGGAGCTCGGTGAGGCGGGGGTAGGCGGGTCAGCACCGAGTACGTCTCCAGAGCGCAGTGCTCGATCAGGCGGAGGGCGCCATCGAGCGTTCGCCGTGCGGCATCGTGCTTCTCGTGCCAGGACGCGAACGCGGCAACGACCAGGCTCGAGTCGACGGCCCTTACCGCCGTACGCGCTCCAACGTCTCGCGGACCTGCTCGGCGGTCAGCGGAGGCAGCTTCGCGTTCGGTACCGCAACCGGTCCCTTACCCCGCTTCTTGAGCTGCATCGGAGTGGCAGCGACTTCGATCTCGAGCCGACCATCGCCGGCCCGGATCTCGAGCGCCTGGCCTGGCACTAGTCCCAGGGCCTGTCGCAGTGGCTTGGGGACGATGATTCGTCCCGCGCTGTCGATGGCGACTCTCATGGCACAAATGATGCCACAAAAATACCATTGCCCGCAACCAGCGACGGTGTCGAGATGGCCGCTCTCTTCTCTTCGAGGTGCTAGCCGCGTGTGAACGCGTCGAGGATGTTCGCGGTCGTTTTCTGGATGCGGGGGTCGGCGACGGTGCGGTCGAGAAAGTCGTCGAGGGCGAGGCTCCAGCCGATGGTGCCGGCGGCGAAGACCCAGGCGCGGCTCGGGGCCTGGTAGATCGACGCGCTCGAGCGCACCGGTTGGCCGGCGAAATTGGTGAACGGCGACGCGGAGAGAAAGACGTGGCTCCCCGCGACCGCGATCGGCGCCAGAAACTCGGGGTGGAAGCGGTCGGTCTCGTAGCCGAGGATGCCGCGCACGACGCTGCCGTTCGTGAAGCCGGTATCGGCGTATACCCAGCTCGCGCTGCTGACGACGACGTAGTCGGCGTATTCGCCGCTGATGCCGCCGGCGATGACGTCGGAGTACTGCACGCCGATCAGGCGCTGCTCGGGACGATCGACCGGGGGGCTCCGCCAGTTGACGGTCGTCGTCGGTCCCTGCACCGGATCGAGATGCGCGTCCTTGTAGCAGGTCATGATGCGATCGCGGGCGCCGCTCGCGGAGGGTGAGAAGCGCACCTGCCAAAACGCCGCGTTGGCGCCGAAGAACCCGAGATGCACGCCGGCGTCGCGCGCCGCCTCGACGGCGTCGAACATCTCCCGCGACCAGTACTCGTCGTGGCCGACGACGAGGAACGCCTTGCTCGCGCGCAGCCGCTCGCCGTGCTGGTGGGTGTCGAGGTCGGTCGAGTAGCCGACGTCGTAGCCGGCGCGCTCGAGCCAGCGGATGAAGTGCACCTCCCACTTGAGAAAGTCCCCGGCGCCGTCGCCGGCGTACGGACGATCGAACGAGACGGCGACGGCGCGCGTGCCGCCGCTCACCGTCGGCGGGCCGTAGCTGCTGCCGTAGAGACTTTTCCCCGTCAGATGATCGTCGGGGTAGAGGTTGTAGGCCTGATAGGTAGTGACGCTCTGCTGGTAGAGGAGCGCATGCGGATGCGCGTCGTCGCGCACCACGAACGGGACGACGTTCGCGAAGTGCTCGGCGTTCCGGAGGACGGCGAGGTAGACGCCCGTCGTCCACGACTCCGGCACCCGCACCTCCGCGCTCGGCGCCCACGGGCACGTGACCAGGCCGGTCACGGCGTCGATCGGGCAGTCGGGTTGATGCGTACCGGCGAGCCCCTCGAGGGTCGTCAGCAGCCGGCCGCCCGCGCCGCCGTACCAGCCGATGCGGTAGATCTCGATCGTGTACGGTTGCGGCGGCGTGACGCTCACGTGGAAGGTGATCGTCTCGCCGTGGTCGACGCTCGTCGCCGACGCGTAGCCCTTGATCTGTCCGCCGGCGTCGTCGGCGGGTCGATCGCCGCCGACGCGCCAGAATTGCCATGCCTCCGACCCCGGCGACGCGTTCTCACGCTGAATCGCGTTCGGCGTCGCGCCGCCGCCGTGGGAGCACCCCGACGCGTGGCACGTGCAGAGTCCCACGACAGCGAGCGCCGCGAGCGCGAGCACGCGCATGCGTGGCGTGCTCAGTGTGCGAACCGCTGCCCGAGGACGAGACGAATGGGCCATGCGCCGCATCACCGTGGCGCGTCCGATCCCCGAGGCCGCGCCGGTGATGAAGATGGATCGCGACACGCGCCCGTCTGTATCAGCACCGGGGAACCACGACCAACCGCTCAGCCGGTCTCCTTCGCCTCGCCGGGCGCGTGCTTCCGCCGCGCGTCGGCGCACCGCCGATCGCCGACGTAGCGCAGCAGCGGCGGCCCGCCCGAGCGGACGCCGAGCTGCCACCGGACGGCGCGCGGCGCCGTTCCCGACGCGCGGACGGTGCCGGCGTGAATCCCGTGCAGGTGATGCGCCGCACAGACCGCGACGCGATTCGCGTGCGCGTTGCCGCCGCCGCGCGACCGGTAGTGGAGGTGGTGATCGTGCAGGTTGCGGCGCGAACTGCAGCCCGGCACGGCGCACCGCCAGCCGTCGCGCGCGAAAATCGGGTCACGGTGCCGCGGGGTCGCCTCCCAGTAAGCGATCACGTGCTGCAGCACGCGCGCGAGCGCCAACCAGCGTGGCGCCCCCGGCTCCGCGTACGCGTCGAGCGCTTCGCGAAACAGCGCGACCACGGATGTCGGTGCGGTGAACTGAATCTCGACGTCGCAGACCTCGAATGCCGCGCGCCGACCAGTGTCAAAGTTTGTCAGCAGGTGTTGCAGCGGCCCGTGCGCACCGATTTGCAC
>JBGOSW010000134.1:0-12240 GCA_041476145.1 Binatia bacterium
GTCTTCCGCAAGCGCGCGCTCACCACCGGCTACGGCCTCATGAAGGCGAGCCCGCAGAACGAGCTCAACCTCAAGTTCCTGCGCGACGCCGACAGCTTCTCGGAGGCGACGACCACGCTGCATCTACAGGCCGAGGGCATGATCCTCACGCTCTTCCGTTTCAGCGAGTACATCTCGCCCACCGAGGGCGACAAGAAGCTCTTCCGCCTCGTCATGCAGGACGAGGCGCGCCACGTCGGCTACGGCATGCAGCACTTGAGGTGGGTCCTCGACCACTTCCCCGAGAAGCGCGAGATCATCCACAAACACCTCGATGAGGCCGAGAACTTCGTCTTCGGCGGCGCCTACGCCGTCGAGGTGATGGAACCCTTCATCATCCTCTCCGGCAAGGGCATGAAGAAGGCGCAGATCGAGCAAGGCTGCAAAATCACCGCCGCGTTCCAGGTGAAGCAGGTCGAGGAGTACTTCGAGCGTCTCGAGAAGTGCGGCCTCCCCGAGCGCAAGGAGCGCTCGCAGCTCTACAAGGCCCTCGAGCTCGGTTGGGCGCAGCTCGAAGCGATGGGCGTGCGCACGCACTGATCGGGGCAAGACCCGTCACTTCAGCTCGCCTGCCCGTTCAGCCTTCCACCGCGTAGAGACGCCACTGGTCAGGTACGCCGAGGAGGTCGTGTGTGCCACGATCGATGAACTGCAGGCGCGAGCCCGCGACGAGATCTTTGACGGTGCCGGAGACGAGAACCTCGCCGCCCGCCGCGCGCGCTGCCACCCTCGCCGCGATGTGGACGGCGATGCCTTTCACGTCGTCATCCAGCAACTCGCACTCGCCGCTGTGGAGGCCGGCCCTGATCTCGATATCCAGGCGACGGACGCCGTCGCGAAGCGCGCAGGCGCAACGAATCGCTCGCGCCGGTCCGTCGAAGACGGCGAGGAAGCCGTCGCCGACGGCCTTCACCTCGCGGCCACCGAATCGCGCCAATTCCCGACGGGTAAGCGCGTCGTGGCGCGCGAGCACGTCGCGCCATCGCCGGTCGGCCTTTCCGGCGGCACGCGCGCTCGAACCGACGATGTCCGTGATCAGGATGGTGGCGAGCACACGCTCGTCCTCGCGCACGGTTCGCGTACCCGTGAGGAACTCCTCCACCTCGTCGATGATGGCGTCGGAGTCGCCCACCCACGGAAAATGATCGTCGCCGGGAAGCTCGACGTACCTCGCTCCGGGAATGCGGTCGGCCATGTACCGGCCGCCCTCCACTCGGATCATGCGATCGCCCTGCCTGTGAAGGACGAGAGTCGGTACGCGTACGATCGGGAGGATGTGCCGGACGTCGGTTTCGTGGAGTATGCGAAGCAGCGTCCGAATTCCGGCGGGGCTCGCGGCGAATCGTTCGAAGCGCGCCCACGATCGTCGGAACGCCTCGTCGTGCGCGACGCTCGGCGCAAACATCTCGGCGCTCACCCCACTGCCCCACGCTGAGCTGATCTCCTCGATGAACGCGTCGAGTAGGTCGGGAGGAATGCCGATCGGATAGTCCGGTCCGCGCGTGAATCGCGCAGCCGTTCCGAGAAGGACGAGGGCGCTGGTCCGCTTGGGATAGGTAGCAGCGAACATCGTGCACATCGGACCGCCCTCGGAGAGGCCGAACAGTGCGGCCCGCTCGGATCCAGCCGCGTCCATGACCGCCCGCACGTCGTCCATTCGCTGCTCGAGCGACGGCAGGTCGATTACTCGGTCGGAGAGGCCTGTGCCGCGCCGATCGAGCAGGATCAAGCGAGAGAAGCAGGCGAGGCGGCCCAAGAAGCGCGAGAGGGTCGGATCCTCCCAGGCGTACTCGACATGAGACACCCAGCCGGGGACGAATACGAGGTCGGGGCCTGCGTCGCCGATCACCTGGTAAGCAATGTGGACGTCGTCGCTTTTCGCGTACCGCGTCTCGGGGGAGCTCACGTGGTGGGACGCTGCGGCGTTCAGCGCCGCCGGTGAACCCACCGCTGCCACGGGCGCCACAAATCGGTAGCCAACCCGGGGCACCGTCTTGATGAACGTGCGGGCGCGACCCCTATCCCCCAAGGCCTGGCGCAGCAGGAAGATTCCCTTGGTGAGATTCCCCTCTTCCACGACGGTATCCGGCCACGCCGCCTTCATCAGCGCGTCCTTTTCCAGGAGTCGACCGCCGCTCGTCACCAGAATCCGCAGGAGATCGAACAGCTTGGGAGTGAGGGAAACCGCCTCGCCGTCGCGGGCGAGCGCATGGTCGTCGACGTCGAGCACGAAAGGCCCGAAGCGGAAGATGTGCCGGGTACCATCCATCGCGCCGGAAGGAATCTACCAGAAAAGTGGAAGGCGCCGGCAAGGACGCGGCCCCCGCGGCGCGGCATGGTCGTCAAAGCCGGGACGATCCCGGCCAGCCGGAGCAGCGATGAGCGGCCCGGATCGAAAGGAGACACCATGCAAGGGCAGCAAGAGCACTATGACTACGAGGCAGTCCTGGCAGCGTCGGAGCGTATCCACTGGCGCGTCGAGGACCTCATCGGCGGCGGCAGACACCTCGACTTCAGCAAGCCGTTCATGCCGGAATCGCTGGCGCGGGTCGCGCCGCTGACCTTCCTCAGCATCGACGAGCAGCGCACGCTCAACCAGATTCGCGGCAACGGCTATCTCTACATCTTCGGGCTGGTCGAGGAGTTCATCCTTCCCTTCGTACTCGACCACGCTCGCCTGCAGCTGCACGGCGACGACCACCGACTGCGGGCGCTGCTCGGTTTCGCGGAGGAGGAGGCCAAGCACATTCAGCTGTTCAAGCGCTTCCGCGAGGACTTCCTGTGCGGCTTCGGCTCGCGCTGCAACGTCATCGGCCCGCCGCGTGAGATCGCCCGCGAGGTGCTGTCGCATCACCCGCTGGCCGTGGCGCTGACCATTCTGCAGGTCGAGTGGATGACCCAACGTCACTACGTCGACAGCGTCCGCGACGACGCGGCGATCGACGAGCTGTTCCGCAGCTTGCTGCGGCATCACTGGATGGAGGAGGCGCAGCACGCCAAGCTCGACACGCTCATCGTCGCTGCACTGGCACAGGCGTGCGGCCCGGACGAGATCGACCGCGCCATCGAGGAGTACGTGCAGATCGGAGGGCTGCTCGACGGCGGCCTGCAGCAACAGGTGGCGTTCGACCTCGACGCCCTCCAACGTGCCGCCGGTCGAGTGCTCAGCGAGGCCGATCGTGGAGCGTTCCTGGAGGTGCAGCGTCAGGCGACGCGCTGGACCTTCCTCGGCTCCGGCATGACGCACGCCCACTTCCTCGCCACCGTCGAGATGCTGCGGCCGGGGGCGCGGCAGCGTATCGAGGCATTGGCGACGACGTTCTCGTAGCGGCACACGCTCGTTCCGCCACGCATACCCAACCCGGATGGAGAACCATCCCGATCGACAGGAGGATTCGATGATCACCGCAGCAACGACGAACCAGAGACCGATCAACGGCATCGACGTCGAGGCGCTGTCAGGCATCATGCGCGACATCACCGCCAATCCGGCCGAGGGCGTCGTCCATTTTCACGTCAATACTGCGTGGATGGGACAGACCCGCAGCCGGACGACGGTGGAGTCGTACCACATCGGCGGACGAGAGGTGCGCCGCCACTTTCAGACGACCGTCGACGAGCCCATCGAGCTGCTCGGCGCGAACAGCGCGCCCAACCCGCAGGAGGTGCTGATGACGGCCCTCAACGCCTGCATGATGGTCGGCTACGTCGTCGGTGCCGCCGCCGAGGGCATCACCCTCGAGAAGGTCGAGATCGAGACCAGCGGGACGCTGGACCTGCGCGGCTTTCTCGGCATCGACCCCGGCGTCCGCGCTGGTTACGAGTCGCTCCAGTATACGGTGCGTATCAAGGGCGACGGTACGCCGGCGCAGTTCCGCAAGATCCACGATACGGTGCGCCGCACCTCGCCGAACTACTTCAACATTGCGCAGCCGATCCGACTCGACGCGGAGCTCGTCGTCGAGGCGTAGGGCCCGACCGCCGTGCGCGTGGTCTCACGGCGAGGCGACTCCGGGCAGCAATCGCTCGGCCGCTGCATACTGGCAATCGACACCTTGACGGCCCGTGAGAGCCGCACGTATCGTTTGTCGATATCCACCGGGCTGCGGGCGAGCGCATGGCATATTTCGCCGAGAAGAACTACTTCGAAGACCAGGAGCTGATCGAGCTCACCCAGCGGGTGATGTCGGGCGACCTGACGCTCACCTGGTGGGACGCGAAAACGGAGCGCGTGCGGGCGCAGGTCCGCGATCCGCGCCGCGGGCTGACGTATGCCGACTGCAACCTCGGCACCTACGGCTGGGACGACATCCCCGAGTTCGTGCGCGACAAATACAGCATGGCGGCGCGCGGCTCGGAGATCTGGGGGAAGCTCCCGGACCTCGGATACACGGTGAACCGCAAGAGCGACGTGTGGGCGGATAATGTGGCCGAGCTCTACGAAGAGTCGAAGGCGCGACGCTGGGCGCCGGCGATCGACCTCGACTGGACGACCTTGCCGAGCGCGACCACGTCGCCCGAGCTCGAGGCGGCGACGGCGCAGCTCTGCACCACGCTCGAGGAGATCGCGCTCGTCGCGATGGAGATGCCGTCGCGCTGGATCTTCTCCATCAACCAGGAATTTCTCGAACTGAAGAGCCATCTCTGCGCGCAGATGATCGACGAGGCGCGCCACGTCGAGGTCTATCGCAAGCGTGCGCTCGCGGGCGGGCAGGGCCTGAAGCGCGCCAGCGCGAGCGTCGAGCAGGCGCTGAAGGAGATCCTGTTCGCCGAGACCTATCCGGAGGGCTCGTTCGCGCTGAACGTCATGCTGGCGACGCTGATCGCCAACGTGCTCGCGCACGCGGCGGCGACGGCGCGCCTGGCGATCGACACGAGGCTCTTCCGTCTCTGCTTGCAAGACACCGGCCGCGAGCTCGCCTATGGCATGGGCCAGGCACGCTACCACTTCGCGCACCAGCCGCACGCGCGCGCCGTCTTCGAGGACTATCTCGACCGCACCGAGCACTGCCTCTTCGGCGTCGCCGGCAGTCCCGAGCTCCTCGAGCCGCTGATCGTCCTCTCGGGCGGCGGCACCACCAAGCCACAGATCGCGCGCGGCTGTCGCGTGGTCGCGCGCCTGATGGCGAAGACCGTCGAAGAGTACCTCGAGCGTTGCGACGCGCTCGGCCTCAGCGAACGCCGGCGGCGTAGTCGCCTGCCGGCGCGCGTCGCGGCGATCGCGGCGTAGACGAGTACGCGAAGATCAAGTCGGATTCACGAGGACGATTTTCCCCGACGCTTCGGCGGCGCCGAGCATCTCGTGGGCGCGTCGCGCCTCGCCGAGCGGCAGGCGGGCGGCGATCACGGGTCGGAGCCGGCGCGCCGCCAGCAGCGCGACGAGTGCGGACAGATCGGCGCGGTACCATTCGGGGCGCTGCGTCTTCAGGCGATCCACGTTGTAGCCCGCCGCTTGCTTGTTGACGTCCATCATGGCGAGCGGCGTGAAGCGCGGCATCTGGAGAAACGCCAGCGCCGCCTTCGCGAGGTCGCGGCGTCCGCCCGTGGTCGCGGCGGAGAAGCCGTAGCCGATCAACCGTCCGCCGCCGCGTAGGGTCGCGTACGAGCGCCGCCACTGCTTGCCACCGACGGCGTCGAAGACGGCGTCGACGCCGTCGCCGGTGAGCTCGCAGATGCGCGCGACGAAGTCGTTCGCCTTGTAGTCGATCGCGATGCCGCCGAGCGATTCGACGAGCACGTGCTTTCCGCGCGAGGCGGTCCCGTACATCTCGAGCCCGGCGAGCTTGCCGAGCTCGAGGAGCGCCGTGCCGACGCCGCCCCCGGCGCCGTGGATCAAGACGCGCTCGCCGGCAGTGAGGCGCGCCATGCGGTGGATCATCTGGTAGGCGGTCAGGTAGTTGAGGACGAGGCTCACGGTTTCCGCGGGGTCGAGCCCGGAGGGCGCGGCGACGAGACTTTCCTCGGGGACGCACAGATATTCGGCGTAGCCGCCGACCTTGGTGAGAGCGACGACGGCCTGCCCCGGCTTCCAGGTGGGCGACTCGGTGTCGACGATGCCGGCGACGTCGTAGCCCGGGGTGAACGGAACCCGCACGCCCGGGTACATGCCTTCGCGCATCAGCACGTCGGCGAAGGCGACACCGGCTGCCAGTACCTTGACGCGCACCTCGCCGGCTCGCGGCAGCGGCAGCGGCTCTTCATGGAGGCCGAGGACGTCGGGCCCGCCTCGGCGGCCGACGATCACGCGTCTACACGTTTGACCCATGTGCGACTCCTCCGTGGAACGTGAACGGATGGTCGCGAGTCTTGTAGGTGATGACCGCCGTCGAGTCGATGGCTCAGGCGATGCTTCTTCCCTCCGCCGCCGCGACGAGTGGAAGGCGTATCGTGAAGCGCGTGCCCTCGCCTTCCTTGGAATCGGTCGTGAGGGAGCCGCCCTGCGCCTCGACGAGCGTCCGCACGATGAAGAGGCCGAGGCCCGAGCCGCCGTCCGCCCGCGACGTCGTGACGAACGGCTTGCCGACGTCGGCGCACTGATTCGGCGCCATTCCGGGTCCGGAGTCGCCGACCACGATCACGATCTCGTCCCCTTCGACGCCGGCGTCGACCGTCACCGCCGCGCCGCGTCGCGAGTAGCGAAGCGCGTTGTCGACGAGGTTGTTCAGCGTGCGCGTGAGCGCGAGCTCGTCGAGGATCGCCGTCGGCATCGGCCGGACGTCGAGGGTCAGGCCGACGCCGCGCGCGGCGGCCTCCATCTCGTGCTGCGCGGCCACGCGCTGGATCACCGCGCTGACCGGAATCGCGGCGGGGTTGAGCTCGAAGCGGCCGGAGCGGAGCCGTGAGTACTCGATGAACCGCGACGCGAGTTGCGTCAGATAGCCGCTGTTGCGGGCGATGGACGCGAAGAGCGAATTCACGCTCGAGTCGGGGTGCTCGTGCTCGAACGTCTCCTCGATCGTCTCGACACCGAGGCTGATGACGTGCGCGGGACCGCCGATGTCGTGCGCCAGCGTCGCGAGCAGCTGGGTACGTTCGCCCTCGGCCGCTTCCATCAGCTCCGCCTCGTGCCGGCGTTGGCGGGTGCGGTTCACCAGCACGCCGTAGAAGAGGGCGGCGCTGAAGAGACAGGTGATCTGCAGCAGATGCTCCTGCGTCCACACCGAGCCGGGGCGTAGCTGCGCGAGAACCCACAGATAGGCTCCGCTCGCCGCCATGACGCCGATGAGCATGAGGACGAGACTCTCGGAGAGCGCGGCGAAGAAGAGCACGAAGAAGTAGAGGAAGAAGAACTCCGTGCTGACGTGACCGACCAGTGCCAGGCTGATCGAGAGTCCGACGGTATCCACCAGGATGACCATGCCGGTGATCTGCACGGCACTGAGACGCTTGGGGCGGAACCATCCGAGGAGCACGTTGGAGGCGAGCGCCGCCGCGACCAAGAGCGCCGCCGTCGGCGACGCGACGCCTCCCGTACCCTGGCCGATCACCAGATAGCTGACGGCGATGATCAACACGTAGCGCAGCAGCACGAACTCGCGCAGGTTGCGATCGTGAGCGGTGAGCGTGAGCATCGTAGAAATCAATCCAGCAACGCATGTGCCAAGAACCACCGAGGTGCGTGGCGAAGTTCCGCGGCGTGTGGGGTGCCAAACCGACGTCGCGCCATCGCATCATGTGCAGTGCGGCGCCATCCGTTCGACGGTCGCGCCGATGCTTCGACGCTCACTCGAGTTCGCACGTCTCGCTCTGCGCCGTCGCCCGGCGTGACGCAGTCGCGTCCGCCGAACGGGTGCTCAGTGCAGGGTTTCGATCGGCGAGGGACGACGGCGATCGAGGGGAGCGCCGTTCATCAAGCGGTACTCCTCGACGAGCTCGAGGTACTCGGCGCGCGCGACGAGGCCGTCGGGGCGGCGGTACACCATTCCTTCACTGATGCGACCGTAGCAGTCGCGGAAGCGGCGCGGCCGCGGCGGCTCGGCGACGATCCAGATCTCGCGCCCGTGGTGCTCGACCGGCACGCGCCAGGTGCCATAGTCGCCGCTCACGATACGGGCCTTGCGCAGCAGTGACGGTGTTGCGCTCATACGCACGAGAGGAGAACGGAGCACGACTGGTGCCAGCGTGCGGTGTAGGCGGCGCCGAGATCTTCCGCTAGGAAACCAGACCGAGGTGGCGGATTTGCGTCGCCTCGCCAACCCTTTGACCATTCGAGGAGGCAGGGTGCGATGACCCTCGGCGTCGGTATCGTCGGCGGCGGAAAGCATGGCGAACGCTATCTTCGGCACGTCGCCGACGTTTCCGCACTGCGACTGGTTGCGCTCTGTCGCCGCGACCGGGCGCGCGGCGAAACGCAGGCGCGTACCTACGACTGCCGCTATCACGGCGACCCCGAGCGCCTCATCGACGATCCCGACGTCGACGTCGTGGTGCTGGTCGTGCCGCCGACGCTGAACGTCAGACTCGCGGTGCGCGCGGCGCAGGCGCGCAAAGCGCTGCTCATCGAGAAGCCGCTCGCGATCACGCTCGACGCATGCCGCGAGATCGCGGCGGCGATCACGGCCGCGGGCGTCGCCGCGATGGTGGCGCATACCTTGCGGTTCAACGCGGTGGTGGCGGCGGTGCGCGCGGCGCTCGCATCGATCGGGCCACTGCACGCGGCGGCGATCACGCAACGTTTCGAGCCCTCGACGCTCGACTGGCTCGACCGACGGGAGATCGCCGGCGGCGGCATCATCATCCACACCGGAGTCCACAGTTTCGACCTCCTGCGGTATCTCACCGGTGACGAGGCGCGGCGGGTACGCGCGCACGCGAATCGCGTCGCCACGCGCAACACCGAGGACAACTTCGGCGCCGTCGTCGAGATGGAGAGCGGGATGACGGCACTGGTCGGCGGCTCGCGGGCGACCGCCGGTCGCTCGGGCGCGGTCGAGCTCGCGGGACGCGACGGGCAGCTCGTCGGTGACCACGTGCACGGGCTCGCCGCTCTGCTCGTCGGCCGCGAGCGGCGCGCCCTCGTCGTCGGTGAGCCGGTGCCGACGGTCGCGGCGGCGCTCGGCGAGTTCGCGGCGGCGATTTCCGAACGTCGCGCGCCGGCGATCACGATCGCCGACGGCGCCGCGGCGGTCGCGCTCGCGGAGGCCTGCTACCGTGCGATCCGCAGCGGGCGTCCCGAAGGCGTCGAGCGCCTGTGACGCTCACGGCCGGACGATGCGCACGACACCCGCGGTGGCGTCGAGGTCGAGCGTATCGCCGTCGCGAATCGTCCGGGTGGCGCCGTCGGCGTTGACGAGCGCCGGGATGCCGAGCTCGCGCGCGACGATCGCGCCGTGCGACAGCTGGCCGCCCGCGTCGAGGACGAGTCCGAGAGCGAGCGTCAGGATCGGCGTCCACCCCGGGTCGGTATACGCGGCCACCATCACGTCGCCGGGCGCGAAGCCGGCGAAGTCGGCCGGTCCGTGCACCACCCGGGCGCGTCCACGACACCGGCCGGGCGCGGCGCATTCGCCCGCGAGCACGAGCGGCGCTGCGGGCTCGACCGGCGCGCTCGCGTCCACGTCGCGCGCGCCGTCGAGCACGATGGGCGGTGGGAAGGCGGTGTCGCGTGCCAGCGCGGCGCGCCGCTCGGCGACACGGGCCGCGACCGGCGTCGGCTCGGCGAGCGCGCGCCCGAGCTCTTCGAAGTCGAGCAAGCAGACGTCGTCGGCGGCGGCGAGACGGTCCGCGTCGACGAGATGGGCGCCGAGCGTGAGTGCCTGCGCGCGCAGTCGCGCCAAAAAGAAGTCGGCGTAGTACCGCATGTTCTCGCGTAGCACGTAGTAGCGCTGCGCGGCGGCGAGCGCGGCGCGAAACGCTTGTACGCGTACAGCGCCGGCGAGGCCGCTCGCGATCACGCCCTCGATACGGGCGGTCGCGGCGCGGCGACGCTCCTCGGTGGTCGCCAGCGGGGTGCCGTGCGGTGTACCCTCGGCGGCGCGGATCGCCAGCCCGAGCACCACCTCGGGCACTTCACGCCACGTCGGGCAGGCGAGATCGCGCCCGGTCAGACGATGGCCGTGACGGTCGAGGACGGCGCGGAGCGCGGCCGCCGCCGGTCCGCCCGCGGCGCTGACGATGGCGGCGGCGTCGCGCGGTGCGGTACGTGCGGTGGCGAGCAAACCGGGATCGCTGCGGAGAAACGCGCCGAACGCGTCGACCTCACGCGCAGCGTCGAGCGAGGCCGCACCGGGGAGGCCGACCGTCAATGCCGCGTGCTCCGCCTCGAGATCCGGCGCCCAGCGTCGGCAGAGCTCTCGGAGCAGATGGTAGAAGACGTAGGCGAACACCACGCCCCAGCTCACCGTTTCGAGGTACGTCCCGAGCGCCGCGCGGAGCGCGATCATCTCCTGGTAGACTGCCGCCGTCGCGACGTTCCGATCGCGGGTGACCGGTCCAGAGAAGCGGTCGCGGACGGCCGTGCAGGCGCGGTCGAACGCGGCGGCGCGCTGCCACGGGGACCACGCGGGCTCGCGGAGGACGAAGCGCAACACCGTCGTCGCCGTGTGCACCGTCGCCGCGAGCGCCGACGTCGGCTCGAGGGCCCTCTCGAGGGGTGCCGGGAGCAGCTGGATCAACCCTTCCGTGCGTAGGACCGGCGGCAGCAGGTTCACGACGGCGACCAGCAGGGTGCCGTTCACGTACACGTGGCTCGCGTGTAGGCGAAGCACGGGCGCATGCGCCAGGGTGTCGAGCCCGGCTTGGCGGAGGGTGCGGCGGACCATGTGCTCGGCCATGGTCTCGCCGAGGAGCGAGTAGGTGAGGGGCGTAACCGGCCCGCTCCAGAACTCATCGGCGATACGCCGGGTCCACACCGGAGGCATCATAAAAGTGCTTGACAGAACTGGTCTGCGCGCCTAATAGTGAACGCCGGTTCAGTTCTGAACCCGAGTTCATAAATCGCATGCCGACCGACATAGCCGCCGCCCACGCATTCGAGGGCAGCCGTCAAGATCGACGGCGCGCCCGCACCCGCGCCGAGCTGCTCGCGGCGGCCAAGCGGCTGCTCGCCTCCAAGGGCTTTCACGGGACCAAGATCGCCGACATCGCCGCGGCGGCCGATGTCGGGACCGGCACGTTCTATCTCCACTTCCCCACCAAGGAGGCGCTCTTCGCCGACCTGGTGAAGGAGACCGCGCTGCGCGCCAAGGACGAAATGGACCGCGCCAAGGCGCCGTTTCCCGATCCGCGCGACCAGACGCGCGTCGCGACCGAGACGTTCTTCCGTTTCGCCGACCGCAATCGCGACGTTTTCAAGATCCTCTTCGGGCACAGCGCGCAGTTCGACGAGCTGCTGCGCGAGGTGCATCAGGTGTTCATCGCCGATATCGAGGAGAACCACGCGAGCGGCATCGCGGCCGGCGCGTTCAAGGCCTTTCGTCCCGCCCTCGTCGCCCAAGCGATCGTCGGCATGCTGTCGCAGGTCGTGTCGTGGTGGCTCGAGCACGACGACATTTCCATCGAAGAGATCACGCACACGGTCCACCGCATGCTCCAGGACGGCATCGCGGTGAAGGAGAATTTTCATGAGTGAGCACGCGGAGCGGATCCAGGCACTCGATGCCGTCGAGGACTTCACCGAGCGCCTCTCCACCACGTTCGACACCTGCTACACGTGGAACTACGACACCTTCAAGGTCGGGCTCCGCAACCTCTACGAAAAGGCGAAGCAGAACCAGTGGGATTCGGCGACCGCCCTCGCCTGGGATACCGACGTCGATCCGGAGGCGCAGAACCTCCCCGACCAGAACAATCCGCTCTGGGGCACGGATCTCTGGGCGAAGTTCACGCCCGCAGAGATCCGCAAGTTCCGCCGCGAACAAATGTCGTGGAGCCTCTCGCAGTTCCTGCACGGCGAGCAGGGCGCGCTGCTCGCGACCGCCCAGATCGTCGACGCCGTGCCGTGGATGGAAGCCAAGTACTACGGCGCGACGCAGGTGATGGACGAGGCGCGCCACGTCGAGACCTACGATCACTATCTGCGGGACAAGGTCGGCAAGGAATACGCGATCAACCCGCATCTGAAGACGCTCCTCGATCAGATCCTCACCGACTCCCGCTGGGACATGAAGTACCTCGGCATGCAGATCCTGGTCGAGGGGTTGGCGATGGCCGCCTTCGGCCTCATGGAGAAGTTCTCCACCGAGCCGCTACTCAAGCAGCTCA
>JBGOSW010000135.1:0-12154 GCA_041476145.1 Binatia bacterium
GACGAAGAGGCTCGACGTTCTTTTGAGCTCCATGCGAAAGGGGCCGACCGCGTCGATGACGCGCGCCAGCGCGGCGTCGGACGTGCGCAGGTGCTCGACCGCGACGCGCGGATCGAAGCCGTACGCGCCGTCACCGTCGAAGAGCCCGGGTTGGTCGTTCGTCGGTGCGCCTTCGATCGCGAGCAGGCGGAGCTTCGTCGTGACGCCTCCGTTCGCGGAGAAGCCGCCGACCTTGCCGCCGGCCGCGAGCACACGATGGCACGGCACGACGATCGCGAACGGGTTCCGCCCGAGGGCTTGCCCGACGGCACGCGCCGAACCGGGCGCACCGAGCCGCGTCGCGATGGCGCCGTACGACAGCGTCGCACCCGGCGGAATGGCGCGCGCGACCTCGTAGACGCGGCGGTGAAACGGCGGCACGTGCTCCATGTCGAGCACGACGGCGGAGAGGTCGCGCGCCTCACCACGGAGGAGCGCGGCGATGCCGCCCTGCGCGCGACGCACGGCGGGCGGCGGCTCCGCCTCGCGCGCGTCCGGGAATCGCCGCAGCAGGCGCGCGCGCGTCTCGAGCGCGTGCGCCTCCGGGAGCTGGACGCCGACGACGCCGCGCGCGCCCCACGCAATGCCGCAGCGGCCGATCGTCGTATCGAAGAGTGCGAAACCGTGTCCTGTCATGATGGGATCAGGGTCGCCGCGCGCTCACGATCCACGTCGCCGCCGCCATCCGCAGGCCCGCCCCCGGCACGTAGTAGGGCCGCAGAGCTTCGCCGACGGCGGCCGCGACCTCGGCAGTCTTCTCGGGTCCCACATCGCGCAGCGCCGCCGCCGTCGGACCGAGCTGCAGGATGAACTCGACCGCCTTGTCGACGCCGGCGCCGCCTCCGAGCGCGATCTCCTCGTCACGCGCGTCGCACGCGACGGCGGTGAAGCCCGCTTGCGTGAGCACGCCGCGCACGCGCTCGGGATCGGCGAACGCGAAGGGCCCGGGATCGTTCGGCCCGGGAATCGGCGGCGGCGGAATGTGCTGAAACGCCGCCATCAACGGCACCGCCATCCAGGGATTCTCCGGCAACGTCCGCCAGCAGACGAAGACGAGACGCCCGCCCGGACGCAGCGCGGCGCGGAGGTTGGTGAACGCCGCACGCGGGTCGGCGAAGAACATCACGCCGAAGCGCGAGAAGACGACGTCGAACGCGCTCGGCGGGAAGGCGTGCGTCTGCGCGTCCGCCTCCTCGAAGCGGACGTTGCCGGCGCCGGCCGCGCGCGCCAGCTCGCGCGCCCGCGTCAGCATCACCGAGGAGATGTCGGCGCCGAGGACGGCGCCGTTCGGCCCGACCCGGCGTCCGAGCTCGAGCGTCGTCTGACCGCAGCCGCACCCGACGTCGAGCACACGCTCGCCGAGCGCGATCGCCGCGTGATCCATGGCGCGCCGGCCGAGCGGCGCGAGCTGCGCGTCGATGAGATCCTGCTGCGCGACCCAGGTGCGGCCGCGCTGCTCGTTCCAGTACTGGATCTGCTCGGCGTTCGGTCCGGCGTACTCGAGCGCGCTCATTCGGCGGCCCGCAACGCTTCGAGCACCTTCGCCGGATGCTCCTCGGCATTGGCGACGCGCGCCCAGTGCCGCTTCACCTTGCCGTCGGGACCGATCCACACCGTCGAGCGGATCACCCCGGTCGTCTTCTTGCCGTACATCATCTTCTCGCCGTAGGCGCCGTACTTCTTCATGACGCTGCGGTCGGGATCGGAGAGCAGCGGGAAGGGCAGTTTGTACTTGCCGATGAACTTCTGGTGCGAGGCGGCGTCGTCGGACGAGACGCCGAGGACGACGGCATTCTGCTTGCCGAGATCTTTCCAATCGTCGCGGAACCCGCATGCTTCCTTCGTGCACCCGGGGGTGTCGTCCTTCGGGTAGAAATAGACGATCACGTTTTTCCCCCTGAAGTTCTCGAGCGAGACTTTCTTTCCGGTGGCGTCCGTCAACGTGAACGCCGGGGCCGCTTTGCCCTCTTCGATCGCCATTCGTCGCTCCTTTTCAATCGCGGTTCGGGACGAGCACGACCTTGCCCATCACGCGGCGCTCGGCCATGTCGTTCAGCGCCTTGGCGGCGCGCTCCAGGGGATAGGTTGCCGAGACGTGCGGCTTCAGCTTCCCGGCGCGGTACCACGCCAAGAGCTCGGCGACGTTGGCGCGATGCCGCGCCGGCTCGCGCGCGGTGAACGCGCCCCAGAAGACGCCGACGATCTGACAGCCCTTGAGCAGCACCAGGTTGAGCGGAATCTTCGGGATCTCGCCGGCGGCGAAGCCGATCACAAGGAAGCGGCCGTTCCACGCCGTCGCGCGCAACGCCGCCTCGGCGTAGGCACCGCCGACGGGATCGTAGATGACGTCGGCGCCCTCACCGGCGGTGAGTTGCTTGACGCGCTCCTTCAGATCCTCGCTCGTGTAGTTGATCACCTCGTCGGCGCCGTGCTCGCGGCAGACGGCGAGCTTCTCCGGGGTCGACGCCGCGGCGATCACACGCGCGCCCATCACTTTGCCGAGCTCGACCGCCGCCAAGCCGACACCGCCCGCGGCGCCGAGGACGAGCAGCGTCTCGCCCGCTTCGAGGTGCGCGCGGTCTTTGAGCGCGTGATGCGAGGTGCCGTAGGTGAGCAGGAACGCCGCGGCGGTGACGAAGTCCATCTCGTCGGGAATCGGGATCACGCGCCCGGCGTCGAGCGCGAGCTCCTCGGCAAAGCCTCCCCACCCGGTCGAGCCGATGACACGGTCGCCGACCGCGATGCCGCTCACCCCCTCGCCGACCGCCGTCACGACACCCGCGACCTCGCCGCCGGGCGCGAACGGCAGCGGCGGTCGGAACTGGTACTTGTTCTGGATGATCAGGACGTCGGGGAAGTTGACGCCGCAGGCACGCACCGCGAGCACGACCTCGCCGCGCGCCGCCGTCGGCGACGGCAGCTCCTCGACGACGAGCGAGTCCGGCGGCCCGTACGCCTTGCACAACACGGCCTTCATTTCAGTGGCAGGTGCGGCCGCGTTTCAGGAAGTACTGCTGGTGATAGTCCTCCGCCGGGTAGAACACCGCCGCGGGCACGATCTCGGTGACGATCGGGCCGCGCAATCGGCCGCTCCGTTCGAGGTGCTCCTTCGAGGCGATCGCCGCCGCCTGTTGCGCCGCATCGTGGAAGAAAATCGCCGAGCGGTACTGCGTGCCGACGTCCGGTCCTTGGCGGTTGAGGGTGGTCGGATCGTGTTCGTTCCAGAAGACCTCGAGCAGCTGCTCGTACGTCACCTGTTCCGGGTCGTACTCGATGAGGACGCTCTCCGTATGCCCCGTCCGTCCCGAGCACACGCGTTCGTACGTCGGGCTCTCGAGATGGCCGCCCGCGTAGCCGACGATCGTCTTCCGCACGCCCGGCAACGCCCGAAACGCCTCCTCGACGCCCCAGAAGCAGCCGGCCGCAAACGTCGCCTTCTCCATGGTCGTACTCCTCGCCGACAGATTCTCACGCGCGCGACGGAGCGGCAACCCGGTCGAGGTCGCGCCAGCGCTGCTCGCTCGGCCACAGCACCTGTTCGAGTTGATGGGCGACGTTGAGCGCCAGCGCTTCGCGGCCCGCGGCGGTCGCGAGTTGCACGCTCGTCGGTAGGCCGCCGTCGCCGAGCCCGGCGGGAACCGCGACCGTCGGCAGACGAACGAGATTGTGGAGGAGCGTGTAGGCGGCGAGCACGAGCGTGATCGGCATCGCTTGGCCGCGCAACTCGACGAACTCCGCCCCGATCGCCGGCGCCTCGACCGGGGCCGTCGGCAGGAGGAGGGCGTCGGCGCGATCGGTCACCACGAGCTCGACCGCTTGCGCCACCCGTTCACGCGCGTACTGCGCTTGCACGAGCGTCGTGGCATCGAACCCCTTCGCGAACTCGAGCTGGACGCGCACGTCGGCGCCGTAGGCGTCGGGGTGAGCCGCCAGTTGCTGCGCGTGTTGCGTGTAGGTCTCCACCAAGACGAGCATCGCCGCGAACAGCACCTCGTCCGACGACGGCAGCGTCACGGGGACGATCTCCGCTCCCAGCGCCCGCAAGGCGTCGCACGCGCGTGCGAGCGCGGCGTCGACGCCGGCGGCGAGCGGACACGGACGGAAGTCGGGCGCGACCGCGATCCGCCGCCCGCCGAGCGGCCGCTCGAGATCACGCGTGAAGTCCTCCTGCGGGAAACGGCGCGACCATGGATCGGCCGGATCGAAGCCCGCCATCGCGTTCAACGCCAGCGCGCAGTCGCGCGCGCTGCGCGCGATCGCTCCGACGTGGTCGCAGCTCGCGGCCATCGGGTACGTACCGCGCAAGCTGACGCGTCCGTGCGTCGGTTTGAGGCCGACGGTGCCGCAGAGCGCGCTCGGAATGCGGATCGAACCGCCGGTATCGGAACCGGTCGCGAGCGGCACCAGACCGCCGCCGACCGCGGCGCAGGAGCCGCCACTCGAGCCGCCGGGTACGTACCCGTGCCGCCACGGATTGTGCGTGGCGCCGTAGTGCGGGTTGGAGGTCGTGACGCCGCACGCGAACTCGTGCGTGTTCGTCTTGCCGAGGACGATCGCGCCGGCGGCGCGCAGCCGTGCCACCGGATCAGCGTCGACCGTCGGGACGTGGTCGCGGAAGAGACTCGAGCCGTAGGTGGTGCGCAGCCCCGCGGTGTCGGTCAGGTCTTTCACCGCGAGTGGGATACCGTGCAACGGCCCGCGCCTCCGACCACGCGCGAGCTCCTCGGTGAGGCGATCGGCGTCGCGGCGGGCCTCGTCCGCGCACACGGTCACGAACGCGTTCGAGGCGGTCGCAGCGGCGATGCGGGCGAGCAGCGCGTCCGTCAGCTCGCGTGGTGAGAGCGTCCCCGCCGCGATCGCGGCGGAGAGCTCCCAGACGGTCTTCCGGTGCAGCTCGGCGTGCATGGTCATCGCGGTGCGTACCCCTTGTAACAGCAATCGCGTGCGTCATGGGAGGGCGCCCGCAGTTGTCGACATTGCGTGCGAGCGGCGGGTAATCTCGAGAGCATGGGTGGACCCTGGGGGGAGAGGTTGGTTTCGTTCGCGGTCGGCGTCGCGCTCGCGGTCGTGGTCGTTCGCGTCACCGCGCTCGACCGTCCGCGACTCGCGTGCAGCGTGATGGGATGCGGCTCCGTCGCGGCAGCGCCGTCGACGACGGACGATGCGGCGGCACGCGAGCTCGACCGTCGCGTCTCGGTCCTACGCGCCGAGGTCGCGGCGTCCGCGTCACCGACGCCCGCGGCCGACGCTCGTTGAGCGGCAACACGCCAGCGTCAGCGGAGGACGCCGTGCAACAAGCGCACCACGCCTCCGACACCCAGCGACGAGAGCGGCCACTCGCCGGCGTTGATCGCCAGCATGCGGTCGAATAGCTCGGGACGACGCGCGAACGCCGCCACCACGCGCCGACGCAGCGCTGCATGCGCGGCGACCCACAGCATCAGGCCCGTCAGCAAGTAGTAGGTGCGACTCAGCCGGCGATACGCCGTCTCGTACTCCGCGAGCGGTTGCCGCCGTGCGACGACGTCCACGAGCGCGCGCGCACTCTCGAAGGCGAGCGTCAGGCCTTCGCCGGTGAGCGCGTCGAGATACCCGGCGGCGTCACCGACGAGCGCGACGCGGTCGGCGTACCGCGCCTTGGCGTCGCGCCGCAGCGGGCCGGCGCCGCAAACCTCCGACTCCGGCGTCGCGCCGTCGATGCGCGCGGCGAGCGGTGGGAAGCGGGCCAGCAGCTCGTCGAAGCTGGTGCCGTCACCGTCCCAGAGGAACGCGAGACCGATACGCCCGGGGCCGGCGGGCGTAACGTATGCCTCCGCACCGGCGCTCCAATGCACCTCGACGAACGGCGACCAGGGCGCGATCGCATAGTGACGCCGCATTCCGAAGCGGCGCCGACCGCGCCGTGGACGGTCGAGTCCGGCGTCGCGCCGGATCGCGCTCCGCAGCCCGTCGGCGCCGACGAGGAGTCGCGCTCGGACGCCCCCGTCGTCGGTGGCGAGCTCGACGCCGTCGCCGGTGCGGCGCCATTCACGCGGGGCACATCCGTAGCGAAGCGTCACGCCGAGTGTCCGCGCGCGCGCCACCATGCCGTCGACGAGTGCCGTGCGCCGAACGCCCCATCCCGGACCGCCCGGAAAGCGGCCCTCGGCGACGACGTCGCCGTCGACGTAGCGCACGCCGATGAACGGCGTGCGTCCCCACGCCGGCACCGCCACGCCCATCGTCGCGAGGGAGCGCACCGCGCCGGGCATGAGACCTTCGCCGCAGGGCTTGTCGAGCGGCAAGGTCCGGCGCTCGACGACGACCGCCTCGAGACCTCGCTCCGCGGCGGCGATCGCGGTCGCGAGTCCCGCCGGGCCGCCGCCGACGATGACCAGGTCGGTCGTCATGCCGTGACGCGCCGGCCGGGGATGAGCCTCGGGCGATCACCGAGCCTGCGTCCGTAGTCGCAGTACGTGGCGAGGGCGCGCTCCTCGCAGCGAATGCGAACGCGCAGGAGCGCGGCGTTCGCGAGCGTGAAGCCGAGCGCCGTGAGCCACGCCGTGTGGACGAGCGGCACCGCAACGCCCTCGACGATCACCGCGAGATAGTTCGGATGGCGGAGGTATCGGTAGGGGCCGGTGACGATCGCCTGGTCGCCCGGTATCACGAGCACGCGCACGTTCCAGCGACGTCCGAGCGTCAGCACCGCCCAGTAGCGCAACACCTGGGCGAGCACGGCGAGGACGAGCATCGGGACGCCGAGCGCGGGTATGAACGGCCGCCGCAGCAGCACGACCTCGGCGGCGCACGCGACGAGGAAGAGCGTGTGCAGGACCTTCATCACCTGGAAGTGCCGCTGCCCGACTTCGATCGCACCGCGCGCCACGGCGTCCGCCGCGTTACGACGGCTGATGACGAGCTCGCCGAGACGCTCGACACCGAGGAGGGCGAGCAGGACGAGATACCAGCTCACCATCGCAGCAGGACCAGCTCGGCGCAGAACCCCGGTCCGAGCGCCAGCAACAGACCCCACGCGCCCGGCGCGGGGCGATGCGCATCGATCGTGTCGCGCAACACCATCAACACCGAAGCGCTGGAGAGATTGCCGATCCGCCGGAGACTTTCCCAGGTGACCGCGAGCGCATCGTCGGCGAGATCGAGGCCGCGCTGCACGGCGTGCAACACGTGCGGGCCGCCGGGATGACACACGTAGCTGGCCACGTCGTCGCGCGTCAGGCCGTGCGCGGCGAGGAACGCGTCGACGTCCTCGGCGAGACGCGCCTCGATGATCTTCGGCACGTCCGCCGAGAGCACGACGCGAAACCCCTCGGCCGTCACGTCCCACCCCATGGCGTCCTCGCTGTCGCGGTAGAAGACCGAGCGCGTGGCGACGATCGCCGGCCCGGCGCAAGTCGCGGGTGCGGCGCCGGCGTCGCCGATTAGGATCGCCGCGGCGGCGCCGTCGCCGAAGAGCCCACTCGCGATCAGGTTCGTGAACGAGAGATCGCCGCGCTGCAACGTCAAGCTGCAGAGCTCGACCGACACCAACGCGACGACCTCACGCGGATAGGCACGGAGGTAGTCGGCGCCGCGCGCCAAACCGGCGGCGCCCGCGACGCATCCGAGACCGAAGATCGGCGTACGCTTCACGTCGCGACGCAGGCCGAGACGGTTCACGAGGCGCGCGTCGATCGAGGGCGTCGCCAGACCGGTGATCGAGACGAAAATCACGTGGTCGATGTCGCCGGGCGCGAGGTCGGCGCCGCCGAGCGCATCGCGCAACGCTTCCGCACCGAGGTCGACCGCACAGCGGATGAACGCGTCGTTGGCGTCGGTGAACGAAGTCAGCGCGGCATAGCCCTCGAGCGGCAGCGCGAGGTGGCGTCCGCCCACCAGGGTATTGCGGTGGATCGACGCCAGCCGGTGGACGTTGTGGTGCTGCGCCTTCCACACGCCTTCGAGCGCGGCGATGAGCGTCTCCTGATCGTAGTAGTGCGGCGGGAACGCTCGACCGACGGATGCAATGTACATCGCGGAAGCTCGCGGGATCGATTCCTTCTAGCAGGATTCACCGTGTAAGCGAGTCCGGCGCGCCGGCGGCCGCCGAGCGTCATCCCGCGACGCAGCGATTCCGCATCGTCCCGAGCGACTCGATCGTGCTCACGATCTCTTCGCCGGGTTTCAGGTACCGGCGCGGGGTACGCGTCGACCCGACGCCGCTCGGCGTGCCGGTGAAAATCAGGTCGCCGGCCTCGAGCGTACACATCGCGGCGAGGAACGCGATCAGCGCCGGGACGCCGAAAATCAGATCGCTCGTGCGCGCGTCCTGCATGCGCTCGCCGGCGATGTCGCAGGAGAGCGCGAGATCGTTCGCATCGGGCACCTCGTCGAGCGAGACGACGGCGGGACCGATCGGACCGAAGGTGTCGAGCGACTTCCCCAGCGAGAACTGCGGCGGCTTGTCGGCGAACTGGAGGCGCCGGTCGGAGACGTCTTGCCCGACGCAGTAGCCGGCGGCGTGCGCGAGCGCTGCGCCTTCGGCAATGCCGCGACCCCGCCGGCCGATCACCACCACGAGCTCGACCTCCCAATCCACGTATGCGGACGAGAGCACGACGTCGGCGCGCGGCCCGACGAGACAGCTCGGGAACTTCGTGAACACCACCGGCGTCCGCGGAATCTCGAGCCCCGCCTCCTGCGCGTGCGCGCGGTAGTTCATGCCGATCGCGAAGACCTTGGCGGGACGCGGCACCGGCGGGCCGAGCGCGGCGTCGTCGAGCGCCGCCTCCGCGTCGCCGCGCCGAAGGCCCGCCGCCCATTCCGCGAGGACATCCCACATCGCGAGCGCCGCCATCGGATCCACGGGGAACCGCCCGTCGGAGCGACGGCCGATGTCGACGACGCCGTCGCCGACGGCGATCCCCGCCCTACCCTGCACGTTCACCAGCCGCATCTCGGGTCCTTTCGCGACGCGATCATTTCGCATCGGACCCGACCTCGTCCAGTGCGGTGACGAACGGCGACCTGCCGCTTCTTCGCTGGCGCAGCACGCGTCGACATCTCGCCGATTTCGCCGCACCGACCTCAGATATTTGTCGACTTCGCATTCAATGTGCTTCCCGCGTTCCGACCTCATGCCAATTAGTTGACAGCGTCGTCGTCGGCACACAAATACATGCGCGGATCATACTTTAATGTCTTGCCGATCAAACACAGGCTACTCACTATGAATGGTGGGGAGGAAAGCCATGCGACGTGTATTCACCATTCATCATTCGTTGCTCGCGATCATCTTGCTCATCGCCAGCACCCAGCACGTGAACGCCGAGCCGGGGAAGTGCCGCGCCACGATCGTCAAGGCCGCGGCGAAGCACGCGCAGAAGACCCTGCAACTGCTCAGCGACTGCGAGGACAAAATCGTCGCGGGCGCACTCCCGCACGGAACGGATTGCGCCGCCAGGGCCGCGACGAGCGCGCGAATGAACAAGTTCTCGTCGACGTTCTACCGCGCCATCGAGGGCGCCTGCGGCGGTAGAAACCGCTCGTGCGCCGTCTTCGAGACCGGCGACGACGTGGACGACTCCCCCGCCACGATCGGCTTCCCATCGGTGTGTCCCGGCTTCGAAGGGCAAACCTGCACCAACACCATCGACCACTGCGACGACATCGGGCTGTGCCTCGCGTGCATCACCGAAGAAGCGACTGCGCAGGGCATCGATCTCTACTACGGCCAACTCGTCTCCACGGATCGGCGGACACAGCCATCGCTCAACAAGTGCCAGCGCGCGATCGGGCAGCAAGCGGTGAAGTTCGCGGCCGCGAAGTCGAAGGCGCTCGCGCGCTGCTGGACATCGGTCAACCGCGGCAACGCGACGGCGCCCTGTCCGGTGCCGGGAGACGGCGCAGCGTTCGCGGCCATTCAGAGGGCGGAGACCGTGCTCGCGAAGAACCTCTGCGCGGCGTGCGGCGGTGCGGACAAGCAATGCGACGACGCCGTCACGACGCCGAGCGGGCAGCTTTTCCAAGACGGATCGGCGATCGCCGGAAGCGCCGGCAGCGACGACCTCGACCCCAGCGCCATCGGGTTCGCGACGACCTGTGATCCCGTGACGATACCGGGCGGCGTGGCGTGCGCGGGACCGGTCACGACGCTGGCGGAGCTCGTCGAGTGCGTGAGCTGCGTCACGGAGTTCAGGGTGGACTGCATGGATCGGGGCGCGGCGCAGTCGCTTGCCGGCTACCCCTTCGAGTGCAGCGGCGCAACGGCGCCGACGCCGACGATCGCCGCGACCGCCACCGTCACACCCACCGCAACGCCGACGAGCACCGCCACCGTCACGGTCACGCCCACTGCGACGCCGACGGTCACCGCGACCGCCACCGTCGCATCCACTGCGACGCCGACGGCTACGGAGACCGCTACCGTCACACCCACCGCAACACTCACGGCGACTCCGACTCCGACGCCGACGCCGACGGCGACGGCGACTTCCACCGCGACCGTCACCGCCACACCCACCGCGACGCCGACGGTCACCGCGACCGCCACCGTGACCACAACGCCCACCCCGACGGCGACGGCGACCCCGGGTCCGTGCGCCGCCTCGGTCGGCGGATTCTGCTGGTTCCTCGGCGCCGACGGTGACAGCTGCGACACGGCCTGCGCCGCCCAAAGCCGCACCTACGACTCCGCGACCTCCACGTATGCCGGTAGCGCGGGAAGCGCCGCGAATTGCCTAGCGGTCCTGACTGCCCTGAGCGCGGGGAGCGGCGCGGTCATCGATACGGGCTGCTCGGACGGTTTTGGATGCCTGGTTCAAAGCGGGCTCCGCGTTCGGTGCACGAATCCGGCGACCAACTCGACGGGAGCCGCACCGAGCATCGAGCGCGCCTGCGCCTGCCAGTGAGCTGAACGCGATGACCTGACCGGTCACGACTCACACGTAACCCGTCTCCGACGGCCGGCCTCGACCGGCCGTCGGAGACACTTCGTTCGGAACCATGATATCGAAGACGCCGTGGCGATCGACGGCACAAGCGCGTTCGAGTCCGCGTGTCCGAGTCTCTGGATGGCCGGCGTGCATGAGCACGCCGCGCCGCTCGCCGGCGACCTCGACGTCGACGCCGCGATCATCGGCGCCGGCTATACTGGACTCTCGACGGCGCTCGCGCTCCGCCGGCAAGGCCTCCGCGTCGCGGTACTCGAACAGTGCATCGCCGGCTTCGGCGCCAGCGGCCGAAACGCCGGCCACCTCACACCGACGATCGGCAAAGATCTGCCGACGCTCGCGCGTGTCTTCGGCCGCGTGCGCGGTCGCGCGCTCGTCGAGCTCGTGCAAACGGCGATCGCCCACGTCGAGCGCGAGATCGCGGAGCACCAGATCGCGTGCGACTACGAGCCCGTCGGCAACGTCATGGCCGCCGTGCATCAGCGCCAGCACCACGCGCTCGACGCCGCGGCGCGCGCCGCCGAGGCGCTCGGTCTCGACGGTGAGATCCTCGAGCCGGACGCGATGCGCCGCCGCGGCCTGCCGCGCGCCTTCACGCGCGGCTTTCTGTTGACCCGAGGCGGGATCCTCGATCCCGGGCGCTACGCCCGCGGCCTCAAGTCCGCAGCGCTGGCGGCGGGCGCGCAGCTCTACGAGGGGACGCCGGTCGCCCGCATCGAAGACGGGGAGCCGGCCGTCGTCCACACGCCGGGCGGCCGCGTTCGCGCCCGCCTCGCGATCCTCGCGACCAACGCCTACACCCCGGCGCTCGGCTTCCTCGCGCGTCGCATCGTCCGCATCCACGTCTACCTCTTCGCGACCGCACCGCTCGACGCCGCGCAGCGCGCGGCCATCGACTGGCGCGGACGCGAGGGCATCTACACCGCGCACGAGATGCTCGAGAGCTACCGCCTGACGGCCGACCATCGCATCGTCGGCGGCGCCAAGACGGTGCGCTACGGCTACGGCGGCGCCGCGCTTGCCGACGACGCCGCGACGTACACTGTGATCGAGACGGCGTTCCGCGACCGCTTCCCGGAGCTCCGCGACTTACCGATCGAGCACCGCTGGGGCGGTCCGATCGCGTTCGCGCTCGACTTCCTGCCGGCGGTCGGCCGCACGGGCCGGCGCGGCAACATCCTGTA
>JBGOSW010000136.1:0-12120 GCA_041476145.1 Binatia bacterium
ATGGTGCCGAGGGTGGTCAGATCGCTGCCAACCAGGGTGGCCGTGGGCGCCGGCGTGGGGAGGAGCGTGACGGTCGGCGGTGGCGTCGCGGTGGATGTGGCCGTGGGCGTCGCGGTTTCCGTGGTAGTCACCACGGCGGTCGAGGTCGCGGTCAGCGTGAGCGTCGGTGACGGGCTCGGAGTGACGGTGAGCGTAGCCGTCGGTGACCGCGTGGGTGTTGCGGTTGCCGTGGCCGTCGGCGACACCGTCGCCGACACGGTCACCGTGGAGGTCGGCGACACGGTGGGCGTGGCGGTTCTCGTGGGCGTCGGCGATGGGCTGGGCGTTGCGGTCAGCGAGACCGTCGGTGACGGCGTCGGCATCGGTACGGTGCCGAACACGCGGAGCTCGCCGACCGAGATGAAGTGGGCGCTGCCACCAGCGGCGCCGTCGATACGGATCCCATCGCCGGTCGTCGGCGCGAAGTCGAGCGTGTAGGTCTCGAAACTCGTGCCGTCGTTGGGCGGATACGCAGGCGTGCTGGTGAGACCCGCAACGGTGGTCCAGATACCATTTTGCCGGACCTGGACGGCGAGGGTGTCGAACCAGCCGCCGTCGGCGAAGTTTTTGCCCTCCTGGAAGATGACGCGCTGGAACGTACGCGGCGTCGCGAAGGTGCAGCCGATCCAATCCTCCGCCACCGTTCCGTTGTGGTAGGTGTCGTACTGGCGGGAGGAGTCGGTGCTCCCGACGGGCGGGAAGTCGCCGTCGCGGATGACCTCGGGGTCCTTGTTCCCGCCGCCGGTCGGGGCGGTGACGAGCGCGACGATCGTGCCGAGCGCGGTCAGATCGGTGGCGACCGCAGTAGCTGTGGGCGTCGGCGTGGGTGGCGGCGTGAACGACGGCAGCGGCGTGGGAGTGGGGACGGTCGTGGGCGTCGCCGTCCGTGTCGCACTCGGCGGGGCGGTCGGCGTCGCCGTGGTCGTCGAGGTGACAACCGGTGTCGGAGTCGGGGTGATGGTGACGGTCGGTGCGGGAGTCGGCGTTGCGATCGGGGTGACGGTCGGCGTGCTGTTCAGCGCGAAAGTCGCCGTGTATGTCCTCGCTGAGCTTTGCGTCGTGATCGTATGGGTCTGCGCGCCACCGTCCGACCAGCCGACGAAATGATACGACGTCGTCCCGACTGTCTGCGGTGAGGGTGCGCCGAGCATCCGCTGAAAGCCGACCACGCCCGTGATGGTCGCGGAGGTCGCCTGAGTCTGCCCATCGAGCGTGACCAGCATGCCCGGCGGCTGGGTCGCGAGCGTGAAGTCCGACGTCTGGGGCAGGATGACGACCGACTTCGTCGAGGTGAGGCCGGTTGCGTCCGTCGCCCTCAGGGCGATCTCGTAGGCGATGTCCGGTGACGGCTCGCCCGTCGTCGTGGTGATGAAGCTCTGAGGCGATCCGACGATGTCGTTGATGTAGGGATGGATGTGGTCGGCGTGATGGAAGGTGATTTGCCAGTGAAGCGCGGACGACGGTAACGGCCCCTGATCCGGGTCGGTCGCGTCGCCGACCAGGTTGATCGTGTTGCCGGCGAGGAACGTCGCTCCATCAATCGGCTGGCTGATCGTGAGCATCGGCGGATTGCCGACCGCGATCGCGACCGTGGCGGTACCCGGGCCAGGCGTCGCTTTGCCGTCGCTTACCGTCAGCTGCGCCGTGTACGGACCGGCGTTCTGGTAGACGTGGCTCGGATTTGCCGCCGTCGTCGATGCCGTGCCGTCACCGAAGTTCCAGCTGAACGTAATGGGGTCGCCGTCGGGATCCGCCGAGCCCGCGCTGGAAAACTGTACGGTGAGCGGCGGAATCCCTTGAGTCGGGCTGGCGCCCGCATTGGCGACCGGCGAGCTGTTGCCGGTCACGGCCGCGATCCTCCGCACCGTGTTGTTCAAGCAGCTCGTGTAGTAGAGCGCACCGTCGGGTCCGGCGACGATGTCGGAGACGTTGTTCGCACCGAGATTGGTCGCGAAGTCTTGGACGGACAGGACTTGCGTCCCCGACGCATCCAGCACTGCGCGCTGGATGCGGCCGAGCGCGTAGTCGCCGAAGAAGTAGCTCTGCTGGTAATCGCCGGGGAAGGTGGTGGCTGATCCGAAGTCTCCGCCGATGATCGCGGCGGAGGAGCCGTTGTGGTTGTACGAGTCGATCGGCGGGGTGAAGGTCGGATGGATCGCGAGATCGAAGGGGCCCTCCGTCGTCGGCCAGCCGTAGTTGTTGGCCTTGAAGATGACGTCGAGTTCTTCCCACGTCGCGTTTCCCACGTCGGCGCACAACAGGCGCGCATCGGAGCGGAAGCGACAACGCCACGGGTTGCGCAACCCGTAGGCCCAGATCTCGGCGCGCTTGCCGACTTGTCCTACGAAAGGATTGTCAGCGGGGACGCTGCCGTCCGCGTTGATCCGCAGCACCTTGCCGCTCAGATTCGACAGATCCTGCGCGTTCGCCGACGTCGCACCCCCATCGCCGGCGGTCGCGTAGAGCTTGCCGTCCGTGGGGCCGAACGCAATCCACCCCGAGTTGTGGTTGCCGGCATCGGAGGCGATGTCGTCGAGAATGACCGTGTGGCTGCTCGGGTCGACGACGTCGCCGTTGGCCTGGAACCGAGCGATGCGGTTCTTCGCCGAGACGCAGGTGCTCGTACCCGGCTGGGGCGGATTCCCCGGTTGCTTGCAGATCGTGTAGTAGACGTAGAGCAGTTGGTTGGTCGCGAAAGCTGGATCGAACGCGATGCCGAGCAGCCCGCGCTCCGAGTAATTGTCGAAATAGGTTCCCGCAGGCATGAAGGTGTTGAGATCCAGGAACGACGTGGCGAGGAGCGCGCCGTTCTTGACCACGCGGATCTTGCCGCTCGCGTGCTCGCCGATGAACAGGCGACCATCCGGGGCGAAGGCGAGCACGGCTGGGGCGTTGAGGCCGGTGGCGACGGCGGTGTCTTGAAACCCGACCGGGACGGTTGCCCACGTCGTGCGAGCGCCCAGCAGGATCACGAGGGCGACGACTGAGGTGCGCCATGGATGGGCGCCTGGGCGCATGGGATACTGCATGGAGGAGAAGCGGAGTAGTGGCGGTATCGAGATGTTCGGCGGCGTCTTCTAGTCGCTACCAGTCTCCTAGTACACGCATTTGGGCGCGGTTACCGACCGCGCCGTGGCCTGCCCCTTCCGGCACGCCCATTCCAACATGGGTACGGGGAATTGCAAGTCCTGTCGGTCTTGACGCGGGTGTACTCATGGCCCGGGCGACCGTCGGTAGCGCACAGTCGACGGCGTCGTTGCAAATACGCAATGCTTTCGTCGCAACAATGCAATGAGATTGTCACGAACGACGATCTCCCGCCCTGCGGTGTCGTCATTCGTGCGCCGGACTGAGCGGGTAGGGTGGCGCCCGCTGCTATCGCACGGCATAGACCGTGACGTCTGGAGTGTGCGTCACGGGCGATACCATCGGCCGGAGCTCGTCGGTGACGACCTTCATCTGCTCACAGAAGCCGGCCCGCAGCAGGCAGAGGCATTTCGGAGGGTCGAACACCGCGTCCATGACGTAGATCGTTCCCGGCCACTGCTCGATCTCGTGTACGAGCCCGGTCAGCCGTTCCGTCGGGAGCGTATGCGTGTTCAGCACGACGCCTTTGCTCCAGTAACCAAGACACTTGGAAAATTCCGTCGTGTCAGCCGTCACGATCAGATCACGATCGGTCGCATGTTCGACCAACCAAGCGGCGCGAACGCGGTTGTAGTCGGCGCTCGCGTCGTGAATCCAGCTGAATCCGCCGACCAGGTTGTGCAGGAACAATGCGGCGGCAAATGCGATGCACGGCGCTCGCCGCCCGCCGAGAAACAGCGGCCGGATGATGTACAGGATGACGAGAGTCCAGATGGGAACCAGCGCCGGAATCCAGAGCTCGAAGGAGCCCGGGTTGGTGTCCACCGCGAAGATCGCAAATACGACCGCCCAGAGGACGAAATAGCGTCCCTGCTCGGGAGTGGGTGCAACGCTCTTCAGCCGCAAGCGAGCGATCAGCATCCACAGCACCGCGACAGCGAGGGCGAGGCAGGTGCCCACCGAGAGGACGAAAAGTCCTTCGGGGGCCCTGTGCCCCATCAGGATTTCCTCTTCGAGCATCTTCTCGGGAAAGAAGGAGATCATTTTCTCCGTGAACCCGCTGCTCCCGAACAAGAAGTTCCCCGCGACGACGGATTGCGCGAGCCCGACCAACGCCTTGGGCACGAGCGCCCACGTCGGGCTGAGCGTGGCCACCGTGTTGATCTCCCTCTCCAGGTCTCCCCTGAGGAGGAAGATCGACCCGAAGGCAACCGTCAGAAGAAGCGCGGCGCCGAGCACGTAGGAAACGACCTGCCGCAGGCCATGGCGGAAGAATAGCCATGCCGGGATCGCCGAACAGGCGGGGAAGGAGTTCAGCCCGTGCATGAGGATGGCCGATCCGGCCACCACGCCGAGCCGAAACGACTTGCGGGCGGTCAGACTCGGCGCCAACGCCAGGTAGAGGAGGCAAAGGGCGAAGAGGTTGGTCCAGGCGGGAATCTCGACTTCGACACTGTAGCGCCAAGGACCGTACGAGAAGGCCAGCAGCAATGCGCCGAGGACCGCAGGTCCCTCACCGACCGCGAGCCGTCTGACAAGCAGCAGGTAGAACATCGTCGCGACCGCTGCGCCAGCGACGAGGTCCAGTCTCACCAGTTGGTCGTAGGATCGCCCTCCCATCCCGACGCGCTCGCGGAGCGCGTGATAGGACCGGATCAGTGGGAAGTAGAGGACGTGATCTGGACGTAGAAGCTGAGTCCACGACGCGTCGGCGGCATCGGCAGTCGCTGCGTATACGCAAGCGTCCTCCGCCTCCGACCTGTTGCCGGGGATGCTCGAGAAGTAGATCGCGACGACGGTCAGGAAGATCGCGACCGGCCTGATATGGAGAGGAAACAGAACAACGCGCATCTACCGCGCCGCGATGGGAGACGTCAAGGTAGGCCGCGGCGGTACGTCCCGCCGCTGGGTAGCGTCCTAACTGAATCGCAGCGTCCGGCCGCCGAGGAATTGAAACGCGGCGTCTCGTCGATCCGGACCTCCGGCCGGCGACTCGATCGCGCCGGGTTCCCGAACGTCACCGTGCGAGCGGTGCCCGACGTGTTTCGCCCATCATGTTGCCCACGGTCCTCCGAGCGGGAAAAATGCGGAGCTTACTTCTTCGATTGCCGGAGGAGTTAGGCTTGTCCTGTCTTCGAGCATCGCTCTTCGCGTGCTACGAATGATTTCCAGCCAATTGCGGCGTCTAGCGACGGCCCGAGCTCTATGCTTCACGTCCGAGAGCGCACTCAACTGCAGTGGAATGGACATCTCATACGCGTGTCGGTCGATCTCCTCCGCTCCGAATACTTTCCAGAATGCGGAATAGGAGTTCCTGAAGCTGTCCGCGTATCGTGTGTCGTACGCAATTTGCGCATCATCCTTGACGGCGAATACGGAGCGCATGCCATTCGCCATCGCAATCCCACACACCGCAGCGAGGCAAAAATACGGTGGCGAATTTTGTTTGAAGGTATCGCGGAAGCGTTGAAGCGCCGCGTTGCGATCGGTCTGATTTCTAGTGATGAACATCGTCGGCGTGGGATCGAGACCGAAGTGATCCGTGCTTACATAAGAGAAAGATACGCGGCAGACCCGGGTATCGTCGACGAAACAGAAAACGCTGAGGTCTCCTTCGTACCTATTGTCTTCTGTGGCGCGCAATGTGAGCGTGTAGCGCGTGCCGTCTACGACTCGATGCCAAAGCGCGAGGCCGTGCGGTGATTGATAGACCGAGCGGTGATAGGTGGGCCCGTAGTTCTGACATTCATAAGTATAGTGACTGATGGCGCAGTCGACACGTTGCGCCAGCGTGAAGTATCTCGACAAATAATAATCATGCGTGAAAAAGAAAAACGTATCCCGTTTCGTCGCATGGGAAAAATAGGGTCGCATGAAATTCAGAGACCGCAGCTGCTTCAGTTTCGAAGGGAAAAGCAGGATTCTGCAAGCCGCCATCAATCGGATGGGGGCCAGACGATCGTACTGCGATCGGCGCGCGGAGACGAATGCCAGCAGGAAGGCTTTGACGGGCATCAGGAGTTGGCGATGACAATGCACGCAAGCGGATCGACAAACGAGAGGTGGCGCTCATCCATCGGTGAACTCGTTGGTTCCATCGCGCCCTCCTCCTGAAATCGAGTGCAGTAGCGGTCCACGGCAGAAAGGAACCAGCTCTGGCCGAGTGTACCCAGGAAGCGACCTACATGCCACTTGCAAAAAAGTCGATCGGCGCGACGAGGCCGTAAGATCGGCGCCAACCACCGAGCTACCGCATCTGCCGAGCGCCGAGGACATGTATGTGGAGGTGGTACTACGCACTCTGCGCGCCCCTTGGGGTTGGTGTTGATCACCACGTGAAGACGGGAAGTGACGCGGCGTTTGGGGACGACGAGCAGGTGCACGGTCGCCTGCGGCTCGTGGCGGCGCGCCTCGGTCCACAGGCGGTCGCGAGCTCCCTCCATCTCGGTGGACACGCGCTCTCATCCAGGCGAAAAGGCGCCATGGCGCTCCGCTTCGGCATCCACACCGGACCGCAGCACTGTACGATCGACGAGCTGCGCGCGGCGTGGCGCGCCGGCGACCGCGCCGATTTCGACTGGATCTCGGTCTGGGACCACTTCACGTCGGCGGTCATCGGCGAGACACGCGGCCCGTGCCTCGAGGGCGTGGCGACCATGACCGCGCTCGCCGCCGAGACGACGCGTGTGGCCGTCGGTTGCCTGGTGTTCTGCGTCCTCTATCGGCACCCCGCCGTGCTGGCGAAGGCGGCGGTGACGATCGACCACGTGAGCGGCGGACGCATGCACCTCGGCCTCGGCATCGGTTGGCATCAGGCGGAGTGCGAGGTGTTCGGCCTGCCGTTTCCGTCGCTGCGCGAGCGCCTCGATCGTCTCGACGAGCAGGCGACGCTCATCCGCCGTCTCTTCGACGAGGAGTCCGTCACCTTCGAGGGACGCTACTACCGGCTGCGCGACGCGCGCTGCGAGCCGCGGCCGCTCGGCCGGCCGCACATCTGGATCGGCGGCATGGGCGAGCGCCGCTTGCTGCGCATCGTCGCGCAGCGCGCCGACGGCTGGAACGTTCCGTTCGTCGCCCCCGAGGTCTTCGCCGCCAAGAACGCCGTCCTCAGCGCCTGGTGTGAGCGTGAGGGGCGCGACCCGGCGGCGATCATGCGGACGGTGAATCTCGGGCTCGCCCTGGCGGCCGACGAAGCCGGCGCGCGCCGCAAGCGCGAAGTGCTCGCCGAACAGTTCGGGTCGATGCTGTCGTTCCTCGAGCCCGGGATGCTGATCGGCACTCCGGAGCAGGTGATCGACCGCGTCGCCGCCTACCGCGACGCCGGCGCGGCGCGCATCAATCTCGCCCTGCGCGCGCCGTTCGACCTCGAGGCGCTCGAGCTGTTCCGTGCGCGGGTCATGCCGGCGTTTCGCGGCTGATGACGGTTCGCCGAGCGCTCACCGATAGTAGCGGTAGATCACCTCGGCGACGCACGTCGGCTTCGCCTGATTCTCGACCTCGAACGTGAGGCCGATCGTCGTGCTGGCGCCGCCCTGCGTCGCCTCGAAGCCGTTCAAGGTCGCGCGCGCCCGCACCTTGGAGCCCACCGGAAGCGGGCTCGGCAGGCGCATCTTGTTGAGACCGTAGTTGACGCCCATGCGCACGCCGTCGACACGCAGGATCTGCGCCAGGAGATAGGGTGCGAGCGCGAGGGTGTAGTAGCCGTGCGCGATCGGTCCACCGAACGGCGACTCGCGGCGGCAGCGCTCGGGATCGACGTGGATCCACTGATGGTCGTGCGTAGCGCGCGCGAAGAGGTCGATCTCCTCCTGCGTGACCAGGTGCCAATCGCTGACGCCGAGCTCCTGCCCGACGAGGCCCTGCATCTCCTCCAAGCCGCTGATCGTGCGCATTGCGTGCTCCTTTCCGATTCCGATGCGGAACGCGCCGGGCACTGTAAGCGATCGACGGCGGCCACACCAGGTGGACCGCTCGCTGCCGCGCGGACGTCGCCTTGACCCTCGAAACGAGCATGGGATAGGAGGGCGGTCGATCACGGAGGGCGCATGACACAGACGGTCGTGTTCGCGATTTTGTCGATGTTGCTGGTCTCGGTGGCGACGGCGCAGGCCGCCGATACGGGCAAGAGCCCGGCTCCGGCGAAGAGCGCGGCGCCGGCGAAAGCGCCACGGGTCATCATGAAAACGTCGCTCGGCGAGCTGACGATCGAGCTCTATCCCGACAAGGCGCCGATCAGCGTCAAGAATTTTCTCGACTACGTCGACGCCAAGTTTTATGACGGCACGATCTTCCATCGCGTCATCCAGACCTTCATGATCCAGGGCGGCGGCTTCGGTGCCGACATGCAGCAGAAGCCGACGCGTGCACCCATCAAGAACGAGGCGGGAAACGGCCTGAAGAACACCGTCGGTACGCTGGCGATGGCCCGCACCGGGGTCGTCGATAGTGCGACGGCGCAGTTCTTCATCAACACCGTCGACAACGCCTTCCTCGACCACCGCGACGAGACGCCGGCGGGCTTCGGATACGCGGTCTTCGGTAAGGTCGTGAATGGCATGGACGTGGTGAAGAAGATCGCCGCGGTGCCGACCGCCACGAAGGGGTCGAATCAGAACGTGCCCGTCACTGCGGTCGTCATCGAGTCGGTGCGCCTCGCTCCCTGAGCGCCCGAGCACGGACGTGGGCGGCTGGACCATCGAGCAGATCGACGACGTCGCCGTCGTCACCATGACTTCGAACAAGGTCAATGCGCTCGACGACGACTTCTTCAGCGACTTGCAGGCGGCGATCGCCGACATCCAGAGCGCGGCACCGCTTCCGGTCGTGCTCACCGGAACGGGCAGCTGCTTCTCAGCCGGGCTCAACCTCCTCGAGCTCTACGAATTCGATCGGACGACGCTCGCGACGTTCGTCGACCGTCTGAGCGAGACCGTCCTGGCGTGGTTCTCGCTGCCGCGTCCGACGATCGCCGCCGTGAACGGTCATGCGATCGCCGGTGGCTGCGTCATCGCGCTCGCCTGCGATCTGCGCATCGTCGTCGACAACGACGACGCGCAGATCGGCCTCAACGAGGTGCAGGTCGGCATTCCGTTTCCAGGCGTGCCCTTCGAGATCGCGCGCCACGCGCTCTCGCCCGAGCGCCTGCGCGAGGTGATGCTCACCGGCGCGCTCTATACGCCGGACGAGGCGCGCGCCCGCGGTCTCGTCGACGAGATCGTCGAGTCGGATGGGCTGCTGCCGCGTGCGATCGCCGTCGCGCGGGCGATCGCCCCGGACTCGCTCGAGGCGTACGCGACGATCAAGGCACATCTCCTCGCCCCGACGCTCGCCCGCGTCGCCGAGAGCCGTGCGCGCATCGATCGGGACTTCCTCGACGTCTGGTTCTCCGAACCGGCGCGCCGGCAGATGAACGAGGTGCGCGAACGCCTTCTCGCGCGCCACTGAACGGATGGAACGGACGATGCGGGTCGTGAGGCGCGTGGCGCTCGCCGTCTGCCTGGTGGCGATCGGATGTGCCGCTCGCGTCGCGACCCTGCCGGGCGTCCTCGGCCCCGAGGCCTATCCACCGGCGATGGTGCTCGCGACCGGGGCGACGGGCGAGGACTGCGGCAGCTCGATTCTCTTCGTGCGGCTCCACCGACCCTCGCTCGCGGACGCGGTCGCGCGCGCGATCGCGAGCGTTCCCGAGGCGACGTTGCTCACCGACGTGCAGATCGACGCGACGGCGTTCCTCACCGGCGTCTACAATCGTGGATGCGTGCGCGTGAAGGGCAGCGCCGCGAAGCTCGTGTCCTCCGTCGTAGTGCCGATGCCGGAGGGCCATCACGAGCACCACGGCGAGCCGCGCTGAGGCGCCTCGTCGCGTGATCCGCCGCCGCGCTCGTTGGATGACCGCCGTCGCGGCGATCGCCGCCGCCGGCGTCGTCGTCTACGCCTGCGGTCCGTGGCGGCGACCAGTCGCCGCGCCGGTACGTCCCGATCCGCGCTCGTGGTCGGCGGACGACCTGACGATCGCCTACATCGGCCACGCCTCGGTGCTGATCGACTTCGCCGGTACGCGCATCCTCACCGATCCGGCGTTCTTCGCGCGCGTCGGGATCCAAGTCGCGGGCGTGACGATTGGGCCGACGCGCGTCGTGCGCGCCGCGCTCGCACCCGAAGACCTGCCGCCGATCGCCGCCGTCCTCGTCTCGCACGCGCACATGGACAGTCTCGATCGCCCGTCGCTCGAGCGCCTGACCGCGGCGCCCCTATTGGTGACGCCGCGACAGACGCGTGACCTCGTCGACGATCTCGGCTTCGCGCGCGTCGTCGAACTCGGGTGGGGCGAGCACGTCGAGGTCGGCGACGTCAACATCGAGGCCGTGCCGGTGAACCACTGGGGGAAGCGCTGGCCGTGGGACGGCTGGCGCGGTTACAATGGTTACCTGCTCACCAAGGGCGAGCACCGCGTGCTGTTCGCGAGCGACACCGCCTACACCGAGGCCTTCGGCGCGCTGGCGCATGCGCCGCGCATCGACGTCGCGATCTTCGGCATCGGCGCCTATGATCCGTGGATCATGAACCACGCTGATCCCGAGCAGGCGTGGCGCATGTTCACCATGACTGGGGCCTGCTACCTCGTGCCGGTGCACTGGGACACGTTCCGCCTCGGCAAGGAACCGCTCGGAGAGGCGCTGGCGCGCCTGCTCGTCGCGGCCGGGTCGGAGCAGGCGCGCGTCGCCATTCGCCGCACCGGCGACACCTTCGTCGTCCCGCGCGCCGGCTGCGACCCCGCACCGGCGCCTGCCGCTTCGCTTTCGGATGCGACGCCCATCGCGAGCGCAGCGAGCGGGGGCGAAGTCAACAAATAAATACGCCGATTGCCGCGACGTCCGGCGCAGTCTAGAGTGGGGCTCCGACCGGTGCCCACTTGAGCGGGCGCCACGTCCGCCGTGCCAAGCATTGGTGGAGCCGGCGGATGCGGGATTAGGAGGAGGCATGGCACAGAAGGGCAAGGAGTCTCCCGAGATGTCGCCGGAGAAGGCCCTCGCGCTACTCACCGAGGTCCGCAACCGCTTGAGCACGGTCGCCTGGGCGCTTCACGGCATGCACCACGAGTCGGAGCCTCCCGGACCCGACGACCTCGCCGCCGTCGAGCAGTTGGTGAGTGATACCGTCGAGGGCCCGCTCAGCGAGGCGTGCGACGCTCTCGCGGCGCTCCTCGGCGTGAACGCCGAGAGCGAGAGCCTGACGAGGCACTGAATCGTGCCCGCCGGCACGTCCCGTCATCCACGCCTTCTCGATCGCGACGCCGCGGTCGTGGTCGTGATCGACGTGCAGGAAGCGTATCGGAGCGTGCTGCACGAGTACGAGCGCGTCGCCCACGCCGTTGCCGTGCTCGTGCAGGGGGCGGCCGCCCTCGGGGTCCCCGTGCTCGCCACCGAACAGTATCCGAAGGGCCTCGGCCACACCGCTCCCGAAGTCGCCGAGCACCTGCCGCGCGGGGTGGCGCCGATCGAGAAACTGAGCCTCAGCTGCTGCGGCACGCCGCTCTTCGTGTCGACGCTCGCTCGCTTGCGACGCCGGCAGGTCGTCCTCGCCGGCATCGAGACGCATGCCTGCGTCAGTCAGACGGCGCACGATCTGATTGCCGCGGGCTACGCCGTGCACCTGCCGCGCGATACGACGTCGTCGCGCCACGCCGAGGACGCGGCAATCGGTTGGGAGAAGATGCTCGGCGCCGGGGTCATCCCGGCGACCGTCGAGAGCGCCCTCCTCGAGCTACTCCGCACTGCCGAGTCCCCCGAGTTCAAGGCCGTCCAGCGCCTCATTCGATAACTGCCCCCGCTCGGCTGCGCCTCGCGATGGGCGTCGCACCCGGGAGTGAATCCCGGGTGCGTTCAACGATGACGCCCCCGCTCGCTGCGCTCGCGATGGGCGTCGCACCCGGGAGTGAATCCCGGGTGCGTTCAACGATGACGCCCCCGCTCGCTGCGCTCGCGATGGGCGTCG
>JBGOSW010000137.1:0-12034 GCA_041476145.1 Binatia bacterium
ACGATGCCCTGTGGCTGGCGGCCGCGCACGTTCAAGTTGATGCCCGTCACCGGGAAGAAGATCGGTACCGCATAGGCGCGGGTCGCGCCCCATTCGATTCGGCTGGTGCCATTGCGCAGTTGGCGCACCTGCGACTTGAGAACCGCCGGCAGATGATTCTTCAGCCAGACCTTGCCGGGTATGCGGCGTCGCAGCGCGTTCACCTGACGGCTCACCAGCCGCGCGACCTGGGCGCGCGAGGCGCTCGTGGGCTTCAAGTATCCACGCTCGGCGAGCACGTGGTTGACGTTCAGATAGCGGGTCGGGGCCGGGCCGCCGCCGTGATCGGAGAGGACGACCACCGCCCACTCGTCGCCGAGACCCGCAAGCCACCCGGCGATCATGCGGTCGATCTCGACGTACCACCGCCGGATCACGTTCTTGTCGTGCGCCGACGCCGCCGGATCGTGGAACGGCGACGCCGGATCGTGGAGGTGCCAGAACGAGTGATGCAGGCCGTCGGGAATGCCGGTGAAGGTGACGATCACGTCGGTGCCGTCGTCGATCGCGCGCCGGGTGACTTCATCCATGACCTTCAGCTCGTAGGCGTTACAGGCGTCGATCGCCGCGATGTCCCCTGCCCGCTTGGCGCGTGCCAACTCGTCGTGGGACAGCAACGTCATCGGCGGCAGGTTGCTCGCTTGATCGGCGGGCATGGTGTACGCGCGCTTGCGGTCGGGCGTCGGCGGACCGGAGACGAGGAGCCCGTTGATCGCCCACGCGGGGTACGTGAGCGGGATGCGGTACGCGAGGATGCGCTTCCCCTCGGCGCCGGCGTGATCGAGGAGCGTCTTGCCGCGGAAATACGTCGAGTTGACGAGGGTCTCGCTGAAGCTCGAGTAGCGCGACAGATCGAGGTTCTGGAAGTTGTAGATCCCGTGGCGGCCCGGATTGTTGCCGGTCAGGAAGGTGACCCACGCGGGCGCCGAGATCGGCGGATACGTCGACTGCAACGTCGCGCTCACCCCGCGACGCTCGAGCGAGGCGAGCGTCGCCATCTCGCCGGCGTCCATCAGGGGGCGGGCGACGTCGAAGGTCATGCCGTCGAGACCGATCACCAAGACCTTCATCGAGCCTTCTCCCGTGCGACGTCCATGCTCACAGTCCCGTCCGCGCGGTTCCCGCGACCATCGCCCCACGCACACGACGCCAGCGCTCGGCACCGACGATACGCTTTCCCAGTTGCTTCACGGCGTACGACGAACGGAGTCTGGCGAGCGTGAGACGATCGCCGGCTAGAACGCGGGTGACGAAAGCTGCCGGTGTGCGCCACTTTATGGCAATACGCGGTGCGTCGAAGGGATTCGTCGTCGTCGAGATCAAGCCGGGTTCGCTCGTACAGAAGGCGCGGTAGCCCAACTCCGCGATGATCGCTGCGGCACTCGGCTCCGTGCTGCCGCGCGGAAGCGACGCGATGGTGACCGGGCGTCCGAGGCCGTCCTCGAGGATGCGCTTCGAGTCGCCGAACTCACGTCGGATCTCCGCACGCGAGCATCCGCGAATCGACGCGTGCGTCAGCGAATGGCTGCCGATCTCCATCCCGGCGTCCGCCATGGTGCGCAGCTGCGACCAGGTGAGCGCGGCGCGCGTCCCGACCCAGCTCGCGACCACGAAGAACGTCGCCGGCCAGCGCCGCGCCGCGAGCAGCGGGAAGACCTCGGAGTAGTTGCTCTCGTGCCCGTCGTCGAACGAGAGCACGAAGCGTCCCGACGCCGGCGCATCCAGCAGCTCGCTGACGGTGCTCGGGCACGGCGTCGCGGCACCGAGATCCGCAGCGGCGAGCGCCTCGAGGTGTGACACGAACTGCGCCCGCGTCAGCACGTAGGGCCGGTGCGCCGGCGCAATCGCCGCCAGCGCATCCGCAGCGGCGACGACGTCGTGGTACACGAAGATGGGCGCGCCGCTCACAGGTAGCCGAGTCCCTCGAGCATGCCCTCGATCGCCTGGCGGTCGTGGTCACTCATCTCGACGGCCGCCATCTCCGGCGGCGGCGGTAGCTGGTCGGTGCGGACGGGACGCGAGGCGAGGAACGCCGGCGTCAGCGCCGCCTGCGCCACGGCGCCGTCCATGTCCGCTTGAACGGGCAGGTCGAGCAGGTGGAGCAACGTCGGCGCGACGTCGCAGATGTCGAGCGTCGGCAGCGCGACGCCGCGCCGGGCGCCGGCGCCGGCGAGCAGGAAGATCCCCTCGCGCAAGTGATTGCCGGTGCGCTCGCCGTCGTTCTGTCCGGATGGCACGATCGCCGCCGGACCCATGCCCTCAATGAGGCAGTATGGATCGGTCGTCTCGACGAGGAGATCGGGGGCGTTGTCGACGTGCGGACCGGCGTAGATCTCCTCACGACGATGCACGGCGCGCACGACGCGGCCGCCGGTCTTCGGATCGACGATCGCGAGCAGCCGTGTCCGCACCTCTTCGCAAACGCGGTCGTACTCTTCGGGCGCGACCGTGCCCTGCACCTCGCGCCCGCGCAGATTGACGCGCAGACCGCTGCCCGGTGCCGACGGGCAGTAGACCCGGGTTCCCGCCCAGTCGATGTGCGGTGCGATGCGGGCGAACGAGGCGCGCGCGAGCGGCACCTGCGCCTTGAGGCGCGACGGCACGAGCCGCGGCACCCACCCGAGTCCGGCGCGGCGCAACGTCTGCACGACGCCGCGCGCTTCCAGGCCCATTCCCCCGAGCGCGCGTTGGAGCGGCGAACGCGACCCGCCCTTCATGCGGAGGAACCCGGTGTCCTCGAGCCAGTTCATGACCAGGAAGTACGACTCGAGGGGACACGAGCCGTGATCGGACATCACCAAGAGGCCGGTGTCGTCGTCGAGCCTGGCGAGGATGTCGGCGAGCGTCTGGTCGAGCAGCTGGTGGAACCGCAGGATGGTGTCGCCGAGGTCGCTCGGCCCCGGGTACGCCGGGTGCGTCGGGTCCATGAGATGCCAGAAGAAATGCTGCACCTTGTCGAGCGTGTGGAACATCACCCAGAGGAGATCCCACTCCTTGTGCTCGAGCAGGTAGAGCGTCTCCGCCGTCTGGATGCGCTGCAGCTCGAACGCGTCGGCGGCAAACGCGCGTAGATCGCCGATCTTGAGCGCGTCGGCGTCGACGTCGAAGCGGTAGCCGTCGATGTGCGCACGCAACTCGTCGCGCAGCTCGAGCGGGAACGTGTAGTCCTCGACGCCCTTCGGCGTCATGATGCCGGAGACGACGAACCCGTCGAGGTGCTCACAGGGATACGTGAGCGGCAGGTGCACGACGCCGGCGCGCTTGCCGTATGCGTTCGCGATGTCCCAGACGCGACGGCTGCGCAGATCCGCGGGCGTCAGCGGCAACTTGCCCGTGCCGCCGTCGCTCACCTTGTAGAAGTTGTAGATGTTGTGCTTGCCCGGGTTCTTCCCGGTGGCAGCAGACGTCCAAGCCGGGGGCGTGAGCGCGGGCAGCGTGCTGCGCAGGTCGGCGTGGGCGCCCTCAGCGAGGAGGCGCGCGAACGTCGGCAGCTGCCCCGCCTCGACCCACGGCTTGATGAGCCGGAAGGTCGCACCGTCGAGGCCGACCACCACCATGCGAGAACGCGACGCCATCAGCGACACGGCTCCGGGTTCCTCATCATGCTCCTCATACCCGGCCGTCCGCAGCGGCGGCCGTGCACTCGACGGTCAGCGGTGCCGCGTCGGCGACTGCGGCGTAGACCGCCTCCAGGCGGCGCACCATCGCGCGCGCGCCGTATCGCTCCTCGACCTGGCGACGCGCCGCCGCGCCGAGCTCGGCGGCGAGAATCGGGCTCGTCGCCAGACGCATCACCGCATCGGCCATTGCCATCACGTCGTCGGGGGGTACGAGCACGCCGGTCATCTCCGCGGACACTACTTCGGGATTCCCGCCCACCGCCGTGGCGACGACGGGAAGCGCGGTCGCCATCGCCTCCAACAGCGCGTTCGACATCCCCTCGGTGCGCGAGGGGAGTACGAAGACGTCGAGCGCCGCCAACACCTCTGGAACGTCCGATCGGTCGCCGAGCATGACGACGTGATCGGTGATGCCAAGCCGTGCGGCGAGCGCGGGAAGCTCGTCGCGGAGCGGTCCATCCCCTACCACCAGAACCCGCAAATCGGGAAGCTCTTTTTTCACCAATCGCGCCGCCGCCTCGAGCAGCACCGCCGTTCCCTTGCGCGTCTCGAGACGCCCGACGGTTCCGACGACGCGATTCGCCGCGGAAAGACCGAGCCGCGCGCGCGCCTCCGCACGTATCTCGGGACGGGGGCGGAACAGCTCCGTGTCGACGCCGCTCGGAATCACCTCCGTGCGCGCCGCGGCCGCTCCGCGCGGCCGCAGCGTCTCCGCATTCACCACCACGCGATCCGCGAGCCGCACCACCAAATCTTCGAGCAGCGCACGTACGCCGCGCTCGACCGGGGCGCTGCGGCGGCCGGCGACGACGCGGCCGCGGCGCGCCAGCCGGGCGGCGGCGATCCCGATCAGCGCCGGTCTCCATTGAAAGCACTGCACCACCTCGACGTTGCGCGCCCGGAAGAGCGCCGCCGTCTGGCGCACGCAGCGCACCATGTCGACGCTCACCACCCGTTCGCCGAGATCGAGCCGTACCAGCTCGACCCCGGACGCCTCGATCGCCCGTCCGATCTCGCCACCTCGCTTGGCGCTGATGACGATCGGTCGAAAGCGACGACGATCCAGAAACTTCAACACTTCGAGGAGGTGCCGCTGCGTCCCACCGGTGACGAGCCGCGGCGGGAAAAACGCGATCGTCCGCGGCGTTTCCTTAGACGAGGACGACACGGCGGCAGCTCACGTAGCGGCGTAGCGCCACGATGAAACCGATCAGGATGTAGGTGATCGGGCTCAGCCAGATGTCGGCGAACGCACTGAAGAAGAGCAGGATCACGATGCAGGGCGGGAGCGCGGCGACGATCCAGCCGAGATCCTTCGGCACCGCCGGCGACGCCTGCAACCATTGGACGTCACGCCACGTGTGCCAGAAGAGCAAGAGGTAGAGCAGCAGGCAGAAGATGCCGCCCTCGGAAAGCGACCACACGTACGAGTTGTGCGGGGGCCGACAGAAGGGGTCGAAATAGACCTGCTGCGCGATTTCGCGGAAGTTGCCGAGGCCGATCCCGAACGACGGGTAGTCTCGGAAGATGCGCCAACCGAGCTCGATCGTGTCCATGCGACGCTCGGTCGAGTGACTGCCTTGATCGTGCGTCCCGGTCGCGAACGGATTGATGTTCTCGATGCGTTCGAGGTTCTCCTCCGGGATCACCGTGAGCAGCACCCCGATCGCGACCAGCGCGACCGCGACCACCTGCCATCGTCCGCCGCTCACCCGACCGCGCGTCTTCGTCAGCATGTAGAAGAGAAGGCCGAGGCCGATGACGCCGCTACGCGACGCGGTCAAAAAGACGGTGAAGATCAGGCTGGCGATCACGGCGGCACAGAGCGCCGTCCGTTCCACTGAGCGATCGGCGCGCATGAAGTACCACCAGAACGCGATCTGGATCAGACACAGGAACGCGAGCCGGTTCGAGTTGGTGCCTACCGAAAACTCCGCGGCGGCGCGATAGCTTCCCGGCTCACCGCCGCCGGAAGCGTACCCCAGAAGCGCCGACGGCACGACCATGATCAGACACATCATCATGATCGTGATCGCGCGTTTCAGATCACGCTTCCGCGCGACGAATTGCAGCATGAGGATGAGGAAGGCGAGGCGCGTGATGAAATCCTGCGCCAGCGGGATCGTCTGGTCGAGCAGACGCCATTTCCCCGAGGTGATCTGCAGGTTCGGAAAGTTGTGGGCGGAAACGATCGTCGAGATGATGAAGATGACGCCGATCGCCAGGAATACGTGCAATTGTCGAACGCGCAAGAACCAGAGATTCGGTCGCTGCGCGAGCTCGGCGACCATCAGGACCGAGAGGATGATGCCGAGGATGTTGTTGATGGTCAGCAGCCCCTCACCACGAATCGGGCTCGGGTAACTCGCGACCAGGAAGTTCGCGATCAGCATGAGCACGCCGATGGCGGGGTGGACGACCACGGTGGCGAGGACGGCGGCCACGACGATCAGGCCGAGCGCCGTGGCCTCGAGGCCGAGCGCGGTCGCGAAGGCGAGTACTCCGCCGAGCGCGAGCAGCGCGACGAGCGACCAGAGGACGCCCGCACCCGTCGCGGGCCGCAGTGCGCGCCCGCCCGAGAGAGCCGGAGAAGCTGCGACGCTCATCGGAAGATCAGATCATGCCTTCCATGAAGCCCGGCAGATAGTTCTTGCGCCGGTTGAGCAAGACGCCGAGCATCTTCGCGCCCGCGCGCTCCAACTGCCGCTTGGCGCGTTGGACCTCGTCGATGCGCGTGCGATCAGCCTCGATGACGAAGACGGTCGCGTCGACGCGGGGCCCGAGAATCTGCGCGTCGGTGTAGACGTTGACCGGCGCCGAGTCGAAGACGACGAACTGGAACCGTTCGTGGAGGCGGGCGAGGACCTCCGACATGGACGGTGCCTCGAGAACGTTGGAGGGCGATGTCTCGTAGTGACCGCTGGTGATCACGAAGAGATTCGGCTGCGGCGTCGCCTGGACGACGCGGTCGAGGTCCTGGGTTCCGGCAATGAGCTCCGCGAACCCCCCGTTGCGCTGGATGGGGAATACCTGTTCGAGCGCGGGCGTGCGGAAGTTCGCCTCGATCAGGAGGACGTCGAGCTTCTTGCGCTTCGCGAGCGTCGACGCGTAGAGAGCGGCGGTCGTCGTCGTTCCCTCGCCGTGAACGGACGCGACCACCATGAGGTCACGCAGTACGGAAGGATCTTTGGACGGCGCGAGGAGATGCGTCCCCAGTCGCTGATACGCCTCTTCGACGTCCGGTGCGAGATCGAAATCGATTCGCAACGATCCGTGCGCGCGGTGGCCGTTGGTCGCGCGCGATCGGCGCGAGCGAAACCACGCGCGGCGGCGCACTCGCTCCGATTCGAGCGGAGGGACGCCCTCGCGCTCCTCCTGCGCCTTTTGCAGCGCCTCGTAGATCTTGCTCATGGATGCTCTCGCTCCCGCCTGCCGACGTGCTCAGCTGTGCTGCGTCTCGGCTATCTCGGTCATGTCCGGAATCACGGCGAAGACCGGCAGCTCGAGGTACTGTTCGACTTGCTCCTCGAACTTGAAGTTGCGGCCGAGGAACTCGAGTCCCACCGCCGCGCCCACCCCGAGCCCCGTGCCTGCAATCAGCGCCGCCAAGAGCACGAGCGGATTCAGCTTGTTGTAGGGCTCGGTCGCCAACGTCGCACTCTCGAGCACGCTGACGTTCAAGAATCGCTCGCTGTCGAGGGCATCCGAAATGCGCGCTTCTTCCTGTTTCTTCGCGTAGAGTTGATAGGCATCGCGCGCCGACGACACGTCTTGCTGCAAGCGGCTGAGTTCGATCGTCTTCTGCCGCATGTCGATCGCCTTCTTCGTCGATTCGGTCGCCGCCGCGTCGATCCTCTCCGACATGCCCGTAACACGCGCACGCAGATCCTCGAGGCTCATCTGTGAACTCAGGAGGCGCCGCTCGAGATCCTGGCGGATGGGGTTCAAGATGGTACGCGAGGTTCCGAGAATCGTTTCGTTTCGCTGCGCGAACATCTGCGCTCTCAACGCAGCTATCTCCGCCGTGAGATTCGCGACCGATCGATCCTCCTCGGTGTAGTTCTGCAGCAACGCAGTACGCTCCGCCTCCTTCCTCGAGATCTCGAGCGCGAGAGCCTGCGTCGTCGGGTTCAAGTGCTCGACCTGGCTCTCGATGATGGCCGGCGTGCTCGCCATCTGTTCGTGCAACGTCTGGATACGCTGTTCGAGGCCACGAATTTTCGAGTTCTGCACACTGAGCGCATCGCCGCCGCTGCGCGCGTCTTTCAGCACGTAACGGATCTGATCCTCCGGCAGGACGAGCCCTTCGCGGTCGACGAAAGCCGCGAGCCGCGCCTCCGCATCCGAAACGCGGTCGCGAAGCGTCCCCTTCTGGCTCTCGAAGAAATCGACGGCGCCGGTGTTGCCGTGGAGCTCCGCGTGCCGTACCAGATACGCGTCCGCGATCGCGTTGAGGAGAATCCGCCCCTTCTCCGGATTGCGCGAGAAGAGATCGACCTCGATGACGTTCGACTGCGGCGCCGGAGCGACCGTGACCATCCCCTGCAACGCGCCGATCTGCTCCCCTTCGCTCAGCGTGGTGTCGGCGCCGAAGATCGGCGTCCCGGCATCGTTCATGCGGGCCATCACCCGCCGCATGAGCTCCTGGCTGCGCAGAATCTCCATCTCGGAATTGATCATTTCCGTGCTGGCCGCGACCGGAAGCGTGATCTCGCGTTGGTCGCCCGCGCTCAACTGAACCTCCGCACGGCTCGGGCGCAGCATCAGTTTCGCGACCGTCTTGAAAATCTTCGGCCGGACCAACGCGGAAATGAGGATCGAGAGCACGACTACGCCGAGAACGCCCAGCACCTGCCACTTGCGCTTGAAGATCGCGTACAGCATCAGCTTGGCGCTGACCGCGCTGTCGGATTGCGGAGCGGGATCTACATAGAACGGGATCGGCGCTCCGTTTCCGCCGCTGCTGCCCGACCTGACGATCTCTGGGTTCACGGATCCTCCTGGCACTCGGGCGTTAGGGAACCGGAATGGGTGCCACGGCGCCGGCACGCGAGTCGACGGGCATCACCTTGCGGATATATTGGTCGACGAACGTGTCCATGTTGGCGATGCGTGTCGCCGGAACGTAGACGACATCGCTTCCGGTCAGGCGCACCGTTTCCGCGGCGCCCTCGCGAAGGACGGCGTCGAGGTCGACGCGGCTCGCCTGATAGGCACCGTTCGTGCCGCGCGCGATGTAGAGGACGCTGTCCTTGCGCGCGGTATCTTTGAAGCCGCCGGCCGCGAGCACCGCCTGTAGCGGCGTCATGCCATCCTGAACGGGGACGAAGCCCGGCCGCCCGACCTCACCACCCACGTAGGCGCGACGATCCCCGATCTGCGTCACGATGACGACGACCTCGGGATTCTTGAGCACGCGCGACGAGCGCTGCTTGATGAGGTCCTCGAGCTCGGGCGGGGTCAACCCCTCGGCGACGAGCTCGCCGGTGGGCTCGAGCGTGATCTTGCCGTCGGGTCGGATCGGAAGCTCCTGGTTGTGCTTGGCGTGGTAGGGAAACTTGACGTTGAGTCGATCACCCACCTGCAGTCGGTAGTCGCTGCGCGTGACCGCGGCTTGTGTAAGCGCGTACGTCGCCTCCGGAGGTGGAAGATTGCGGCCGACTTCGCTGCATCCGGCGCCGCTGAGGACGAGGATGGCCACCACGCGGTGCGCCATCCAGCGTCTCGGTTTTGGGTACTGTGTCATCGCGCGCTCTCCATCGTGGCGGAATTGTCCATAAGGCTCCGCCATTCGTTTCCGCTCAAGCTCTCGTATTCTTTCATCAACCGACCTTTCCGCGCCGTCGGTATGCGACCGTGCGACAGCGGAACCATCGGCTGCCGTTACATCAAACCGATGGCCGTAACCGGAACGTCGACCGCCGTCCCTTGCCGAAGGAAGTCCATCAGGACGCGAATTCGCCCGCGCTCGGGACACGGCTGTTCGATGATGCCGATCAACCCCGCGAACGGACCGCGCTTGATCCGCACCCGATCGCCGACATGAAAGCGCCGGTGCGGCCGGATCACACCGTCGGGACCACCCTCTTGCCGCAAGAAGTGCACGACCCCGGGTTGAATCGCCGTCGGAATCTCCCCGAAGGCGACGAATCCCTTCACGCCCGGCGTCCAGATGATCTGATGGAACTCTTGAAGCAGCGTGATCTCGACGAACAGATACCCTGGAAAGAGTGGGACGGTCGCCCACCCAGTACCGATACCTACCGGCTCGAGGATGCGAGGAAAGAACACCTCGATGCCGCGACGGAGGAGATGGCGGACCGCGCAGTCCTCCTTACGGGGCTTACTGCGGAGGACGAACCATTCTTTCTGATTGGCGGTCGCGGGAGGCATCGGCACGGTGGACGGCAGCAAGTTCAATGCCATAGGAGATTGGAGGGTCGCGAAACCTCTCAGCTTTTTCAGCTTCGGCCGGCCCTCAGTTTCCCCTCGCGACTCAAGGACCTAGGCCCCGCGTTCGGGGTCGCATAGCGTTAGGACCGCCCCATTTCGCTACCGTTACCCTCGCGCCACAATTGCGTTTGTGCGGCATCGTGCAGGCGGGTCACCCGGCCGCGTCAGCAGGTGGTGCGGAAGCGTGGCGCCGCGCGACACTTCGCGACGCGCAGCCGCATCGCGCAACGCCATGGCAACCGCGCTCTGCTCGCACGCGCCGACGTCGTGGCTCACGGCACGCTGGCGTCTCCGCTCGGCGTCGGCGCGATGGCGGCGTGCGGATCCGTCGGCAGGAGGATCGCCTGCCCTATGCTCAAGACGTCACGATCGACGATCGCGGGGTTCGCCCGCTGAATCGCCTCCAGCAGCGGTCGCGTGACGTGGCCGTAGTTGCGCCGCGCGATGTGCGTGAGGTCGTCTCCCGCTTGCACGAAGATCCGTCGCTCGTCGGCGCTGCCGTCCATGGACGCGGGTCCGGCGGCATCGAGGGCGGGGACCTCGGGAGGTGGCGCGTGTGGCGACGCCAGCGCTCGAGGCCGCGGCGGTTCGATCACCGCCGTCCGAGCCGCCGCGGTGGCGGCGACCGTGGGAGTGGGCGTCGCGGCCAGCGAAGCCGTGGGCGTACTCGGCAGCGGAGATGCGGGTGCCGCCAGTATGGGTGCGGTGCCGTGATCCTCGTCGACGAGCTCGCCGGGCGGCGTGGCCTGCGGCGTGGGGCGCGGAGCGGGCGCGGCCGCTAGCATCGCGCCTGCGGCCGACGGACTCGGCGCCGCCGGCGTGCGGCCGCGAACGAGCGGTCCGGCAGCGAGTCGCGATACCATGACGCCCATCAACGCGCCGACCGCCCCCGCGATTCCGATCATCGTCAAGCGCGTCCGCCAGACCGTTGCCACGCGCCGCTGGTACAGACCGTGGCGTAGGTCCTTCATGGCCTCCCGCATGATCTTGCGATCGACGAGCCGTGTCCCGGCGGCGTATGCGGTGACGAGCGCGCTGTCGCACGCCACGTTCACCAGACGCGGAACGCCGCGCGAGAACCCGTAGAGTTGCCGGAGCGCCGACCCCGTGAAGAGCCCGCGCGCGTCGCCGCCGGCCGCCGCGATGCGCGCGGCGACGTACGCGGCGACCTCGCCGCGTACCAACGGCCGCAGGCGCGCCGGCACCGCGACACGCTGACGGAGCTGGCGGAGCTCGGGGCGCGCCAGCATCGCGTCGAGCTCGGGCTGTCCGGCGAGAACGAACTGTAGAATTTTCTCCTTCGCCGTCTCGAGGTTCGAGAGCAGCCGCAGCTCCTCCAGGACGGAGATGGAGAGATCCTGCGCCTCGTCGATCAGCACGACGACGTTGCCACCGCGCGCAAGTGTATCCAGCAGCTCGGCATTGAGCGCCTGGAGCAACTGGAGCTTCGGTGTGCCCGGCGCCGGCGCGCGACCGAGGTCGGTCAGGATGAAGACCAGGAGTTCGTCGAAGCCGATCGCGGGATTGAGGACGAGGACGCTGCGGACGTCCGGTCCGAGTTCGGCGAGCAATTGACGGAGCAGCGTCGTCTTCCCGGTCCCGGCGTCGCCGATCAAGGAGACGAATCCCTTGCGTTCGTCGATGCCGTAGCGGAGGGCCGCGAGCGCCTCGCGGTAACTCGCGTTCAAGTACAGAAACTTCGGATCGGGCGTGAGATTGAAGGGCTTCTCACGAAAACCGAAGAACGTCAGATACATCGATCCCCCGCCGGCGTGCGAGCCCGCGTCGCGGCAGAGGACGGCTCAGCCGACCAGTGCTTGATCCGGCTCGCTCCGACCCCGGCCTCGGAAGTCTTCACGCGCGAGACCGTGCAGCTTCATCTTGCGGTGCAGCGTCGCCGCGTCGACGAGCGCATGCTTGGC
>JBGOSW010000138.1:0-12010 GCA_041476145.1 Binatia bacterium
AGGTTGGTGAGGTGCTTGTGGATCGTCGCCAGCGAGCTCAGGCCGAAATGCTGCCCGATCTCCTCGAGCGTCGGCGCGTACCCCCGCTTGGTGATGTATCCGTCGAGGTAGTCGACCAGTTCCTTCTGCCGCTTCGTCAACATCGCTCCCACCGCGTTGCGTATCGCCATGGGCGGACAATAAGCGAAGAGAAAGCGAAATGTCAATGGGGGCAATCGGCTCGGTACTGTCCTACTTTGGGGCCGACTGTCCTAAGTTGAGAGTGCGAGTGTCCTAGTTTGCTCAGACGCGAGGGAGTCGGCTACGTCGGCTCCCCGTGGCGAAGGCAGAATCCCGTCGGACGACGCTGACAGAAGCGACCCGACGGAATCGCCCCCTCTTCAACGGACTCCGACGTGTGATGTTGCTCACGGCGACGGACCTCCGTTCCCACCTCACGACCAAGCTAGTCGACCTCTTCCCGTGGAGCCCGGACTACGCCCGTTCGTTCTTCGGACCAACCGGCATTCTCAGTCAGTACCCGCCGCCCGACGACGACCGCTTCTGGGCCGTCATTGCAGCCGCCGAAGAACATGAACGGCTGCGAATGGGCCGGGCGGATCACTACGCGCGTGATTGCCTTCGATACGGCACGGCAGCGCCGGACGGGACGCCCTGGCCACTGGGTTGGTCATCCGCAGCGTTGAATCTACTTGGCGCGCGCGACCTCATGCGTGGAGCCGCCCATCAGGATCTCGCACGAGAATCACAGCGGCAGCGAAGCGTCTGGGAGGAAGGCCACGAAGAATGCCCCCGCAACGCGTACCGGGCATGCCGAGAGTCGCAGCATCAGTGCGGGCTAACCAATTTCGTGCATGCCGATGGCATGCGTGAGAAGTGGGTCCAGGACGCGATCGCGGCTCTACGGCAGGCGCAGACTTCTGAGAATCGCGCCGAACGGCGCCGCGCTACGGCGATCTTGAAGGCTTCGGGCGAGGCACTGTGGAAAGTCGGAGGCGGTCTAGAGTCGGAGCTGACCTCAGAGGAGCGGCGCGCGCGGAAAGCGCAGCAGAACGTAGAGAACGGCGTCCTGCGCACCCTTCGGAAGCGCTTCAGGAAGTATCTCCCGATCTTCAAGGGCGACCGGGAAACGGCGATCAACCAAGCGCTCGGCGCAGACGACGAAGGATCACGCACGTTTCGTGATCTGGACGAGGAAGCGCAGCAGCGCGTTACCTCTCGCTTTCGCGAATGGGTGGAGGTTGACAGCCAGAAACCTTGAAGGTTTCGTGCTGCGCAATTTTTGACAGCACAGCCGGTCATGCGCGACGGTCGTGCGCATGTCGTACGCACGGAAGTCCGTTCGTTACCAGGAGCGCATCGCGTTCCGACTCCCCGTTTCGCTGACGGCGCGGCTGCGCCAGGCGGCGGACGCTCGCGAGGCGCGCATCTCTGAGCTGGTGCGGGAGGCGATCCGCGAGAAGCTAGAGCGGATCGAGGCACGGCCACCCTGAAACGACGAACCCCGCGTCACTGGCGAGTGATCGCGGGGTCCGCTGAACCTGTGGGAGCTTGCCGGTAGCAAGCTGGCCTAAGACACCAGCACTCTACCGCACCACCAGCCTCCCGTACACCCCGCGCTCCGAGGGCAAGGTACGAGCGCCCCAACGAAGAAGGGGGCGAAAATGAAACGGCTGCGGCCGAGCGGTGGTAGTGCGCCCAACTGGTTCCTAGCCTGGTCCGCTGTACGGCGGCGGCGAGGAACAAGAGGTCTTGGAGGTTGCGAAGCATGCTGTCGAGGAGCACCGCCGATGGCGCCGGCACCGAAACCCAGGAGAGGCATGAGCGCCGGAAAAGCGAAGGGCGAGAAGCCTGGCCCGCACGCCGGTATCACGCCGCGCACGAGACCACAGCGTCCAGGCCCGAGCCGCTTCCGGATCATCAAGGGCGGAAAGGCGCCAAAGTGAGGTGCCGGAGACAGGGCGGGCTCAAAAGTCCTGTTTCTGGCCGACAATGATCTTGAGCGTATTGGCCTTGACGTTCTCATCGCGATCCAGCTCGATGTCGACGGCATAGCTGTTCATGATCCCGATCAGGACCGAGGCCGTGTCATCTTGCACGTTGGCGTACGCCGTGACGCCAAAGATGGGCGATAGGTAGTCACCGGCCTCTATCACGACTTGCCAGTTGCTCTCCCGAAACACGTCCGCAAGTTCATCGGCATAGCGATGTGCTTCCTTGTTTTCGCTTTGCCACTCAAGGGCCACCGACCATCCAGGAAACAAGGCTAGGTTGCGTACCAGTTGCTGCTTCTGCGCCTTCGTGATTGCGCGAGTCCCGGAGTGCGCCAGTATCCCTTGGACTTCGTGATGCAACTCCGCCACCTGATCGCCGGCTGGGGATTCCGTCCCTTTGACCGCGGCGCTCGCGCGATCAATCGCATGCAAGACGCGATTCAGCCGACGAGTTTCTTCTTGCGGAGACCGCATTCGCAGGACCGCGCGAAGTTCTCCGCGTACGGACGCCATGTCCGTTCTCAACGCCCCTTCGGTGGTGGCATTGGCAAGTTGTCGCTGGTTTGAGAGGAGACTTCCCCAAATCATCGTCACAATCCCGATAATCATCAGCGCACCAAATGCGCCCAACCAGCACGCTTTGGCGGCCCTTGAAGACGGGGGGGCCAACGTCACCCATACGGCAAGGAAGCTGACCAACACGGCGACGAGTCCAGGACACAATCCCACCACGAATTCTTGAGCGACCATTCCGGGTCACGTAGCCGATGGGGGCGCAGCGCATCAAACCGCGCACGAACACCCACGGAGTTTCCTCGTGACCAACGGCACTTGAGCGCGGCGGAGGATCGGCGATAGGGTCGCGCTCGATGCGCCGACTTGTCCTGACAATCCTCGGAACGCTCGTCATCTCTGCGCCGACAAGTGGACTCGCCTCGGACGTCGGCGCTGTCGTGGCACCGATGAAGACCGAGGCCGAGGAGTGCCGCTACTTGCTGAACCTCTGTAGGCGCGAGGCATCGCTCCGCGCCAAGTTCGACAAGGCCGTCGGAAGCGAGGGCGCGCTCGCGGCCGGGAACGCCTGGGAACTGGTCGCTGCGGATCTCGCCGCCGCTGCGCGAGCCATCCGCAACAAGCACGCGAAGCGCCCCGCATGCTTCGCGAAGTGCGCTGTTCTGAAGGACGCGCCAGCCTTCGAGTGACGGGCCGAAAAGCGGGAGTGTCCTAGTTTCCCGCAAGCGGTGTCCTAAGACGGACATCACCAATCGGCTCAGCGACGCGACTTCTGATAGCGCGCGACGTTGCGGTTGTGCTCTGCGAGCGTGGCGGCGAAGACGTGCGAGCCGTCGTTCTTCGAGACGAAGTAGAGATACGGAGTCTCGGCCGGAGCGAGGACGGCGTCGATTGCGGCGAGACCCGGGTTGGCGATGGGACCGGGCGGGAGTCCCGCGACCACATACGTGTTGTACGCGCTCGGGCGGACGAGGTCGGCGCGGGTGAGGTCGCCGTTGAAGTTCGGGATGGCGTAGATGACCGTCGGGTCGCTTTGCAAGGGCATGCCGGCGTGCAGGCGGTTGTAGAAGACGCCGGCGATCACCGGGCGTTCGCTGGCGAGCGCGGACTCCTTTTCGACGATCGACGCCAGGGTGAGGACCTCGTTGACGGTCATGCCGCGGGCGGCGGCGCGACGGTAGCGCTCGGCGTCGAAGCGTTCGTGGAAGCGTCGCACCATGAGGGCGAGGATCTCGCTCGGGCTCATGACGGGCGTGAGGCGGTAGGTGTCGGGGAAGAGAAAGCCCTCGAGCTGGGGGCCGGGAACGCCGGCGGCGAGAAAAAACTCCGGATCCTCCGCGACGCAGAGAAAGCTCGCGCCGGATCCGTAGCCGTCGCGCTCGAGGAGCGCGGCGACGTCGCGCACGGTGAAGCCTTCGGGAATGGTCACCTCGCGACGCGGGCCGCCGCTCGCCAGGAGCTCGAGCAGCTGGTGTGTGTCGAGGGGCTCCGCGAAGCGATACTCGCCGGGCTGCAGCTGCCGATCGCGACCGGCGACGCGTGCTCGCAGGCGGAAGAGCAGGGCGCTGCGAATCACGCCGGCGCGTTCGAGACGCGCGGCGACGGCGGCGAGCGTGTCGCCTTCGCGCACGACGAGCACGGCGCCGGGAGGTGGCAGCGGCGCCGTCAGCAGGCGTAGCGTCACCGCCACGACGGCGGCGAGGCCGGCGAGAACGAGCGCGAGCAGGAGCGTGCGGCGCATGCGCGTCGATCACGCCCGCGGACGCGGCGCGCGCCGCATCAGCGATCGCGCGCGAACTGCAAGCTGTCGAGGTAGCCCTGCAGGATGAATACGGCGGCGGCCTTGTCGATGACCTTGCGTCGCTTGGCGCGGCTCAGATCGGCCTCGAGGAGAACGCGCTCGGCGCCGACCGTCGACAGGCGCTCGTCCCACATGACGATCGGAACGGCGAGTGCCTCCTCGACCTGACGCGCGAACGCGAGCACCTTCTCCGCCTGCGGTCCGAGACTGCCGTTCATGTTCTTCGGCAGACCGATTACGATGGTCGTCGGTGCGAAGGGCGCGAGCGTGGCGCGGAGCGCCTCGAGATCCTTGTCGAGGTGCGTGCGCCGCACGACGTCGACGCCTTGGGCGGTCCAGCCGTACTCGTCGGAGATCGCGACGCCGATGCGGCGATCGCCGACGTCGAGTCCGCCGATGCGCACGCCCTGGTGTTAACAGCGGTTTCCGTGCCCCGCAACGCGGCGAGTTGGCTTGACAAGTCGCATGTACGTTGGCAGGGTCGCGCGAACTCTCGAATTCCAGGAGGGTGTTCGAGTGCAGCGTCTGCCTGGGAAGACCAGCGTCGTACGCGCACTGCTCGCATGCCTGCTGGCATCGTGTCCGGTGTGGATCATCGCCGGCTCCCCGGTGCCGGAGACGCTGGCGGCGAGTCAACTGCGCACGTCAATGCTGACGGCCCCTGCGGCCGCCGCGCGGGGGCCGGCCGCGATGCCGCTAGCCGCCGACGACGGGGTGCAGATTCGCCACCTCGTCGCGCCCGGCGAAACGTTCTCCGCAATCCTCGCCGGTCAGGGACTTCCCGCCGCAGAAGTTCAGGCTTGGCAACAGGCGGCGGCGAGCGCCTACGACGTCGACGCCATCCAGCCGCGGCACGTGCTCCTGCTCACCTTCACCCCCGACCAGGGTCAGCTGCGCGAGTGCGAGTACGAGATCGACAAGTACGCGCTCCTCAGCATGCGGCTCGTGCACGGGCAGATTCAGGCGCGCCTGAAGGCGATGCCGCAGCTCGCGGCGGTGCGCGGCGTCGCCGGACGGGTCGAATCGAGCCTCGCCACCTCGGCGACGGCGGCCGGCATCCCCGCCCGTATGGTCTCGGAGCTCGCCGACGTCTTCGGGTGGGACGTCGATCTCCAAGCCGACGTCCGGCCGGGCGATCAGTTCCGCCTCGTCTACGCGGAGCTGCGCGACGACGAGAGCGGCGCGGCGCGGCCCGGTGACATCCTCGCCGCCGAGATCACCAGTGGTGGTCGCACCCTCACGGCGATCCGCTTCGAGAACGAGAACGGCGACAGCGAGTACTATGATCCCGATGGGCACGCGCTCGGCAGCCGCTTCCTCAAGTATCCACTCGACTTCGTCAACATCACCTCGCGGTTCAGCGGTGCGCGCATGCATCCGGTGTTGAAGCGCCGCGCGCCGCACCTCGGGGTGGACTTCGCGGCGCCGATCGGCACGCCCGTTCACGCCGTGGCGAACGGGATCATCACCTTCGCCGGATACGCGAGGGGCTACGGGAATCAGGTCGGCATCGAGCACGAGACTCCCTACGGAAGCTCGTACTCCCATCTGAAGCGAATCGCGTACGGCGTCCGCATCGGCGCCGAGGTGCACAAGGGACAAGTGATCGGCTACGTCGGACGAAGCGGCATGACGACCGGGCCGCACCTCCATTTCATGCTCTTCCGCGACGGCGTGTACGTGAATCCGCTCACGGTGAAGTTGCCCACGTACGAAGAGCTCACCGGTGCCCGCCGCGTGCAATTCAGGGTCCTACGCCAAGAGCTTCTCGACCGGCTCGCCGGACTCGGCCGGCGACTCGACCTGCCGTCGCTGTCGCTCTTCTCGCCGACGGATTTTCTCCGCTCGAAGCTCACCTCGTCGCTCGACTGAGGCGATGCGCGTGACGCCGGCGCGGCCCATGCGCGCGTGATGGGCACGGCGTTTCCGGGCCTGCCGCCGCGAGTGTTCGGTCATCGCGGCGCCGCCGGCAGTGCGCCGGAGAATACGCTCGCGTCCTTTCGTCGTGCTCGCGCCGACGCTGCCGACGTTTTCGAGCTCGACGTGCACGCGACCGCCGACGGCGAGATCGTCGTCCTGCACGATCCCACCTTGGAGCGCACGACCGACGGCGCAGGTCCGGTGTCGGCGCTGCGGTTCGCGGAGGTCGCGCGCCTCGACGCCGGCTTTCACTTCACGTCCGACGGAGGGCGCACGTTTCCGTTCCGCGGCCGGGGCGTGCACGTTCCCCGCCTCGCCGAGCTCGTGCGCGAGTTTCCCGACGTGCCGCTCAACATCGAGATCAAGCAGGAGACGCCGTCGATCGTCGCCGAGGTCGCCGCGTTGCTGCGTGCGGCGCGCACGCACGTCGTCCTTGCGGCGGAGCACGACGTGATCATGGCGGCGATCCGCCGCGTCGCGCCCGAGATCCCGACGAGTCTCGCCGCCGGCGAGGTCGCCGCGTTCATCGGCGCGCTGCAGCAGGGTGTGCAGCACGTTCTGCCCGCGGGCGCCGTGGCGTTGCAGATCCCACCTCGATTCGGAAATATCGAGCTCGTGACGCGCGAAACGGTCGCCGCGGCCCATGCGCTCGGCGCAGAGGTGCACGTGTGGACGATCAACGAGGCGGACGAGATGCGCCGGCTGCTCGCCCTCGGCTGCGACGGCATCATGAGCGACTTCCCGGCGCGCGCGTGGGTGGTCGTCGACGCGGAGCGCCGACGTGCGTGAGCACCGCGAGCGCTTGCGGGTCCGCTGGGTCGACACCGACGCCTCCGGGCGAATCCATTTCACGGCCGCCTTCCGCTACTTCGAGGTCGCCGAGTTCGAGTTCCTGCGCTCGCTCGGCGTGTCGTACGCGAAGTCGGAAGCGGACTTCCCGCGCGTGAGCGTCGCCGCCACCTACAAGAAGCCGCTCACGGTCGACCAGGTGATCGAGGTGCGCATTCGTCCCGACCGCGTCGGCGAACGCGCCGTGACCTACGCGTGCGAGATCTACCACGAGGGCGAGCTCGCGATCGAAGGACACGTCACCGCGGTGGCCGTCGGCCCCGACGGCAAGTCGCGGCCGCTTCCGGAAGACCTGCGCCGAGCGTTGACGTCATGACGAGACTGATCGCCGACGCGGTCGCGGCCGCGCTCCTCACGCTCGCCGTCTTTGCGGTGCCGTCTCACGCCGATGAGCGCGTGCAGATCACCGCGACCGATGGCGTGCAGCTCGTCGGCCATCTCGCCGGTCACGAGGGCCCCGGCATCGTCTTCGGCCACATGTATCCCGCCGACCAACGCAGCTGGACCGCGTTCGCCGCGGAGATGGCGAACGCCGGATTTCGTACCCTCACCTTCGACTTCCGAGGCTACGGCGAGTCCGGGGGTGAGAAGGACATCGCCGCGATCGATCGCGACATGGAGGGCGCATACCGCTTCCTGATCGGACGGAAGATCCGACCCGTGTATCTGGTCGGCGCGAGCATGGGCGGGACCGCCGCCCTCATCGTGGCGTCGCGCGTGCCGGTCGCCGGCGTGGCGACGCTCTCCGCCCCGGTCGCGTTCCGCGGCCTCGACGCCGCGCCGGCGTTGGCGAAGCTCACCACCCGCAAGCTCTTCGTCGCCGCCGAGGCCGATCAGCCCGCCGCGGCCGCCGCCAAACAGTTCGCCGCCCAGGTCGCCGATCCGAAGACGATCCAGCTGGTTCCCGGTGGCGAGCACGGCACCGCCCTCTTCGACGGCTCGCAAGCGGCGGCCGTGAAGGCGGCGCTTCGCGGCTTTCTCACGACGTCGCCGTAGCGTCGGAGCGTCGGGTCTCGCTCGCTCTCACCCCGAGCTGCTGTTCCAGCGGGGCGCGTGGGGGTGGGTGGCGTGGGCGCGCGCAGCGGACCTGGCGGGGCGCCACATCGTGGGGATCCTTCCGTACGGCGAGCCGCACTCGAAGCACGCACGGCCCAACGCGCGCGCCCACACCACCCACCCCCCCGCGCCCCGCCGCGACACTCCGGAAGGAGATCCAACGAGCGCTACGCCAACTTCGCGCTCTTAGACATCGTCAAGCGCGAGCCCCGCATACCGCCGCCGTCCGTCCGCGGCCGCCAACGACGCCGCCGAAGGCGGCGAATGCGTCACGACCGAGCGATACCGGGGGGCGTCAGCCGCGACGTCGACGGCGGTGCGTGCCGGGGCGGTGGCGGGGAGGGACGTGGCGGCGGCCATTGGGCCGTACGTGCTTCGAGTGCGCTGCGCCGTACGGAAGGATCCCCACGATGTGGCGTCCCGCCAGGTCCGTGGCCGCCGCCACGTCCCTCCCCGCCACCGCCCCGGCAGACACGACCTCTTCGTGGCCGCCGCCGCCGGCGCGTCACTCCATCGCCGCGCGCGTCGCCCGAATCGTGTTGAGGATCGCCCGATGCAGCAATTGATTCGAGGCGACGAGCCCCGGCAACAGCGTCGAAGGATTGTTGAAGCGGATCGCGCGTCCGTCCGGATCGGTCACCGTGCCGCCCGCCTCGGCGACCAGCAGCGACCCGGCGCAGACGTCCCACTCGTTCTTCGGCGTCAGGGTGAAGGTCGCATCGTGACGGCCCGCGGCGACGAGCGCGAACTTGTAGGCGACGCTGCCGGTCAGCTCGACGTGCATCTTCTCGCGATAGGGTTCCCACTCGCCGCGCGCTTCTTCGCTGCGACTCGCGAGCACGTGTGCCTGGCGCAAGTCGACCTGCTTGGTGACGTGGATGGGCGCGCCGTTCAGGAAGGCGCCGTGGCCCTTGCGGGCGGTGAAGAGCTCGTCGCGTACCGGGTTGTACTCGACCGCGATGCGTGGCGCACCATCCTCGACGAGAGAGACGCACACCACGAACTCGGGGATCTCGCTGATGAACTCCTTCGTGCCGTCGAGCGGATCGACGATCCAGACGCGTTTGCGACCGAGGCGCTCGTCCGAATCCGCGGTCTCCTCCGAGAGCCAGCCGTCGTCGGGGAAGGCGCCGAGGATCGTCGACTTCAACAGCTCGTTGGCCTCGAGGTCGGCGGCGGTGACCGGGTTGTCGGCACTCTTCTCGGTGACGTCGTGGGCGCCACCGTAGTGGCGCACCAAGACCTGCCCGGCGGCGCGCGCTGCTTGAGTCGCGATGTCTAGCTCACGTTCCATGAGGCTCGATCAATCCGTCTTCGGTCCGCCGACACGCCGGAACTCGGTCACGAGCGCTTCGACCAACTCGTCGCGGCGGTCGTAGAGCCGCTTCGGCCGGCGGGGTGCCCGTGTCGCCAAGGTGTAGGCCGTGAGGATCGGAAGGGCAACCGTCGAGTCGACGTAGCAAACGACGGTATCGGGAAGCTTGTCGGGGTCCACCTTCCCCCAGGAGACCGCCTCGCCCGGCGTGGCGCCGGAGAGACCGCCGGTGTCGGGACGGGCGTCGGTGATCTGGAGATAGAAATCATGGCCCTTCTCGGCGATTCCCAAGACTTCCTGGATCTGCGGCTCGGTCTGGAGAACGAAGTTCTTCGGCGAGCCGCCGCCGAGCATGAGGACACCGCTGCGCCCGCCGCGCCGCTTCGCGTCGTAGACGATCGCGCTCGTCTCGTTGACGTCACGCGAAACGTCGAACGCCAGCCGATTTCCGAGGAGCGCCATTGCCGCCACGTTCATGCCGATCGAGCTGTCGCCGGGCGAGGAGGTGTAGATCGGCACGCCGTGTTCGTACGCGGCGGCGAGGACCGAGCGACGGCCGATCCCGAGGACGCGCTCGCGCTCGGCGACGTAGCGCCCCGCATGATGGTGGAACTCCGCCGTGCTCATCGAACATTGGAACTCGGGTGCCTGGATCATCTGCTTGAAGAAGGCGTCGGTCTTCAAGAGGACGTCGTACTCGAAGAAGATGTCGTAGATCCGGACGACACCGTCCTCGCGCAACGCGACGTCGCTAACGTCGTGGCGACCGCGATGCATGTCGAGCCCGATACCGTAGTGGGTGTCGTGGTACAGGTTCGCGCCGGTCGACACCACCCAATCGACGAATCCCGCCTCGATGAGCGGAATGATGGCGGCGATGCCGAGGCCCGCGGGCGTGAGCGCGCCGGTGAGGCTCATGCCGACCGTGACGTCGTCCGCGAGCATCTGAGTGCTGAAGAGCTGGCACGCCTCGCGTAGTCGCGCGCCGTTGTACGCGAGGAACGTGCCTTCGACGAGGTCGCGCAGGGTCGTCGTCGCCGTGATCGGAAGCGGGTCGATCTTCGGACGATTCAAGAATGCGCTGCGCTTCGCCATGACGTTCTCCTCGCACGCGCCGCCCTGCGGCCGCGCGCTTGTTAGCACTTTCTCCCGCGTGAGACCAAGGCGCATGAAGGGTCGCAGCTACAGTTCGAGTTGACATGTTTTGTGCCGCTCGTGTATCGTGCGCGAAGTTTTTCTATTTCTGACGGGACGTTCCGGGGATTTCTGGACGTCTCGCTTCCCGGTAGTCGTTCCCCCGTATTCATGTCCCCGATGAACTCGTCGGATCGGAAGTCGCGTACGGCCGCCGGGTCCGATTCGGGGCGCCTTCGCTGCGACGCCCGTGGCCATTTAGATTTGGAAGGAGCATCGAGCTTGTCCTCGGTCAGCCGCGGCGCGCTGCGCCTCCGTTTGTTGCCGCCGAACGACGTGAAGGGTCTGCGCAGCGATGGGTGACACGATGGCGGGGGCGCGGCGCGCCTGGGCGGTCGCAGTGTTCCTCGGCTGGCTCCTCGTCGATCTGCCGGTCGCGCACGCCGTCGTGCGCACCTGCGGACTGGACGCCGTCGCCAATACTGCCAGCGTGCTCTGCGCGGCCCCGAGCGGGCCCTGCACCGCGACCACGGTCACCGTCAGCAGCGACCTCGAGGTGACCGACGCGGGCTGCGCCTTCGATCTCGGCGGGCGCGCGCTCCAGGTGCAACGGCTCTTCCAGATGACCGGTCTCGGCTCCATCACGGTGTTCAACGCCGGCGACATTGCGTTCACGGCGACCGGCTCGCTCCGCTCACGCGGCGACTTCGCCGTGCCGACCGGCGTCGTCGACCAAGGGGGGCTCATCTCCCTCGTCAGCACGGGGACCATCACGCTCGTAAACGGGGCGTCGATCGACGTGAGCGGCAATCCGGCCGGATCGATCGTCTTGTCCGCCGCCGGCGCCGACGCGAGCGGCGTCGGCATCACGTTGCAGCTCGGCTCCGTGCTCCAGGGCATCGGCGGGAGCGCCTTCATCGACGCGCAGGATCGCTTCGCCGACGGCGGATCGGTCGAGCTCACCGCGACGACGGGCGCCATTTTCGACGGGGCGACGATCGACGTGCACACCGGGCAGAGTCAAGGAGGCGAGCTCGACATCTCCGCCGCGCGCGCTGTGACGATCGCGAACGTGGTCGATGCGAGCGGGGGCACCGACGACGGCGGCTTGGTCGACATCAGTGCGGGGGACAGCGTGGTGGTGTCGCGGACGATCGACATCAGCTCGCACTTCGGCGGCGGGAGCGGTGGGAGTCTCTCGGTCTCCGCCGGCCTGGACGAGCTCGGGGTGCCGACCGGCGTCCCGGGCGGTGGGGTCACGCTCGACCTGACGAACGGGGCACTGCTGGCGGACGCCAGCGATTCCGACTCCTCGAGCGGCGACGGAGGCGACATCGAGATCGACGCGAACGGCCCGGTCCAATTCATCAATGGGACCGGCACCGCGGTGCACGCCGACGGCGGCACGTCGTTTTACGGGTCGGGCGG
>JBGOSW010000139.1:0-11994 GCA_041476145.1 Binatia bacterium
GAGGGCCGAGAGCGCGTTCACGAGCGCCAGCGCCGGCCGCAAGCCCGTCGTCGAGAACCCGAGGAGGCGGAACCCGCGAGCCCCGAGCGCGAAGAACCCCGGCGTGTAGCCGGTGTGGAAGTCGACGTACGGCAGCTGCCCATGGGCGACGCGCGCGAGCTGGAAGAGCAGCGTCCCTTCGTCCTCGACCTGGAATCCGTAGCGGCGGAACGCGGCGAAGTACGCGAGCGCACCGACGAGGACGGCCATCGCGCCCAGTCGCGCCCGCATCACGTGAGCCGCGGCAGCGGCGCGCTCGCCGCCCTGCGATGGTCGAGAATGGTCTCCTCGATCATCGCCTCGGCCTCGTCGGCGACGTGCTCCCAGCTGAACCGCGCCGCCCATTCCAGGCCGTGCGTGACCAGCCGCTCGCGCAGGCGATCGTCCGTCAGCACGCGCACCACCGCGTCGGCGAGCGCGCGCGCGTCGCCGTACGGGTAGAGCAGGCCGGTCGTGCCGTCCTGCACCGCATCGCGGAGCCCGGCGACGTCGCTCGCGACGCTCGGCGTCCCGCAGGCGTTGGCCTCGATGACGGTCAGGCCCCAGCCCTCCTTGGCCGAGGTGTTGACCAGCACGGCGGCGCGGCGCAGGCGCGCGATCTTCTCGTCTTCGCGCACGTAGCCCGTGAACTCCACCACCGACGCGAGGCCGCGGCGTCGCGCCTGCTGCTCCAGAGCGGCGCGCGCCGATCCTTCACCGATGACGACGAGCCGCGCCGACGGCACGCGGCGGCGAATCTCGATCATGGCGTCGATCATCACGTCGACGCGCTTGTAGTGTTCGAGCCGCCCGATCCAGAGCATGGTCGTCGCGCGCGGCTCGGCGCCGCCGCCGACGCCGTAGGCGCGATGATCGAGGCCGGGCGGAACCACCCGAATGTGATCGGCGGGAATGCCGCGCGCGACCAGATCGCGCTTGGTGCTGTCCGAGATCGCCATCACCGGCGCGTGACTATAGGCGATCGGGATGAGCTTTTCCGAGAGATACGTCACGGCCGCGACCGGCGCGTTCACCTGACTGAAGGCCGTTCGACCGAACAGATGATGGGCGATGACGAGGCAGGGCAGGTCGAGGAACCACGGGCTGAAGAACGGCAGCTTGTTGAGCACGTCGACGACGAGGTCGTAGCGCCGGCGCCGGATCTCGCGCCGCGCCGTCCCCGGCACGCGCCAGTAGTAGAGGTAGCGGTTCGCCAGGCGCCTGACGTCGACGCCCTGGATGCGCTCCTCGCGCGCGCCGCCGCGGAAGGACGCGGCGAGGAGCGTCACCTCGTGGCCGCGCGCGACCAGGTGCCCGAAGATCTCGAATACGTGCACCTCGGCGCCACCCGCGAGCGGGTTCGCCGGATCGCGCTCGTTGAGGACCAAGATGCGGCGCGGCATCGATCAGTACGGGAGCGAGGTGCCGCCTCGTGACGGCGCCACGAGCCGTTTGGGCTCGAGCCGGCCGAGCAGGTTCTTGAGCCGCAGCTGCCAGACGACGACGAGCGCCTCGACGGCGATGTTGAGGTGCATCTTCGACGACCCCAGGCGACGGTCGACGAAGACGATCGGGACCTCGTTGATGCGAAACCCGAGCCGCCAGGTGCGATAGTTCATCTCGATCTGGAAGGCGTACCCGTTCGAGCGCACGCCGCGGATGTCGATCGCCTCGAGGGTCTCGCGGCGCCAGCATTTGAAACCGCCGGTCGTGTCCTTGATCGGCAGGCCGCCCAGAACCTTCTGCGCGTAGCGATTGCCGAAGTAGCTGAGCATCAGCCGACCCATGGGCCAGTTGACGACGGTGATGCCCTCGATGTAGCGCGAGCCGACGACGAGATCGTACTCGTGCATCAGCGCGTAGAAGCGCGGCAGGTCGTCGGGCGGATGCGAGAAGTCCGCGTCCATCTGTACGATCAAGTCGGCGCCGAGATCGAGCGCACGCTGGAAGCCGTCTTTGTAGGCCGGTCCGATCCCCTGCTTGGCCGGACGGTGCAGCACGTGGATGCGCGGCTCGTCTGCCGCGAGCGCGTCGGCGATCGCACCGGTGCCGTCGGGCGAGGCGTCGTCGACGACGATCACCTCGTTCTCGCGATCGACCGCGAGGATCGCGGGAACGATGCGGTCGAGGTTCTCGCGCTCGTTGTACGTCGGGACGACGACGATCTTCCGCATCTCGCCTACTCGAGCCCGAGCTCCGCGACGGGAACGGGGCGGCCGCGCAAGCCGTCCCACCAGCCGCGGAGCTTCATGGAGATGCCTTCCTGCTCGCCGCGCAGCCGGCGGCGCGCGAACTGGAACGGCAAGGTCAGCAGAATCGCGCCCGCCATCAGCGCCATTTGCCAGGGACGCCCGTGTCGCTTCGCGTACAGGACGCTGTTCCGTGCGCTCAGGTACTTGCGAAATCCGCCGTAGTACTCCTCGCCGCCGGAGCTTCCGTGCGCGGCATGGCGAATGCGTGCCGTGCCGGTGAACCACAGCTCGCGCCCGGCCTCGTGAGCGCGGGCCGCCCATTCGACGTCCTCGTGATACGCGAAGAACTCCTCGTCGAAGAGGCCGACCTGGCGCAGCGCCTCCGCACGAAAGAGGATCGAGCAACCGGGAAGCCACGGCACGGCGCGCTCGACGTCGTAGCGGCCGCGATCGGGCTGGTTCCGCCCGTCGAGCGCGATGAGGCTCTGGCGCCACGTGACCCGTCCCCAGGCCATCCAGAGGATGTCCGGCCTGTCGGCGCGCAGCACCTTACCGCCGACGGCCGCGGCCTGCGGGTGGCGGAGCGCGGTCTCGACCAGGTTGCGCAACGAGTCGGGCTCGACGGTCGTGTCGTTGTTCAGCACCCACACGAACTCGGCGCCCTGCGCCAGCGCGTGACGAATGCCGACGTTGTTGCCTCCCGCATAGCCGAGGTTGCGGGCGTTTTCGATGACGTCGACTGTGGGATGCGCGCCCTCGATCGACGCGCGCGGCGACTGCCGCGAGCCGTTGTCGACGACGACGACGTGAAGGTTCGTGTACGGGACTCGGGCGAGGCTGTCGACGCAAGCGAGAGTGTCGTCCAAGCCGTTCCAGTTGAGGACGATGGCGAATACCTTGGGGGTCACGGAGCTCGGTGGACGGCACTCCACATCTCGCGCGATCATCGTGAACTCGGTGCCTGGCGTCAACCGTTTGCGTTCGCGCAGGACGGGACGCATACATGGGGGCCCCATCATGCGCCGACCTCCCGCCCCATCCATCGCCGCATGACGCGCGCGTGCGAGTTCCGGGTGCGCGCGGCGGCCAAAGTGAATCTGGCGCTGCGGGTCGGGCCGTTGCGCCCGGACGGCTATCACGACCTCGCCACGCTCATGGTGCCGCTCGATCTCGTCGACGCGGTTGCCGTGCGCGTGCACCTCGGCCGCTCCGGTGAGGTGGCGTGCCGGGTGCCGAATCGGCCCGAGCTCGACGGCCGCGGCAACCTCGCCGCGCAGGCCGCCGAGGCGTTCCGCCGGCGCTTCGGCGTCGCCGATCGCACGGAGATCGTGGTGGAGAAGCGCATCCCGGTGACGGCGGGCCTGGGCGGCGGAAGCTCCGACGCGGCGGCGGTGCTGCGCGCGCTCGCGCTTGCCTATCGCATCCGCGACCGCGCGGCGCTCGCCGCGGCGGCGCTGGAGGTGGGCTCGGACGTTCCCTTCTTTCTCGGGCCCGGTCCCGCCTGGGCGACGGGACGAGGAGAGAAGCTCGTCGCGATGAGCGTGCCGACGTTGCAGCTCGTCCTCGTCTACCCGCGCGATCCCGCGCTGGCGATCCGCGCCGGTGACGCGTATCGCTGGCTCGATGCGTCGCGGGCCGCATCCGGCGATGCGGCCGGCGTGCCGCGCCCCATGCGGGGCGCCTTCCGTCCGGCGCTCGCCCGGAACGACCTGCAAGGGCCGTGTTTCGAGCGCCATCCGTTGCTGAAGACGCTGGGAGCGCGTCTCGTGAGCGCGGGTGCCACGGCAGCCATCATGTCGGGCAGCGGTCCGACGGTCTTCGGGATCTTCGCCGAACGCGCCGCCGCACGCCGCGCCGCGAGCCGCATGCGCGAGAACGATCCCGAGATCGAGATCCACGTCGCCCGCACGTTGCGGCGACACCCCGGAGTCGTCCGAGCGTGACTCGCGGCCGCGCGCCGGCTCAGGCGCGCGGAGCCCGTTCGAGCACGAGCACGCGTCCGCGCCCGGGCACGAGCCAACGGGTGAACGGCACCGCCTCACGGATCGTATAGCCGGGCAACTCGTGGAAGCTGACGACGTAGCGGTCGTCGACCACCCACCACCAGCTGCGCCGGTCGGCGGCCTGTCCGACCCGAACCTCCTCGTCGGAGGGCCAGTGCGCGGCCAGCGGCGCGAGGCGCCAGGCATCGAACTCGAAGCCGCCGTCGATCTCGGTCGGTGCGACGCCGGCACGCTCGAGGTCGGCGAGGCCTGCGAAGCGGGCGCGATTCCACGCCAGATAGTCGTGCGTGCCGGCGAGCGCGAGCCACGCGAGCGCGGCGGCGAGCACGGCGCCGGCACGGGTCGGCGCGCGCACGCGCACGACGGCAAGCACGGCGGCGACGGCGAAGGGGAGGACCGGCAACAGGTAGCGATCGAAGTAGTAGCGCGACTGCAGCAGCGTGCCGACGAAGAGCAGTCCCGCCGCCAGCAGCAGGAACGCGCGTGCGCTGGTCTCGGCGTTCGTCGACCACGGCGCGCGGTCGGCGCCCGAGGACCACGCGTGCGACGCGTCGCTCCCGGCGCGCAGCGCGCCGACGGCGGCCGACGCGGCGGTGCACAACGCCGCCGCCGACAGCGTCGCGACGATCGTCAGTGGGAGACGGAGCGCGAGCCCGAGTTGCGTCGGCGCGGGCATCCCGAGCACCTGCGTGTCGCGCAGCGAGACGGGTCCGACGCCGAAATCGTAGAGAACGTTCGGAAGATGGAAGAGCAGCGCGCCCTCACGCACCCACAGGGCGAGCGCGAGGAGGCCGAGCGCGACCGTCCACGCCGCGAGCTGCCGCGGCCGACGCGCAAGCGCGTCGCGCAGCAGCGCCGGCGCGAGCGGTGCGGCGAGGAGCCCGAGATACTGCGTGCCGCGGAACGCGCAGTTGACGAGCATGAGCGCGCCGATCTGCCGCGCCTCGCCGAGCTTGTTGGTATAGCCGGGCGGCGCGCCGTGCAGCGCGAAGAGCCAGAGGTGGTAGCCGAGGAACGCCATGCAGGGGACGAGAGTCGCTGCGAGCACGGCGGCGAGGCGCCGGGACGGCGGTCGATCGTCCCAGACGGCGATCGCGAGCCCGGCGGCGGCGACGAGGAACACCCCGTGCTGGCGGATGAGCAGCGCGATCGCGGCGAGCACCGCGGCGACGACGAGCGATCGTTGCCGCCGCTCCTGAATGCCGCGCAGATACCACCACCCCGCGAGAACGGTCACGACCGTGAACGGCACGTCGGTCATGAAGGTGAAGGCGAGGTTCACGTAGAGGGGATCGAGCGCGAGGACGACGGTCGCGACGGCGAGCATGGCGCCTCGGACCCCGATGCGACGCAGGAGCGCGTGCCAGGCGAGCACGCCGACGGTCGCGAGCACCAGGGTCGAGGCACGCAGGACCGTGAACGAGAACCCGAACAGACGGCAGACGCCGGCGCCGTACGCGATTTGCGCGAGCACGCTCGCGCCCGTCCACGGGAGGAGGCGCAGATGTCCCTCGTGGCACAAGGTGCGCGCCGCCCACGCGTAGGACCAGTCGTCGTTCAGAGGGAAATCGCCGCGGACGCCGATCGCCGCGACGACCGCGGCTGCGCCGAGGACGATCGCCGTCGAGGTCGCGAGGACGGGTGCCCGTTGCACTTCGGCCGTATAGCCCATGCGACTCGCCGCTTTCCAACGACGGTGGTTTCGGCGAGAATGCGCGCGCTCTCGATGTCCTCCGTCAACGCTCGACCCGACGTGCGCGCGGTGGCCGACGCCGCGGCGCCCGTCCCCTGCGCGCTCTGCGACGGCGTACGCTATCGCCTCATCCACGACATGGGGTGGCGCCGGATTTTGCGCTGCGAGACCTGCGGCCTCACGCGCGCCGACCCGTTACCGTCACTCGAGGACAAGCTCGCGATCGAGACCCAGGGCTACACCGACGACACGGCCTTTCCCGAGGTGCGGGACTTCTTCAAGAACTGCCACCGCGATTACGTCGACGACCCGGTGATTCGTACCATGCGTGCACAGCTGCGGGCGTTGGCGGGCGCGCTCGGGAGCCCGGGCACCTTGCTCGACATCGGGGCGGGCACGGGGGTGTTCATGCATCTCGCGCGCGAGCAGGGCTGGGAACCGAGCGGCGTCGACATCTGTCCGCTCACCGCGGAGAAGGCCGCCCAGGAGTTCGGCCTGCGTATCGCGGTCGGTCCCTTCGAGCAGCACGATTTCGAGGGGCGACGCTTCGACGCCGTGACCATGCTCGACGTGCTCGAGCACGTGCGCGACCCGCTGGCCACGTTGCGTCGCGTCCATGCGCTCCTCCGTCCCGGCGGCGCCGTGTACATCGCGGTGCCGAACCAACGCTGTCTGCTCACCGCGTTGGTCGACGCGTACGCGCGCGCCGGCGGACCGGGGGCGGACAAGCTCCTCCTGCGTCTCTACGTCGAGCCGCACCTCTACTACTTCACGCCGACGACCATTCGTCGGCTCCTCGCCGCGGCGGGGTTCCGGCTGCACACGCTGCGGCAGGGGAGCGTGTATCTCGGGCGCTATCGGCTGTCGCCCCTGCTGCGCATTCCGTTGGAGATGATCCTCGCCGCCGGCGCGGCCGTCGGGATGAACGCGCGCCTCGGCGTGCTCGCCGTCAAGCAGTGACCGGATCGGGCGCGCTCGATCCGCGTCGTACCGCGCGCGCGACCGCCTTCGCGCTCACCGCCACCGCGATCGAGAAGGGCGGGGCGATGCTGCTGTTGCTGGTGATCGCGCGCACGCTCGGGGCGGAGGACTTCGGGCGGTATGCCGCGCTCATGGCGCTGCTGGCGTTCGTGCAGCTCGGCGCCGAGTTCGGCCAGGAGCCGGTGCTCGTGCGGCTGCTGGCGCAGCGGACGGCCGGCGACGTCGCCCGGCTGGTCGACGGCGCGCTCGCGATGCGTATGGTGTTCGCCACCGCGGGGGGCGTGCTGCTCGTCGTCGTCGGGAGGCGCCTGCTGCCGATCGACGTCAGGGCGCTGCTGTTCGCCGCCGGCGGGCTGGTGGCGGCGAGCGGCGCGGTGCTCCGTGCCGTCTTCCGCACCGAGCAGCGCCTCGAATGGCTCTGCCTCGTGGCGCTCGCGAACGTCACGGCGTTCGCGGGCATGCTCGCCGTCGCGCGCGCCCTCGATCTGGGGTTGTCCGGGGTGGTCGGCGCGTGGTGCGCCGGGCAACTCGGGACCTCGCTCGCCGCGGCGACGATCGCGCGCCGAGCGCGGCACGTGCGGCCGCGTTGGCGAAGCGCCGTCACCGCGACGCTGGCGCGCTCCGGCTGGGCGCTGGCGCTGAACGCGGTGCTCCTGACGGTCACGCTGCGCGTCGGGCAGCTCGTCGTCCTCAGTCTCGCCGGCGCCGAGCAGAGCGGCTACCTCGCGGCCGGCTCGCGCCTCGCCGAGGCGTTCGCGCTCCTCCCCGAGGCGCTGATGCTGGTGCTCCTGCCGGCGCTCTTCGCCTACGACGTCGCCGCCCGCGACGCGCAACGCGCGCTCAGCGTGCGCGTGATCCGCTGGCTCGGTTTGCTGGCGCTGACGGTGATCGTCGCCGTCTCGATCGCCGCGCCGACGCTCATCGCGGTGCTCTTCGGCGCGCGCTACGTCCCCGCCGCGCCGGCGCTGCGGATCTCGATCTGGCTCGCGTTGCTCGCGGCGACGGGCTCGGTGTTCACCAATCTCCTGATCGCGCGCGGGCTCGAGCGCGTGCTCCTCGCGATCAATGCCGCGAGCTCGCTCGTCACGGTCGGGTTCTCGCTCGTCGTGGTGCCGCGGCTCGGTTTCGTCGGCGCCGCCGCGGTCTCGTTGGCGGCGGGTGTCCTGGCGCAGGTGATCCTCGTGCTGCTGCCGGCGATTCGCGCCGACGTCGTCGCCTGCATTCGGCCGCTCGGTCGACCGCTCGTGGTCGCGCTCGTGCTCGCGCTCGTCGGCATGGGGTTGCCCGGGCCGGCGCCGCTCGTGGCGCTCGCGGCGAGCGCGCTCTTCGTCGCGACGAGCATCGCGACGGGTGCGATTCGCGCCGACGATCTGACCCTCCTGCGCCGGGCGCTGGCGCCGTCGCCTGCCGGCAACCCGGATTGACGGTCCGCTGAGCGCTCAGTAATGGAGCGAGGACGAGACGGAGGATTCGATATGCGGCGCATCGTGGGAACGGCAGCCTTGGCGTGGGTCGCGGGTTTCTGCATGGCGGCGAGCGTCGCGTCCGGGTACGCCCTCTTGGACGCATGGCAAGGCTTCGGTGAGAATTTTCAGCGCGGCTACATCGTCGGCTATCTCGATGCCGTGAGCCTCCAAAAGCGTCACGACATGCGCGTGTGGCTGCCGTCGACTTCGCACACGGACTTCGAGCGCTGGCGCTCCCTCGTGAACGAGTACTTCGCCGATCCGGCGAACGCCAAGCGTTCGGTGCCGGACGGGATGGCGGCGGCGGGCAAGATCATCCAACGCGAGGTCATGGAGACCTATCGCAAGCATGAGGAGGCGTTGACGGCGCCGAGCCCCACGGTGTCGAGCGCGCCCGCCGCCGCGCCCGCCCCCCGTTGAGCGCAGCCGCCGCGAGCGCGACCGTCGCGTTGGTTCTGGCGTTCTGTTACGCGCCCGGCTGGGCCGTGGCACGCACCACCTCGATACCACTGGATTGGTTTGCGAGGGTCTGGATCGGGATCACGATCGGCTCGGTGGCCGGGCTCGTGCTCGGTGAAGTCGGTCGGTTCTCGCTCGTGACGCTGCTGGCATCGGTTGCCGGGACGACCGCGCTCTGCGTCGTGCTCGGTACGCGACCCCGCGCCGAAACGCGGCGTGCCGCCCGTCCGGCCGTCGATCGCTCCGTCCAGGTGCTCGCCGCCGCGGCCGCGTTCGCGACCGTGCTGTGGAGTTGGCCGCCGTACGAGACCGTGATCGCGGCATCCGATTCGACGATGTACGTCAACGCCGGCGTGCATCTCGCACGCACCGGCAGCTTCTCGGTACCGGAGACGGTCGTTCCGTTGCTGCCGGCGGGTATCGCCGAGGGGATTTTTCCCAGCGTCGAGTGGAACGGCGCCGGTCCGTTCATCCGGCTGCCCGGCGGACTGCTGATGCGGACGCTCACGGACGCCGTCGCGACGCCGGCCTTCTTCCCGTTGCTGCCGGTTTGGACGGGGATCTTGAGTGCCGTGGGCGGTGCGCCGGCGAGCCTGCTCGCGGCGCCGCTCTTCGCGGCGCTTGCCGTGTGGGCCGTCGTGCTGTTCGCCGGCGAGACGGTGGGTTTCGCCACCGCCGCCGCGACGGCGGTGGTGCTGATCGCGAACTTCGCGTTCTGGTGGTTCGCGAAGTTCGCGATGCCGGAGCCGCTCGCGGCCGCGGCGATTTGGAGCGGACTCGTGTTCCTGCAGCGGGCGGCGACCGACCGCGACGTCCGCATGGCGGCGCTCGCCGGCGTGGTTTTCGGCATCGCCGGCCTGGCGCGTACCGAGACGTTCCTGTTTCTCGGCGCGGCGGGCGTGTTGACCTGGACGTGGACGCGGATGCGGGTGCCGCTCGTCCCGTTGATCGCCGGGCTGGTTCCACTGGTCGGGATCGCCGTGTTCATCGGAGTCCACTCGCCGAGCCATCATCTCGCGTATCTTCGCGATGAGATGGGCTTCCACTACCTCGTGATCTTTCCGTGGCTGACGGCCGCCCGCGAGAGCGGACGATTGCAGGCGGCAATCGGCGTGCTGGCGCTGCTGCTGTTCGCAGCCGCCGTCGCGGGGCATCGCTCGGGTGTCGGCTCGGTGCGCGGAACGCTCAGGCTGCTCGCACCACTCACCATCGTCACCGGCGTCGTGGTGTACGTCCGCATCGGGGGACTGGTCTTTCCGGGGCGCGCTCTTTCCTGGCTCGCGACGTACTGCTCGTGGCCGCTCCTCGCGCTTGCCGTCCTCGGTGCGCCCGTGGTGTGGCGTCGCGGCGGGGACGCCGTGCGCCTCGCGGCGTTCTTCTGGCTTCTCGAGGTGATCGTGTTCGGGCTGAATCCGCGCGTCTCGCCGTATCAGCCGTGGGCGATCCGCCGATTCCTTCCGATCGTCGTGCCCGGCATCGCGATCGCCGGAAGCGCCGCGCTCACCTGGCTCGGCGCCTCTGCGCGCCGCGGCGCCGGTGTCTTGGCGATCGCGCTCGCGGCCGTCGTCGTCGGCCTCGAGGTGCGCGCGATCATCCCGGCGCGCGGCCAGCCGTACTACGAAGGAAATCTCGCGGCCGTCGCCGCGATCGCCGACCGTCTACCGGAGGATGCCATCGTCGCCCTCGACCGCGAGCTCTCCGACGTACAGCTACAAGTGCCGCTCTGGCTCGCGACCGGGCGCGAGACGCTCGTGCTGCGCGAGGGCGGGCAGCGGTGGCGCCGCGTCATGCGGGGCCTGATCGCGAGCGGACGCCCCGTAGTTTGGATCGGGACACGCTACGGATCGCGAGGTGACTTGAGCGGCATCACACTGCAACCCCAGGAACCCGACCTCGACCTCGCGCTCGTCGTCCCGGATGCTCCTGCGGATACGACGCCGTCGCGCAACGTCACGCTGTTTCTGCCGCTGCGAATCTACGGCGTGGGAGAGGGCGTGGCTCTCAAGAGCGCCGGATCGATCCCTTTCACCCGAGCCCACTCTTCGAGCGCGATGACCTTGACGATGAAGGCGACTTGGGAGAGCTCCCCATTCGCGTCCTTACCTTCGACGACGGGTTGGTACGTACCGAGCTCGACGTAGGTGTGCTCGACCCGCTCGCCGGTACCCGGCGGCGAACCGTCCGCGAAATTCCACGTGTAGGTGAACGGCGGCGCGCCGTTCAGCGCCTTCGCGGTGAACGTCACGGTCATCGGGGGAAACCCGAAATACCAGTTGGCGTCGGCGTCGATCTCGAACTCCGGGCCCATCGGCTTGTTGTCGTTGTCGTCGTCGTCGTCCACGGCGGGCGCCGCCTGCTTCGACGACACCACGATGCTCGGTACCGGAGACGGACGCGCGCCGGGACCCGGAGCCTCGGAGCGCTGACAACCGGCGAGCACTGCCACCCCGATCGCAAGCCAATATCCAACAGCCATCTCACACCTCCACAAACAAAGAGGCCATCCGCCGTGGACGGCGGATGGCCTCGCGAGGACATTCAGGCGAAAACCCGCCTGCTCGCCGAAAGTTGCTTACGGCGTCGGGGGATTGAAGATACCGGTGTTTGCGAACGCGTCGCCGTTCTCGTCGATGATGGTGAGCTGGACGGTCTCCAGACTCGTGCAGTGGGGCAGACCGGCGAGGGTGTCGGCATTCAACTGCGTGTCCGCGGTGGTCTTCAACTTCGCCTTGCCGTTGATCACGTTGAGCGGGAAGTTGACCGGGAAGTCGACGACGGTGACGTCGCCCGAGGTGCGATCATTGAAGGTCGCACGGGTGACCGTCGAGAGCACGCCGGAGCTGCTGTTCGCGGGGCCTCCGCCGCCGGGATACTCGATACCCGCCATCTTCAGCGCGACGCGGATGTCGGATGAATCCGCCGGGCTGACCGCGGGAATCGGCGGCGCCTGCTTCACGGACTTCAACGACACCGCCGCTACGCCCTTCGGACCCCAGGTCCAGCTGCTCCCGCTTCCGGGATGGGCCTGTTGTGCATAGGTCTCCGGGGGCTTGCATGCCGGCGCAGCACCGCCGCCGGCATTCGAGTTCGGCGAGTTACCGCCGGGGTTGCCGCAGGAGACGAAGGCTTGCACGAAAAGTGCCGCGAACTTCCCTGCCGCAGCTGGATGTTGGAATGCGCAC
>JBGOSW010000140.1:0-11897 GCA_041476145.1 Binatia bacterium
ATCGTCTTGTCGGTGATCGCTTTGCGGACGTCGTCGGGATCGACGACGCCGAACTCGTCGATCGGCAGATAGGTCACCTGCGCGAGGCCCTTGCGCTCGAGCGCCTTGCAGGTGTCGAGGATCGCTTTGTGCTCGGTCGGGACCGTGATGATGTGGTTGCCCTTTTCCTTGTAGAACTCGACCACGCCTTTGAGCGCCAGGTTGTTGGATTCGGTGGCACCGCTGGTAAAAATGATCTCCTTCGCCTTGGCATTGATGAGCGTCGCGATCTGCTCGCGCGCGCGATCGACGGCGGCCTCGGCCGCCCACCCCAACGCATGGTTGCGGCTTGCCGCGTTCCCGAACTGCTCGGTGAAGTACGGCAGCATCGCTTCGAGGACACGCGGGTCGACGGGCGTCGTCGCGTGGTTGTCCATATAGACGAGTCGCGTCATTGCTTCGGGCCTCCAGATCGGTTCGGGGTAATTCAGACTGACGAGACCTGATTTAGACCAACCGTCACGAACCGTCAACCCCTGGTTCGGTTAGGGTTCCTGGCCTCACCCGGAGGCGGTCTCACAGCCCGTGCGAGACCCTTTGCGAGCAAGCACCTGGCGGAGGAACGCCCCGGTATGCGAACCGGGCGTTTCTGCAACCTCTTCCGGCGTCCCCATCGCGACGATGGCGCCTCCTTCGGCACCCCCTTCGGGGCCGAGATCGACGACCCGGTCGGCACTCTTGATGACGTCGAGGTTGTGCTCGATCACGACGACCGTGTTCTCCTGGTCGGCCAAGCGCTCGAGGACGCCGAGCAGCCGTCGGACGTCCTCGAAGTGCAATCCGGTCGTGGGCTCGTCGAGGATGTAGAACGTCTTCCCCGTCGCCCGCCGGGCGAGCTCGCGCGCGAGCTTGATGCGCTGCGCCTCGCCGCCCGAGAGCGTCGTCGCCGCCTGACCGAGGCGGATGTAGTCGAGACCGACGTCGTGTAGCGCGAGGAGCTTGGTGTGGATCGGCGGGAACTTACCGAGGAACTCCACCGCCTCACCGACGGTGAGATCGAGGACGTCGGCGATGCTCTTGCCGCGGAAGAGCACCTCGAGGGTCTCGCGCGCGTAACGCTTGCCGCCACACACCTCGCAGGTGACGAACACGTCGGGGAGAAAGTGCATCTCGATACGCAGCACGCCGTCACCGGCGCACGCTTCGCAGCGACCGCCCTTGACGTTGAAGGAGAAGCGGCCGGCCTCGTAGCCCCGCGCACGCGCCTCCGGAAGCTGCGCGAAGACGTCTCGGATGTGCGCGAAGAGGCCCGTGTACGTCGCCGGGTTCGAGCGTGGTGTGCGTCCGATCGGCGCCTGATCGACGTCGATAACCTTGTCGAGCAGCTGCCAGCCGATGAGCTCGTCGTGGGCGCCGGCGCGCTCGCGGCTGCCGGAGAGGCGCTGCGCGAGCGCGCGATAGAGGGTGTCGATGACGAGCGAGCTCTTGCCCGAGCCCGAGACACCGGTGACGCACGTGATCGCCCCGAGCGGGATCTCGAGCGTGACGTTGCGCAGATTGTGCTCGCGCGCGCCGCGGAGCGTGAGGCTCCACTTCCGGCCCGTGCGACGCTTGCGCGGTACCGGGATCTCGAGCTCACCCGCGAGATAGCGGCCCGTGAGCGAGCGTGGGTTTTCCATCACCGCCTGCGGCGTCCCCTCGGCGACGATCTCGCCGCCGTGGACGCCGGCGCCCGGACCCATGTCGATCAGGTGGTCGGCGGCGAGCATGGTGTCGCGGTCGTGCTCGACGACGAGGACCGTGTTGCCGAGGTCGCGCAAGCGTTCGAGCGTCGCCAGCAGGCGGGCGTTGTCGCGCTGGTGGAGACCGATCGACGGCTCGTCGAGAATGTAGAGCACACCGCTCAGTCCCGAGCCGATCTGCGTCGCGAGCCGAATGCGCTGTCCTTCCCCGCCCGAGAGCGTCGCGCTCGGACGATCGAGGGAGAGATAGTCGAGCCCAACACGCGCGAGAAATTCGAGCCGTTCGCGAATCTCCTTCAGGACGAGACGGGCGATCGCCGCTTCTTGCGGACCGAGCGCGAGATTCTCGAAGAATCGCCGCGCCTCTCCCACGGAGAGCGCGCACAGGGCCGGGAGTGTTTTCGCACCGACGGTGACCGCGAGGCTTTCCTTGCGCAGGCGCGCGCCGCCGCACGCGGCGCAGGTGCGCGCGCTCATGAGCTGCTCGAGCTCCTCCCGCATCCACGGCGACTCGGTGCTGCGGTAGCGCGCGGCGAAGAAGGCAACGAGGCCCTCCCACGCGCGTCGGAACGTGTCGCGCTTCTGATCCCTGCGATACTCGACGTCGAGCTCCTCGCCGTGCGTCCCCTCGAGGACGAGCGCACGGGCCCGCGGGGCGAGATCCGCGAACGGCACGTCGACGGCGAAGCCGTAGCGGCGCCCGAGCGCGGCGAAGATCTCCTGGAGGCGCGCCGCGGTTTTGCGGTCGACACCGGCGACGGCGCCGGCGGCGAGACTCTTCCGCACGTCCGGCACGAGCAGATCCGGATCGAAGTAGGTGCGGACGCCGAGGCCGTTGCACGCCGGACAGGCGCCGAGGGGGCTGTTGAAGGAGAACAGCCGCGGGCTCAGCTCCGGCAACGAGACGCCGCAATCCGCGCACGCGAAGCGTCGGCTGAAGAGCATCTCCTCGACGACCGTGTCGTCCTCGCCGAGCCGCTCGACGCGCGCGACGTCGCCGCCATGACGGAAAGCGACCTCGAGCGAATCGGCGAGCCGTTTCTCGATTTCCGCCCGGATCACGAGACGATCGACGAGTACCTCGATCGTATGCGGAACCGTCTTCGCAAGCACGATGTCGTCGGCGAGCTCACGAAGCGTCCCGTCGACGCGCACGCGCACGAAGCCTCCCTGCCGCAGCTGCTCGAGCTCCTTGCGATGCTCACCTTTGCGGGCGCGAATCACCGGCGCATAGAGGTAGAGGCGCGTCCGTTCCGGAAATCCCATCAAGCGATCGACGACTTGCTGCACCGTCTGCGAGCGGATGGGCTTGCCGCAGCTCGGGCAGTGCGCGCTTCCGGCGCGCGCATAGAGCAGCCGCAGATAATCGTAGATCTCGGTGACGGTGGCGATCGTCGAGCGCGGGTTCTTGCTCGCCGTCTTCTGCTCGATCGCGATCGCCGGCGACAGGCCCTCGATGGCGTCGACATCGGGCTTCTCCATCTGCTCGAGGAACTGCCGCGCGTACGCCGAGAGCGACTCGACGTAGCGGCGTTGGCCTTCCGCGTAGAGTGTGTCGAAGGCGAGCGACGACTTCCCCGACCCCGAGAGGCCGGTCACCACGACCAGGCGCTCGCGCGGGATCTCGACGTCGATGTTCTTGAGGTTGTGCTCGCGCGCGCCGCGGACGACGATGCGATCGGGCATCGGCTTCGAGGCTACCAGGGAGTGCCGCGAGGGAACAGCGGCGCGTTGACGGGCGCATCAGTCACGCGGTCCAACCACGCCGTCGATCAGATTCGACGCCAGCAGCGCCTCGCTCGACAGCTCCCGCGGGTCGCGGACGGCCGGTGTCGGCGCGAGCCGCGCCAGCGCCGCGCGCTGGCGGCGCAGCAGCTCGCGCGCCTCGGCCGGCGCCACGGCGCTGAAGCGCAGCGCATCGCCGGGCTTGAGCTGGGCGAGCGTGGGCAGGCTGGCGCTCGCCACCGTCGCGATCTTCGGATAGCCGCCCGAGGTCTGGCGGTCGGCCATCAGCACGATCGGCCGGCGCGTGCCCGGCACCTGGATCGAGCCGAACACGATGCCGTCCGAGATGGTGTCGAAGCCGGCGGCGTGCTCGATCTCCGGCCCCTCGAGTCGGTAGCCCATGCGGTCGGCGGCGGCGCCGACGCGGTATTCGCCGCCGAGGAACGTCGCGATCCCGCGCGCGGTGAAGCGATCGTCCTGCGGCCCGAGCACGACTCGGATCGGCGGCGGAACGTAGGGCAACGCCAGCGCGTCGAGTTGCACGTCCGGCGCGTCCGGCGCGCGCGTGCGCACCAGCGGCAGCGCGTCGCCGGCCTCGAGCGGCGCGCCGCCGACGCCGGTGCGCGCGTGCACCGAACGACTGCCGAGCTGCGGCTCGACCGCGAAGCCGCCGGCGACGGCGACGTAGCCGCGCGTGCCGCGCGCGATCGGTCCGATCGCGAGGCGCTGGCGGCGGCGCAGCGTGAAGCTGCGCCAACCGACCGCGGGCACACCGTCGACCACGATCGCCGCCTCGGCGGCGACGGCGATGCGCACCGACTCCGCGTCGACCTCGTACGTGTCACCGGCGAACGTGATCTCGATCGCGGCGACGTCGGGCGCGTTGCCGGCGAGCGCGTTCGCCGCCGCGTACGCGACCGCGTCCATCGCACCCGCCGGCGACACGCCGAAGCGCTGCCAGCCGAAGCGGCCGGCGTCCTGCGGCGTCGACAGCGGCCCGGCGACGACGACGACGAGTGTGCTCACGCCACGACCTCGGCGACGAGCTCGCCGCGTTCGGCGAGGCGGTCGAGGCGATCGTACTCGGCCGCCGAGATCGGTTCGAAGCGTACGCGGTCGCCCGGCGCGAGCAGGAACGGTTCGGCGCGGCGCGGCTCGAACAACCGGACCGGCGTCCGGCCGAGCAGGTGCCAGCCCGAGGGCATGGCGATCGACATGATCAGCCCCTGCTGGCCCGCGATCGGCACGCTGCCGGCGGGGACGCGCGGACGCGGGTTCGTGCGCCGCGGGATGTGGAGGCGCGCGTCGAGCTTGCCGAGATAGGTGACGCCGGGCGCGAAACCGATCATGTAGACGTACCACGGCGTCGTGGCGTGGATGCGCACGACCTCGTCGGGCGTGAGGTTCTTCGCACGCGCGACGCCCTCGAGATCCTCGCCGTGCGCGCCACCGTAAGCACAGGGGATGCGCCACAACCGCCCGGGTTTCGCGCCGCCGCGCGCGACCGCGGCGCGCAACGCGAGCGCCGCCTCCAACACCTCGGCGCCGGGATCGAGCGGGTCGAAGCGCACCAACAGCGAGCGGTAGCTCGGCAGCGTCTCGCGCACGCCCGGCGGCGGATCGGCCGTCAACGCCGCCTCCAACGCCAGCACGCGCGCGCTCACCGCCGGATCGATGCGCTCCTCGAACTCGACCACGAGCGCGGAATCCCCGGCCGGGCGGATACGAAAATCGGGAGACACGAGCCCGAATGTAGCCTCCCGCACCCCTGGGCGCGAAGCGCCGGGGAGATCGCGCGCGGCACCCCCCTCCTCTTCGTGGAGGGGACTGAACTACGCTACGCTCCCCGCCTCACCAAGGAGGGCGAGCGATGGCGCGCGTCGATCTCAACAGCGACATGGGCGAGAGCTGGGGTGTCTACCGGATGGGCGACGACGCGACGATGCTCGACATCGTCACCTCGGCCAACGTCGCCTGCGGCTTCCACGCCGGCGACCCGCTGGTGATGCACGAGACGCTCAGGATCGCCAAGGCGAAACACGTCAACGTCGGCGCGCATCCGAGCTATTTCGATCCGTGGGGTTTCGGCCGCCGCCGCCTGCCCGACGAGAATCCGGCGGACGTCGAGAAGATGATCGTCTACCAGATCGGGGCCATTCGCGAGATGGCGAGATATGTCGGCCACGAGATCCGCCACGTGAAGCCACACGGCGCGCTCGCCAACGCGGCGCAGGTCGACGACACGCTCGCGCAGGCGGTGATCGACGCCGTGAAGGGCACCGACCGCAACCTGATCCTCGTCGTCATGCCCGGCGGCGCGATCGAGCGCCTCGGCGAGAAATCGGGCCTGCGCCTCGCGCGCGAGGTCTTCGCCGACCGCGCCTACGACGACGCCGGCATGTTGGTGAGCCGCAAGAAAGTCGGCGCCGTCCTACACGACGCCGCCGCGGCCGCGACCCGTGTGCTGCGCATGGTCGAGGAGCGCGCGGTAATCTCGGTCACCGGCAAGCGCGTGCCCGTCGCCATCGACACGATCTGCGTACACGGCGACAACCCCGACGCCGTCGCCATGGCGCGCGCGGTCCGCGCAATGCTGGAGAAATCCGGCGTCGAGCTCGCCCCGCTGGAGCGGGCCTGAAGCAGGGGAGCACCCCGGCCCAAACTTTACCTTCACCGCCCTTGGTGCTACTCGAGGAAGGGAGTGCCACGGGAGGTGCAGCATGACCAAATCAATCCGGATCGCGCTCGCCGTAACCCTTCTCGTCATCCCGACAACTCCGGCTCTTGCGGACCCCATCATTGCCGCGGCGGGCGATATCGCCTGTCGCCCGGCCACCAGATATTTCAACAACGGTCTCGGCGCACCACACAAATGCCAAATGCTGGCAACGTCACAGTTGTTAGAGAGCGAAGGCCCCCTGGCGGCGATTCTCCCACTGGGAGACAACCAGTACCCAAAAGGCGGCTTGGACGATTATCTTCGATCATACGCTCTCTCATGGGGACAAACTGATCTATTCGATCTGACCCATCCCGTTCCCGGAAACCATGAATACGGCACCCCCGGAGCTCGAGGCTACTATGCGTTTTTTGGCGCCAAGGCCGGAGATCCCCTCAAGGGATACTACAGCTTCGACGTCGGCAGTTGGCATATCGTAGCTCTCAATTCCACTTGTAAAAAAGTGGGAGGGTGCGACGCGGGTAGCCCGCAGGCACTGTGGTTGGCCGCCGATCTTGCCGCGCATCCTGCGCAATGCATATTGGCGTATGCACATCATCCCATGTTTTCATATCAAGGGAGGCCGATCAGAAAACCGTATCGAGCGTATGCGCCCCTGCTGTACCAAGCAAGAGCGGATATTTTTCTCTCCGGACATCGTCACATATATGGACGACTTCGACCTCAAAACATCACCGGACAGTCTGATCCCTCGGGAATCAGGGAATTCATTGTCGGAACCGGAGGGAAGGATCTGGACAAAGATCACGGAAGTTTCGAGGCGGTGAGCAACGCTGAATTCGGCGTGCTGTTTCTCACGCTCCACGAAACAGGATACGACTGGACATTCGTTCCCATCAGCTCCGACGGTGTTGGCGATTCAGGAAGCGGTGATTGCTCGCCCTGAGGGCCGCCGCCGAACTCGGCCCTCGCCGTCCTCTCGCAGCGGTCTCAGGCGCCGACCTCGTGCTTCACCTCGTCGAGCATACGCTCGACGATACCGCGATACTCAGCGAGCTTCTCCGGTGTGCTCGCCTCGAAACGCATGACGAGCACCGGCTGCGTGTTGGAGGCGCGGATCAATCCCCAGCCCTCGGGGAACTTCACGCGCACGCCGTCGACGTCGATGATGTCGTAGCCGGCTTTGCGGAAGCGCTCCTTCGCCTTCTCGGCGATCGAGAACTTGAGCGCGTCGGGACAATCGACGCGGATCTCGGGCGTGTTCACCGCCGGCGGCAGGTCTGCGAGGAGGTCGGCGAGCGGGCGGCCGGCGCGCGCTACGATCTCGAGCATGCGACAGGCGGCGTAGATCGCGTCGTCGTAGCCGAAGTAGCGATCGGCGAAGAAGATGTGGCCGCTCATCTCGCCGCCGAGCGCGGCGTGCGTCTCCTTCATCTTCGCCTTCAGGAGAGAGTGGCCGGCCTTCCACATGATGCCGTGACCGCCGCGCTTCTCGATGTCGTCGTAGAGCCGCTGCGAGCACTTGACCTCGGAGACGATCACCGCGCCGGGCTGGCGGGAAAGAATGTCGCGCTCGAAGATGATGAGCATCTCGTCGCCCCAATAGATGCGCCCGGTGTGATCGACGAGCCCGACGCGGTCGGCGTCGCCGTCGAAGGCGATGCCGAGGTCGGCGCCGTCGGCGCGTACGGTGGCGATCAGATCGCGCACGTTCTCCTCGACGGTCGGATCGGGATGGTGGTTGGGAAACCGTCCGTCGGGCTCGGAGAAGATCGCGTGCGTATCGCATCCCATCGCCTCGACGATGCGGGGCGCGACCGGACCGGCGGTGCCGTTCCCGGAGTCGACGACGATCTTCAAGCGGCGCGGCAACGTGCCGAACTGACGAATCAGATGCTCTTGATACGCCGGAATGATCTTGTACCGCTCCTCCTTGCCGCGCGCCGCGGCGCTCGGAAACCGGCCGGCCTCGATGATCCGACGGAGCTCTTGAATGTCCTCTCCGTGGATCGTCGTCTTGCCGACGCAGATCTTGAAGCCGTTCTGGTCGGGAGGATTGTGGCTGCCCGTTATCTGGATGGCGCCGTCGATCTCGAGGTGGAAGAGCGAGAAGTAGACGAGCGGCGTCGGACACATGCCGATGTCGACGACGTCGAGACCCGCGGTCCTGAAGCCGTCTTTCACGGCGTCGGCATACTTGTCGGAGGTGAGACGGCAGTCGCGCCCGATGGCGACGCGCCGGACGCCGCGCGCAGCGACGAACGCGGCGTACGCGAGGCCGAGCTGGCGCGCGAAGTCGGCGTCGTAATCGCGGTCGGCGACCCCGCGGATGTCGTATTCTCGGAAGATCGCTGGATTCATCGTACCTGTCTCCGTCGCGCGCCGGCGAGGCGCGCTCTTGTGAGCCGTCGAGCTGGGGTCGCCGCGTCGACCATGCGCGCGGCGAGGAGAATCGCCGCCGCCATGCTGCCCGGATCGGCGGCGCCGGTGCCCGCGATGTCGTAGGCGGTGCCGTGATCCGGCGAGGTACGCAGGATCGGCAGACCCATCGTGACGTTCACGCCGTCGTGGAAGTGCAAGAGCTTGAGCGGGATCAGTCCCTGATCGTGGTACATCGCGATCACGGCGTCGAACTCGCCGCTCACGGCGCGGAAGAAGAGCGAGTCGGCGGGATATGGGCCGCTGGCGCGCACACCGGCGCGGCACGCGCGGCGCACCGCCGGCGCGATGATCTTCGCTTCTTCGCTACCGAAGAGTCCGCCTTCCCCGGCGTGGGGGTTCAAACCCGCGACGGCGAGCCGCGGCCGCGGCAGGCGATGGTAGCGGCGGAGGTGCTCGTCGGCGATCAGGATCGTCCGCGTGACGTTGCCCACGTCGAGGGCGCGCGGCACCGCCGCGAGCGCGAGGTGCATGGTGACGAGGACGACGCGGAGGCGCTCGCCCGCGAGCATCATGCGCACCTCGGGCGCGCCGGTTAGCTCGCGCAGCAGCTCGGTGTGACCGCTGATCGGAAAGCCGGCGCGCGTCACCGACGCCTTGTTGATCGGCGCGGTGACGATCGCGTCGACGGTGCCGGCCATGGCGAGCCGCGCCGCGGTCTCGACATACCGATAGGATGCCCGCCCGCCCTCGATCGTGGGCCGTCCGGGACGCCGCGCGCGCGCGCCGAGCGTCGACACCGGCAGCAGCGCCGCAACACTGCGCCGCTCGGCCGCGAGCTTCGCCTCGTCGAGGACCTCGAGGGCCAGCCGTTCCCCGCAACGCGCCGCCGTCTCGCGAAGGGTCTCACGGTCGCCGATCACGATCGGGCGGCAGACGGCGCGAACGTCGGGACGCGCCAGCGCCTTCACCACGACCTCGGGGCCGACGCCCGCGGGATCCCCGAGCGTGATGCCGAGGCGGGGTGTCACAGCAGGATCTCGACGTGATATTTCGCGCGCAAGTCTTGTTTCAACCAGCGGTCGTATCGCTCTTCCATGGTCTCCCGGTAGAGCTTCTCGCGGATGTCGGCGGAGACGTCGGCGAGCGGCTTGTGCGCCTCGCCCGAGCGCTGCTCCACCTTGAGGATGTGGTAGCCGCTGTCGGTCTCGATGACGTCGCTCACCTCACCCGGCTTGAGCGCGAATGCCGCCTTCTCGAACTCCGCTTGCATCTGTCCGCGTGCGATCTCGCCGATGTCGCCGCCCGCGTCGACGGCGGGACCCTGCGAGTGCGCCTTCGCGAGCGCGGCGAAGTCCTTGCCGCCGGCGGCCTCCTTGCGTACGCGCTCCGCTTCGGCGCGAATCGTCGCCTTCTGCTCGGGTGTCGCGCCCGACGGCACGAGGAACGTGATCAGCCGGACGTGCGCCTTCTCGGGCATCCCGTAGTCGTCGAGGTGTTCTTTGTAGTAGCGCTCGACCTCCTCGGGGGAGACGTTCACCTTGTTGCGGATCTCTTTGTTGATCAGCGCCGCGCGCTCGATGTCGGTGCGCACCTGGGCGCGGTACGCCTCCCAGGTGAGTCCCTGTTGCACCAGCGCCTGCTTGAGCTGCGCGTCGTCGAGCTTGTTCCGCTCCTTGATCGACTCGATGTAGGCGTCGATCTGCTGATCGGTCGCGGCGACGCCCTGCTCTTGGATCTGCTTGTGCACGATCTTCTCGAGGACGAGCTCGTCGAGCATCGCCCGGTCGTCCCCGGGAACGTCGCCGGCCGCGCCTCCCTTCTGGCGCACCTGATCCGCGAACGCGTGCAGCTCGAAGAGCGTCACGGGCTCGCCGTCGATGGTGGCGACGATGCGGTCCACGACCTCGGGGGCGAGGAGCGTCGGGTCGGGGGCGGCGTTCTTCGCCGTCGGCTCCACCGCCGGAGCCTTCGCCGCGGCCCGCCGCGGGGTCGTCCGCGCGGGCGCGAGCACGGGCGCGCCGCCGATCGCCGCGACCGCGCCCAACACCGTCATCCACACTACGCTTCGCCACCCACGTGTCATACCAATCTCCCGCACAGCGCCTTCAGCTCGGCGATCAATCCGTCCGCGTCGCGCTCCACCGGACGATACCCGAGGCGGGAATCGGGGAAAAGCTGCACGCGGCCCTTCTCTTCGCGTGCGAGTGCGAAGAGCGTGTCGGCCCGGACGGGCGTCTCGGGATGGAATTCGAGCACCACCATCTCGCCGCGCACCCGCGCTGCCGTCACCAGCAGGTCTTTCAGCGCTCGTCGCAGGTCCATGACGCGCAGGAGGGTGTCCACCAAGGGCGGCAGCGGGCCGAAGCGGTCCTGCATCTCGTCGGCGATCGCCGTGACGTCGTCGCCGCGCCGGGCGCCGGCGAGGCGCTTGTAGAGGATGAGTCGCTGGTTCACGTCCTCGACGTAGGAGTCGGGGATGTACGCGGGAATGCCGAGCTGAATCTCCGGCTCCACCTCGGCGGTCAGGGTCTCGCCGCGCACCTCGCGCACCGCCTCCTCCATCATCTGCGTGTAGAGCTCGAAGCCGACGGCGGTGATGTGGCCCGACTGCTGCTTGCCGAGCATGTTGCCGGCGCCGCGGATCTCGAGGTCGTGCGCCGCGAGCCGGAATCCACCGCCGAGCTCGTCGAGCTCCTGGAGCGCCTGGAGACGCTTGTGGGCGTCCTTGCCGATCAGGTGCTCGCCGGGAATGAGCAGGTACGCGTAGGCACGCAGGTTCGAGCGTCCGACGCGGCCGCGCAACTGGTAGAGCTGCGCCAGGCCGAAGGTGTCGGCGCGGTTGATGACGATCGTGTTGGCGCGCGGGATGTCGAGGCCGGATTCGATGATCGCCGAGCAGACCAGCACGTTGGCGCGTACGTGCATGAAGTCGTCCATCACCTGCTCGAGCTGGCGCTCGCCCATCTGCCCGTGTGCGACGACGATCGTCGCTTCGGGCACGAGCTCGCGCAGGTGCGCCGCCTGCCGGTCGATCGACTCGACGCGGTTGTGGACGAAGAACACCTGCCCGCCGCGGCGGATCTCGCGCAGCATCGCGTCCCGCACCACGTGGTCCTCGGCGCGGGTGACGTAGGTGCGGATCGCCAGCCTGTCTTGCGGAGGGCTCTCGATGACCGAGAGGTCGCGAATGCCCGAGAGCGCCATCTGCAGCGTGCGCGGGATCGGCGTCGCGGTGAGCGTGAGGACGTGCACCAGCGCCCGGAGCGCCTTGATGCGTTCCTTGTCGCGCACGCCGAAGCGGTGCTCCTCGTCGATGACGAGGAGGCCGAGTCGCTGCACCTGCACGTCCTTTTGCAACAGGCGGTGCGTGCCGACGACGATGTCGACCG
>JBGOSW010000141.1:0-11867 GCA_041476145.1 Binatia bacterium
AACTCGTTCGCGATCGACCGCGCCGACAACAACATCATCCGGCTCTCGCAGCGCATCCCCTTTCCCGGGAAGCGCACGCTCGCCGGAACGATCGCCGCACACGACGCCGATGCCGCCGCGCGCGCCGTCGACACCGCTGCGCTCGAGGTCACGACCGCCGTCACGCGCGCGTACTACGACCTCTGGCAGGCGCACCAGAACCAGGACATCTACGCACGTGATCGCGCCCTGGTGGAGCGCCTCGCGCGCGCCACCGCCGATCGCTACGCTGCCGGCGCGGCGACGCAGCCCGACGTGCTGCGGGCGCACGTCGAGCTGACCCACCTCCAGAGCAAGGTGACCACTGAGGCGCTGGCGCTCGAGAGCGCGCGCGCCGAGCTGAACGCGCTCTTGAGCCGCGCCCCGGAGGACCCGCTCGGGCGCCCCGAGGACCCGGCCCCGCCGCGACTCACCGCGGACCCGACCGCGCTCGTCGCGCACGCGCTCGCGTCGCGCCCGGAGCTCGGCGCGCAGCGCGCCGTCGTCGCCCGCGAGGACGACGCGGTACGTCTGGCGCGCCTCGACTACCTTCCCGACTTCGAGGCGTCGGCCGGCCGCTTCGTCAACCACGACGCCCCCGACGGTTTCGGTGCCATGCTGTCGCTCTCGATTCCGCTCGCCTACAAGGCGAAGTACGACGCCGCGCTCGCCGAGGCGCGCGCCCGGCGCGCCGAGGCGGAGGCCGAGCTGCGGCGCCTCGAGGACGCCGTTCGGCGCGAGGTCCGCCAGGCCTACCTGCGTGTGCGTACCGCCGTCGAGCAGCACGAGCTCTACCGCAACCTCCACCTTCCGCAGGCGGAGCAGACGCTCGCCGCCACCGAGAACGCGTACGCCACGAACCAAGTCGACTTCCTCTCGCTGCTCGACAGCGTGCGCACGATCGAGTCGACGCACCTCGAGCACGTGCGCGCGGCGGCGGACTTCGAGCGCGCCTACGCCGACCTCAAGCGCGCCGTCGGCGTCGAGTTGGCTCGCAACGACGCGGCCACCGCGTCCGACGCTGCGTCCGACCACGACCAAGGAGCGGAGCGATGAGCGACCTACGCGATCCGCACGATACCGACCTCCCCGAGGGCGAGGAGGCCGCGCCGGCCGGTGTGCGCACGATGGCACTCGTCCGCTGGACGCTGGTGGTTCTAATGGCGATGCTCGCGGCGGCCTCGCTGCTGCGCTACACCGGCGTGCTCTCACGTCCCGGCGCGTCGACCGCCGCCGTTCAATACTATTGCCCGATGCATCCGTCCGTCGTGCAGGACCATCCCGGCGAGTGTTCGATCTGCAGCATGACGCTAGTGCCGCGCGAAGCTGCCGGCGCCGCCGCCGACGCGGCGAGCGCGGACGCGGCGGCACCGATACCTGCCGACGCGTCCGTGCCGGGACTCGCACCGGTGACGCTCTCTTCCGAGCGCGTCCAGCTGATGGGGATCCGCACCGCGCGCGTCGGACGGGAAGCGCTCACGGCCGAGCTGCGTACCGTCGGCTACGTCGCCGCCGACGAGGCGGCGGTCGTGCAGGTCCACACCCGCTTCGCCGGCTGGATCCAGGAGCTGCGCGTCGCGCGCACCGGCGAGCGCGTGCGCCGCGGGGAGGTGCTGGCGATGATCTACAGCCCGGCGCTGCTCACGACGCAGCAGGAGTTCCTGAACGCGCGCCACTGGTCGAGCGCCGATCAAGGCGGCGTCGCTGCCGCCACGGGATCCACGAGCGCCAGCCTGCAGACGTCGCTCGTCGACGGCGCGCGCCGCCGCCTCGAGCTCTTCGGCGTCGCCCCCGAGGATATCCGCACCATCGAACGCACCGGCACGCCGCTCCCGGCCGTGCCGTTGCGCGCGCCGAGCGACGGTTACGTGCTCGAGAAGGCGGCGCTCCAAGGCGCCTACGTCGAGCCCGAGACGACGCTCTTTCAGATCGCCGACCTCTCGACCGTCTGGGTGCTCGCCGAGGTGTACGAGACGGAGCTGGCGCGCGTCGCGACCGGCGCCCCGGCGACGCTCGCACTCGCCGCCTATCCGGGTGCGACGTTCAACGGCCGGGTCGACTACGTCTACCCGACGCTCGACGCGGCGACGCGCACGCTGCGGCTGCGCGTCGTGTTCCCCAACCCGGACCTTCGACTGCGGCCGGGGATGTACGGTGACGTGGTCCTGGCGTTGCCGCGCACCGAGGCGCTCGTCGTCGCACGCGAGGCCGTCGTCGACACCGGCGAGATGGCGTACGTCTTCCTCGCGCGCGGGGGCGGCCGCTTCGACCCACGCCGCGTGCGCCTCGGAGCCCGGGCCGGCGACCGCGTCGCGATCGAGGAGGGGCTCGCCGAGGGCGAGGTCGTCGTCACCAGCGCCAACTTCCTCGTCGACTCCGAAAGCCGGCTGCGCGCCGCGATCAGCGGCATAGGCAGTGGCGGCGCGCCGCCGCCGTCCTCCTGCGACCGCGACTTCGACCGCGCGCGCTTCCCGGAGAAGTACGACGCCTGCCGCGCCTGCGAGATCCAGCATCGCGGCATGGGTGGTATGGAAGACGACTGCAAGCGGGCGATCCCGCAGCCGTGGCGGTGAGGCGCACCATGGTCGAACGGATCATCGAGTTCTGCGCCCGCAACCGCTTCCTCGTGCTCTTCGGCGTCGCCTTCGCGCTCGCCGTCGCGGTGTGGTCGATCCGCCACGTCGAGCTCGACGCCATCCCCGACCTCTCCGATCCTCAGGTCATCGTGTTCACCGAATGGATGGGGCGGAGCCCGACCTTGGTCGAGGACCAGGTCACCTACCCGATCGTCTCGGCGTTGGTATCGGCGCCGCACGTCACCAGCGTCCGCGGCACCTCGATGTTCGGGATGTCGTTCATCTACGTGCTCTTCGAGGAAGGCACCGATGTCTACTGGGCGCGGAGCCGCGTCCTCGAGTACATGAACGGCATCCGCGGCCGGCTCCCTGAAGACGCGAACCCGGTCATCGGTCCGGATGCGACCGGCATCGGCTGGGTGTTTCAGTACACGCTCGTCGACCACGGCGGCACACATGGGCTCGAGGAGCTGCGCACCTTCCAGGACTTCACCTTGCGCTACGCGCTCGGCGCCGTCCCGGGTGTCGCCGAGGTCGCGAGCCTCGGCGGCTACGAGAAGCAGTACCAAGTGACGGTCGATCCCGACCGCCTACGCGCCTACGAGGTCACGCTCGAGGACGTGATCGCCGCCATCCGCGACTCCAACAACGACGTCGGTGGGCGCGTCGTCGAGCTCTCCGGCCGCGAGTACTACGTGCGTGGGCGCGGCTACGTGCAGAGCCTCGCCGACATCGAGCAGGTCGCGCTGCGCGCGCGCGGGCCGGGCGGCACGCCGATCCTCGTGCGCGACGTCGGCAGCGTGCGCTTCGGCCCCGACATCCGTCGCGGCGCGCTCGACTGGAACGGCGAGGGCGAAGCCGTGGGCGCGATCGTCGTCATGCGCTACGGCGAGAACGCGCTCGACGTCATCGCGCGCGTCAAGCAGAAGCTCGCCGAGCTGCAGCCGAGCTTCCCGCCCGGCGTCGAGGTGGCGATCGCCTACGACCGCTCGGGGTTGATCGAGCGCTCCATCGACACGCTCCGGCACGCGCTCGTGGAAGAGGCGGTGGTGGTGAGCCTGGTGATCATCCTCTTCCTCCTCCATCTCCGCAGCTCGCTGCTGCCGATCCTCTCGCTGCCGGTGAGCGTCGCGCTGGCGTTCATCCCGATGGTCCTCCTCGGCATCCCGTCGACGATCATGAGCCTCGGCGGCATCGCGATCGCGATCGGCGCCACCGTCGACGCCGAGATCGTCATGATCGAGGCGTCGCACAAGAAGCTCGAGCACGCGCCGCCCGGCGCCGATCGCCACCAACTGCTCGCCGAGGCGGCGAAGGAGGTGACGCCCGCGATCTTCTTCTCACTGCTCATCATCGCGGTCGCGTTCCTGCCGGTCTTCGCACTGAACGGCCAGGCGGGCCGACTCTTCAAGCCGCTCGCCTACACCAAGACCTTCGTGATGTTGGCGGCGGCGTTGCTGTCGATCACGTTCGCGCCCGCCCTCCGTGACGTCCTCATCCGCGGCCGCATCTTCCCCGAGCGGCGCCACCCGGTGTCGCGCGCCATCATCCGCGTCTACCGTCCCTTCGTGTACGTGGCGCTGCGCAATCCCCTGTCGACGATCGCGATCGGCCTCTTCGCACTCGCCTCGGCGGTACCGCTCGCGCTCTCGCTCGGCCACGAGTTCATGCCGCCGCTCAACGAGGGCGACATGCTCTACATGCCGATCACGTTTCCGAACATCTCGATCGAGCAGGCGAAGACACAGCTCCAGCACCAGGACCGCGTCCTCAAGAGCTTCCCCGAGGTCGAGAGCGTCTTCGGCAAGCTCGGGCGCGCCAAGACGCCGACCGACCCGGCGCCGATCACGATGATCGAGACCACCGTGCGTTTGCGGCCCGTGGACACGTGGCGCCGCGTCCATCGCGACCGCTGGTACTCGTCGTGGGCGCCGGCATGGATGGCGCGTGCGCTACGCCCGGTCTGGCCCGAGGAGCGTCCGATCTCCGCCGAGGAGCTCGCCGCGGAGATGAACCGCGCCATGCAGTTCCCCGGCTGGACCAACGCCTGGACGATGCCGATCAAGACGCGCGTCGACATGCTGACGACGGGAATCCGCACGCCGATCGGCATCAAGATCTTCGGCAGCGACCTCGCCGAGCTCGAGCGCGTCGGCACCGCCCTCGAGCATCTGATCGCGCCCATCCGTGGCACGCGTAGCGTGCTCTACGAGCGCAACCTCGGCGGCCTCTACCTCGACGTCGTTCCCGATCGCGCCGCGCTGGCGCGCTACGGCCTCACCGTCGGCGACGTCGAGCGCACCGTCGAGGCCGCGATCGGTGGCGCGCCGATCGGTACCACGATCGAAGGACGGAACCGTTTCTCGATCAACGTCCGCTACCCGCAAGACTTGCGCAGCGACCTGGACGGGCTCCGCCGCGTGCTGGTGCCCGTCGGCAACGCCGCGCCCGCGGGCGCGCCGATGCGCGGCGCGGCACCAACCGAGCGCGCCTCGATCCCGCTCGGACAGGTCGCGGACGTTCGTATCGCCGGCGGTCCACCGATGGTGCGCGACGAGGGCGGGCTCCTCGTCGGCTACGTGTACGTCGACGTCGACGCGAGCCGCGACATCGGTGGCTACGTGAACGAGGCGAAGGAGGTCGTTGCCGACGCGGTCGCGCGCGGCGACCTCCACATCGCGCCGGGCTACTTCCTCAAGTGGACCGGCCAGTACGAACTGCTGCAGCAGATGGTCGCGCGCATGAAGATCGTCGTGCCGCTGACGATCGTCGTGATCGTGCTCCTCCTCTACCTGCACTTCCGGAACTTCGTGGAAGTGCTGATCGTGCTGCTCTCGATCCCCTTCGCCCTCGTCGGCAGCGTGTGGCTGCTGTGGCTTCTCGACTATCGGCTGTCGACGGCGGTGTGGGTGGGGGTCATCGCGCTCGCCGGGCTCGCGGCGCAGACCGGGATCGTGATGATCGTCTACATCGACCACGCCTACGAGCGTCGCAAGCGCGCCGGCAAGATCCGCGACTTGAACGACATCATCTGGGCGCACATGGAAGGCACCGTGATGCGCGTGCGCCCGAAGCTGATGACGGTCGCCACCATGCTGACCGGCCTCGTCCCGCTCCTCTGGGCGACCGGGTCGGGCGCCGACGTCATGAAGCGCATCGCGGCACCGATGGTGGGCGGCCTGCTGACGTCCGCCTTCCTCACGCTCGAGATCATCCCGGTGATCTACACCTACTGGCGGCGCGAGCAGATCTTGTGGGAGCGCCTCGCCGCTGGCGAGGCCGGTCTGCCCCGAGGGCTGCGGATCGGGGCGATGCTGGTGAGCGTCGGCCTCGCGGCGCTGGTGGCGGTCGCGGCGTCGTGGGTCTACGTCGACGCGGCGGCGGGGGCGCGCCTCGCCGCCGCGGCGGCGACGGTGCTGACGATGCTGATCGGCGGGATCGGATACCTCACCGTGCGCGCGCCGGCGGCACGACGCGTGTGGCCGATCGATGTGGAATCGGGCGCCAGCGGTGGCGTTCGCGTCGCCGGCTGACCGACCGCGCCGCACACCGCGCTTGTGCGACACCGGCCTTTGGACGTAGTCGCGTGGGCCGATGAAGAGCGCGTGCGCATGCCTGCTCGCCACAGCGATGCTCTGCCTCGTCGCTGCATGCGCGCGGGTCGCACCGGCGCCGCCGCCCAAAGCCGAACGTTCGGTCGCATCGGCGTCGCAGGTGCCCGAGTCGCCGACGCTTCAGACCGAAGCACCCGGCCCCGAGCCGACGCTCCCGGACACCGATCGCCTCGTCCGCTACTACCGCAGAAAGGCAAAGATCGCTCCGAGCGTCGTCGTGCGCGTCGTCGACCTGCGTCCGAGCGCGGTCTCCGGCGTGTTCGAGGGGACACTCGTCGTGGGAGTCGGGCTGGACCGCCAGCCCTTCACGACGTCAGCCGACGGAACGTGGGCGAGCTTCGCACCCCTCGAGGACGTGACGCAGAACCCGTTCGCGCGTGTGCAGAAGATGATCTCGCTGGTCGACGTGCCCGTACGCGGGCCGGCGGACGCGGCGGTGACGATCGTCGAGTACGGCGACTTCCAGTGCCCGTTCTCGGGACGCGCCTACCACGTGATCGAGGAGCAGGTGCTCGCGCAGTATGGCAAGGACGTTCGCTTCGCATACAAGCACTACCCGCTTTCGATGCACCCGTGGGCCGAAGCCGCTGCGGTCGCCGCCGAGTGCGCGCGGAACCAGGGAGCGGACGCGTTCTGGAAAGTGTACCGCGGTCTCTTCGAGAACCAGTCGACGATCGGCCCGGCGAATCTGCGCGAGAAGGCGCACGCTTTTCTCGCTGGATCGGACGTCGACCTCGCAGTCTTCGACGCCTGCTTCGACGGCAAGGAGACGCTCCCCGCCGTGAAGGCGCACGCCGACGAGGCGCAGGCCCTCGCCGTCTCCGGCACGCCGAGCTTCATGATCAACGGCCGCGCCCTGATGGGCGCGCAACCCTTCGAGAGCTTCCAGGCCGTGATCGACGATGAGCTGAGCCAACCGTAGGCGCATCGAGCGCTCGGCACAGGTCTGGTCATCGCGCATGCTCTCGCAGTAAAGAACGGTTTCAACCTTGCGGCGTCAAGGAGGATCGTGTGACCGCTTCCCGTCCGAGCTTCAATGCCCCGCTGACCGTGTGCGCGCAGATCGAGGCCCGCGCCACGCACCCGTTCACCGAGCACAAGGTCTTCCTCCGCCAAGGAGACCGCGCCTGGACGTATCGCCGCTTTCGTGACGAATCCGTCCGGGCGGCGCACTTCTTGCGGCGCCGCCTGGGGCCGATCGACGACACGAAGCCGGGACACGTTGCGATCCTCCTCGAAAATCATCTCGAGCTGGTCGCGCTCTTCGGCGGCTGCGCCTATGGCGGCCTCACGCTCTTCGGCGTCAACACGGGGCTGCGCGGTGAGGCGCTCGCCGGGGTCATCAATCACGCGCGCGCGCGCCTGCTGGTGGTCGACGAGCGCTTTCTCCCCGAGCTCGAGCGCGTCCGCGGCCGGCTGACGAGCGTGGCGCCCGAGAACGTTCTCGTCCTGCGCACGGGTGGCGGCCCCGTTCCCGCCGGCAGCGATTTCACCGCCGCAGTCGCCGCCGAGGTCGCGCCCGAGGGCGTCTCGCTCGACGCCCCGAACGTCGAGGTCGAAGGCACGACGAACCTCATGGTCATCTACACCTCGGGGACGACCGGCCTCCCGAAGGGCATCAACAACAATCATCTGAAGCTCCTCGCGACCGGTCTCGGCGTCTCGACGCAGCTCGAGCTCGGCCCCGACGACGTCGGTTACACCTGCATGCCGCTCTTCCACTCCAACTCGGTCTTCGTCGGCCTCATGCCCGCCTTCTGGGTGGGCGGCGCGGTCGGTGTGAACGAGCGCTTCAGCGCCAGCAGGTTCGTCCCCGACGTCCTGCGCTACGGCGTCACGTATTGGAACTACGTCGGCGAGCCGGTCCACTACGTCCTCGCCGCGCTCGAGAAGCAGTACAACGGCGACGAGGCACGCATCCTCGCCGAGGTCGCGAACCATCCGGACAACCATCTGCGCTACGCCATCGGCAACGGCGCGTCGCCGGCGGACATCGACCGCTTCGTTCGCTGGCTCGGCCTCGAGGACATGTACGAGCTCTACGGCTCCACCGAGGCGGCGATCAGCACCTTCCGCCGCAAGGGCGATCCGCGCGGCAGCGTCGGCGAGGTCACCGATCCGGCGGTGCAGATCCTGAACGAGCGCGGCAAGGAGTGCCCGCCCGCGGCGCTCGACACCGACGGCAAGATCACCAACTACGCCGAGGCGGTCGGCGAGATCTGCCGCGTCGCCGCCGACACCGGCCTCTTTCAGGGCTACTTCGAGAACCCGGACGCCAACAGCTCCAAATACCGCGACGGCGTCTACCACTCGGGCGACCTCGGCCACATGGTCGTGCTCGACGGCAAGCGCTACCTCTACTTCGACGGTCGCACCGACGACTGGATCCGCAAGGACGGCGAGAACTTCTCGGCGGCGCAGATCGCGCGCCTGCTCTCCGAGCATCCTGACGTCGCGCTCGCAGCCGTCTACGGCGTGCCGTGCGCGGTGTCGGACGAGCTCGTGATGGCCGCCATCCGACTCAAGGACGGGGCGCGCTTCGACCCGAAGGGCTTCTTCGATTACTGCGAGACGCAAGTGACCGGCGGTAGCATGGATCGCAAGTGGTTTCCCGATTTCGTGCGCCTGGTCGACGACTTCGAGTTCACCGGCACGCAGAAGATCCTCGTCCGCAACTTGAAGGCGCTGCACTTCTGCCGGCGCCGGCTGCCCGACGCCCCGATCTTCTGGCGGACGCGTGGCGACAGCGCGTATCGGCCGTTCACGGCGTCGGACTACCAGGCGGTCCGGCGCGGGTTCGAGGCCGCCGAGCGCGTCGAGCTCCTCGATCGCTGACGACCATCCAACGCGGGTGAACCTTCGCCCCTCCTCGCGCGTATCACCGTGCAGGAGGGTCACCGCATGGAAGACGTTCGCAGCTGTCCCTACTGTGCCGAAGAGATCCGGGCCGCAGCGACCCGCTGCCGCTATTGCCGGAGCCGCGTAACCGCGCTCGATCTCGAGCGCTGGTATCGCGACCATCCCGAGCGCCGCGTCGCCGGCGTCGCGTCGGCGGTGGCGCGGGCGCTCGCGCTACCGGTCGGGGCGGCGCGGCTCGGCTTCATCGTCCTCACCTTCGTCCATCTACTCGGGCCGCTGCTGTACGGCGCGCTCTGGCTGCTGATTCCGTTCACGCCCGGCGGCGAGGCGCCGCTCACGCACGCCCTCGCCCTCGCACGCGACCTCCTCGATCACCTGATCGGCCATCGTCCGGGCGGGACGGGCCGCGGCACCGAGCGCGGCCGGCGCGAGGACGGCAACGCCGCCGCGGCGCCGACCGGCACGTTCCCCGTCGAACGTCTGTCCTCGTGATAGAGATGATCGCGGCGACTCATGGCGAGCGACGCGGAGCTGATCGCGGCGGTGGCGGCGGGCGACGGGCACGCGCTCGACGGCCTCTACCGGCGCTACGAGCGGCCGCTCTACCAGTTCCTCTTCCGCCATGGCGGGGTGCGCGACGTGGAGGATCGATTCCAGGAGACGTGGTTGCGGGTGGTGAGCGCGGCCCCTCGCTTCGACCCCACACGACGCTTCTCGACCTGGCTCTTCCAGATCGCGCTCAATCTCTGTCGCGATCAGCGGCGACGTCCGCCGCCCGATCCGGTAGATCCGCTGACGATCGAGCGCCCGGCGCTCGGAGCCGGGACGGCGCAGGCGACCGAAAATGCGCTCGACGCCGAGCGGCTGCTCACCGCGCTGCCGGAGGCGCAGCGCAGCGTCCTCGTCCTACGCTACTACTGCGACTACACCGAGGCTGAAGTGGCGGAGATCCTCGACTGCCCGATCGGCACCGTGAAGAGCCGAACGCATCACGCGCTGGCGCGCTTGAGCGAGGTCGTCCGGGCCGAGCCGGCGCCGGCGGTGGGCCAGTCATGAGCGACGGCTGCGATCAGGCGCGCGTCGCCGTCGCACTCGGACGCGGCGACGACCCGGAGGTCGCCCGCCACCTCGCTCGGTGCGACCTGTGCCGCGCCGAGGCCGCCGGGCTCCGCCTGGTCGCAACGACGCTCGGCGGCACGCGCACGCCCGCGCCGTCCGCGGCGCTCGCGACGCAGGTGCGCGCGGCGGCGGCACCGCTCCTCGCACGAAACGCGCGCCGGGCGACGTGGCGTGCCGTCGCGCGCGCCGTCACCGCCGCCGTGCTTCCCCTTCCGCTCCTGCTGCTCGTCGATGGGTATCTCGTGCGCGCCGCATACGACGCGCTCCGCGCCGTCTTCCCGGCGGCACTGAGCTTGTACTTCGTTTTCAACTACACGACGCTGCTCGCCGTGCTGCTGACGCTCGCCTACGGAGCCATCCCGCTCCTCGCCGAGCGCCAGGTACGGCTGCGACGCGAGGAAACGCATGGCTGACATGACCAAGCATTGCCCGTACTGCGCCGAGGAGATCCGCGCCGAGGCGGTGAAGTGCCGCTATTGCGGCAGTCTCGTCGAGACCGGCACCGCGCTCTCGCGCACCTGGTACCGTCGCCGCGAGGGCAAGATGGTCGCTGGCGTCTGCGCCGGCCTCGCCGACCAGTTCGCCATCTCGGTGACGATCATCCGCTTGGCGTTTCTCTTGAGCGCGCTGCTCGGCGGCGGCGTCGGCATCATCATCTATCTCGCGCTGTGGGTGGTGATGCCGTATCGCTACGACGAGCAGCCGCCGACGTCCCTCGCGACGCGCTGACGGCATGCCCGAGCTGCCGGACGTCGAGCTCTATCTCGAGTGCCTGGCGCCGCGCATCGTCGGCCAGGTCCTCGAGCGCGTCCGGCTCGGCAGCCCCTTTCTGCTGCGCACCGTCGAGCCGGCGCTCGCCGCCGTCGTCGGCACACGCGTCGTCGCCGTCCGGCGGCTCGGCAAGCGCATCGTCATCGCGCTCGAGGGCGAGCGCTTCCTCGTCTTCCACCTGATGATCGCCGGCCGTTTCCGTTGGCGGCCGCGCGGCGCACGCATCCCCGGCAAGGTCGGCCTCGCGGCCTTCGAATTCTCCACCGGCACCTTGCTCCTCACCGAGGCGAGCTCACGCAAGCGTGCCTCGCTGCACGTCGTCGCCGGCGAGGAGGGCCTGCGTGCCCTCGATCCGGGGGGCCTCGAGGTGTTGCAGTCGGACCTCGCCGCCTTTCGCGCCGTGCTCGTGTCCGAGAGCCACACGCTGAAGCGCGCCCTCACCGACCCGCATCTCTTCAGCGGCATCGGCAACGCCTACTCGGACGAGATCCTGCACCGCGCGCGCCTGTCGCCGATCGCGCTCACCGGCCAGCTCGACGACGACGAGGTCGCCCGCCTCTACGCGGCGGCGCGGGTGACGCTCAGCGAGTGGCTGCAGCGACTGCGCGCGCAGGTCGGCGGCGGGTTTCCCGAGCACGTGACGGCGTTCCGCGACGGCATGGCGGTGCACGGTCGCTATCGCCGGCCCTGCCCCGACTGCGGCGCGCCCGTGCAGCGCATCGCCTACGCCGACAACGAGACGAACTACTGCGCGCGCTGCCAGACCGGCGGCCGCCTCCTCGCCGACCGCGGCCTCTCGCGCCTTCTCAAACGCGACTGGCCGCGCACCCTCGAGGAGCTCGAGGCGCTCCGTCGCCCGCGCACGTGACTCACCAGCGCCGGCCGTAGCGGTCGAGGCTCGATACTTCTT
>JBGOSW010000142.1:0-11782 GCA_041476145.1 Binatia bacterium
CACCGTTCCGATCGACGTCGGCGGTGAGGATCTCCTTGGCGTGGGTGTCGCCCGCCGCCTCGACGACCGACTTCTTCCAACCGCTCTGCCCGTAGCGATACATTCGCACTTCGCCGGGCTGCTCTTCATCGAGCTTGTTCGGCTTGCTCACGCTCGCGAAAATCTCGAGCTTGCCGTCGCCGTCGATGTCGCCGAGCTCGATCTCATGGGCGAAGGTGTCGGCCTGGTGATCGATCTCGTCGACCTTCCAGTTCTGCTCGGGATGGACGACGGCGATCACGCCCTGATCGTGGGTCGCGATCACCAGGTCGTCCTTGCGGTCGCCGTCGACGTCACCCTGCTCGATGTCGCGCAGGCGGTCGAACTTGCCGCCGAACTTCGGGTTCCAGTGCGTCTCCTGCGTCCATGCGCCGTTCGCGAAGCGCCAGAGCTTCAGCATCGCCTGGGTGGCGCCGATGGTGAGGATGCCGCCGTCGTACGCGAGCGCCTTGTGGAAGGCGTTGCTGTCGGGGTCCTCGAGCGTCGCCGTCTGCCAACCGCCGTCGGTCTTGCGGACGATGAGGAGCTTGGCGTAGCCGGGGACGGGTTTCTTCGTGCCGTCAGGCGCGACGGTCTCGTTGAACTGCGCCTGCGCGACGAGGAGCGCGGGATACGGGCCGCCGACGAGCGCCTCGCGCGCGGGCGCCGCGGCGCTCGCACGCGTGGCTGCCGTACTACCGGCGGCGGCAACCGGCGCGCTCGGCGCGGAGACTGCCGGCGAGCCCGCGCCGCCCGGCGTCGACGAGTCGCGGCTGCATGCGCCGAGGAGCAGCGTCGCCGCGAGCAGCCTAGCGACGCCGGCGATCGCACGGCTCACAGCGCGGCATCCGCAGGCAAGATGAAATCAATGGACATGCCGGATCACGGGGCGCCGAAGAGCTCGTGCAGGATCCCGGCGAGCGCGCGCAGCGCGGCGCCGCCGTCGCCGCGATAGGTCGTGCCGTGCATGGTGGCGAGCGTCGTCGGTTGGAGATCTGCGAGCGCGTGCAGGATGCGTGAGGTGTCGCGCGTGTACGGCAGATAGTTCGCAAGCGGCCCCGTCTGGTAGGCGACCAACGTCGCGCGATGGCGCTCGAGCACGTCCGACTCGGTGACCGCGGCGACGTCGCCGTTCTGGTGCAGGAGGTCGGAGCAGAGGAGCGTGCGGGTGGTCTCATCGAAGAGGAGACCTGCATCCCAGCAGTGCGGTACGTGCGGCGTCTGGAGAAACCGCAGCTGATGGCGGCCGATCGTCAATATCTCGCGATCGCGAAGCGGACGGGCGGGACGAATCGCGAAGTCGTTCACGTTGACGACCGCGCCGACGAAGCTGCACACGGGCTGCGCCGCGGGCGCGCACGCGAGCCATTCGTTCAGCGACCCGCATTCGTCGGCCTCGAAATGACTGAAGCCGATCCAGCGCAGCCGGCTCGGATCGACGAGCGTCGCCAGCGCATCGCGTACGAGCGGGAACATCGCGCGCGGACCGGTGTGGAACAGCAGCGGCTCGTCGTCGCGGACGAGAAACTGCGCAAAGTGCAGGTCGCCCTCGGGGACGAAGGTCGAGAGGCGATAGATGTCGGGGGCGATTTCGGTGACGCTCGTCATGCCTCTCGCATCGCCGAGCGATCGCCGTATGTCAACGAGGGTCGTCCGCCCTCAAGGTCGCCGGTCCTTCTTCGCCAGCAGAGTCGGCCGTCTGGGCAGGTGCCGAAGTCCCATCCATGCGAGCGCCGCGACGTGGCTCGCCACGGTCTCCGGTGACGGCGGCTTCCGGCTCTCCGTCCACCATTGCCCGACGAAGGCGACCATCCCGACCAGCGCGTGCGCGTAGATCGGGGCGGTTTTCGCGTCGTACCCGGCTTTGCGGAACTGCTCGGTGAAGACGCCGCCGACGCGGTCGGCGAGGTCGTGCATCACGGCGGGCATCTCGCCGCGGCGCTTCGTCAGGGGCGCGTCGCGGAGCAGCATCGCAAAGCCGTCCGGGCGCTCCTCCGCGTAGCTGAGGAAGGCGAGCACGGCCTGCTCGAGCCGCTCGCGCGGCGACCCCGCGGTGACGGCGTCGACGATGCGGCCGACGATGTGCTCCACCTCGCGGTCGACGATGACCGCGTAGAGCCCTTCCTTGCCGCCGAAGTGCTCGTACACGATGGGCTTCGAGATGCGCGCCCGCTCGGCGATTTCCTCGACGGTCGTCGCCTCGTAACCGTGCTTCGCGAACACGGCGCGCCCGACTTCGATCAGCTGCGCGCGCCGTGCCGCGGCCGTGAGCCGCCCCGCGTGCCGCTCTTCTTTGGTCATCGTGTTGACAGGAATACTACGATGCCGTAACTTACGCAAGCGAAGGTTACTGTAACGTTGGCGTAGGTTACCAGCACGGAGGATTCATGGAGCAGGCTTCAGACAGTCGATACGTGTCGCAATCGGTGCAGCAGTACGCCCGCGAGATCCGCCCTCACCTCGCTCCCGGGATTTTTCGGCCGGCGCCCGCGCGCTTGCTGTGGCTCCCGGTGCACCTCGCGATCATCGTCGCCCTCGCGGCGTACGTGGTCCGCGGCGCCCCGCCCTGGTACGTGGCCTTTCTCTGCGCGCTCGTCGCGGGCCACAGCTGGGGATGCCTCGGCTTCCTCGCGCACGAGGCCTTGCATCACGCGCTCACGAAGAGCCGCCTGCTCGAGAAAGTCGTCGGCTATTGCGGCTTCGGGATCTACGGCCTCTCCCCGACACTGTGGACGGCCTGGCACAACCAGGCGCACCACGGGAACACCGGTAAACCCGTCGCCGACCCCGACGGCTTCGCGACGCTTCGCTTCTGGCAGGCCAACGGCGTCGTGCGCGCGCTCGAGAAGTTCGCGCCCGGCTCGCGTTACAAGCGGAGCGCGACGTTCTTCTTCATGTGGTTCTCCCTCCACTCCTTTCTCGTCCTCGTGTTTCACAGCCGGCGAAACGGCTACTACGCACGGATCTCGCGCCGGACCGTCTACGCCGAATCCGCGGCGATGCTCGCGTTCTGGGTCGGGGTGCTGGCGCTGGTGGGGCCGTGGAGTTTCCTCTTCATCTACGTCGTGCCGCTCATGATCGCGAACGCGGTCATCATGTCGTACATCGCGACCAACCACTTCTTGAACCCGCTCACCGAGATCAACGACCCGCTCGCCAACTCCTTGTCGGTGACGGGTCCGCGCTGGCTCGAGCGGCTCCACTTGGAGTTCGGCTACCACGTCGAGCATCACATGTTCCCGACCTTGAGCGGTCGCCACGCGCCGGCGGTGCGCGACGTCCTCGTCCGCCTCTACGGGCGCCGCTATCTCACGATGCCGCATGCCCGCGCGCTCCGCCTGCTGTACACACGACCGAAGCTCCACGGCAGCCACGACACGCTGATCGATCCCCGAACGCGCGCCGCGTTCCACGCCCTGGCGCCGGGCGATTTGTCGATGTCGGCCGTCGGCGCGGTTCCGGTGGGGTGAAGCGACGCGGTTGACTCGGGTGTGCCGATGGATTCATGGAACTCGGATGAGACTCGCGACCTTCACCCACCAGGGTACGACCCGCGTCGGCGTCGTCGCCGACGACGCGATCATCGACCTCGCCGCGGCGGCGTCGGAGCTGCCGCGTGAGATGTGCGCCTTCCTCGCCGCCGGGCCGCCGGCGCTCGCGGCGGCGCGTGCCGCCGTGGCGGGGCGCGCGTCACGCCTGCCGCTCGCGTCGGTGCACCTCGAGGCGCCGATCCTCCGTCCGCAGAAGTTCCTCGCGATCGGCCTCAACTACGCCGATCACGTCAAAGAGACGGGCAGGACCGCTCCCGACTTCCCGATCTTCTTCAACAAGCAGACGACGTGCATCGTCGGTCCGTCCGATCCGATCCACCGCCCGCGCGTCTCGACGCTTCTCGACTACGAAGGCGAGCTCGGGTTCGTCATCGGGCGGCGCTGCCGACACGTGCCGAAGGAACGGGCGGCGGAGGTGATCGCGGGATACCTCGTGGTGAACGACGTCACCGTCCGCGACTGGCAATTCAAGGCGCAGACGATGACGCTCGGAAAATCGTTCGACACGCACGGACCGATCGGCCCCTGGATCGTCACCGCGGACGAGCTCGGTGACCCGCACGCGCTCGAGCTGCGCACGTGGGTGAACGGCGAGCTCCGCCAGCACTCGAACACGCGCGAGCTCATCTTCGACTGCTTCGACCAGGTGGCGACGCTCTCGACGGCCTTCACCCTCGAGCCCGGCGACATCGTCTCGACCGGCACGCCGTCGGGCGTGGGCGTCACCCAGCAAAAGTGGCTCGTGCCCGGCGACGTCGTGCGCGTCGAAATCGCGGGTATCGGCGCCATCGAGAATCGCGTCATCGAGGAGCCGGCGGAGACCGAGCGCTGGTGAGTGCGTACGGGACACTTGCCACGGCGATCGCCGCGGTGATGCTGGTGGCGAGTGCGAGCCGCGCCGACGTACGGCCGGGGGACGTCATCACGCCGGCCAACGCCGACAAGGTGAAGGATCTGGTCTCGCCGGCGATGTACTGGTGCGTCGAGCACGGCTTTCCGATGACCATCATCGAGCCGAAGTCGATCGCGCTGCGACGCGCCTTCGTCGAGGCCACCGAGAAGTACTCGGCGCAGGTGAAGCTCAGCGACGACGGGCTCCGCATGGAGGGTTTCGTCGCCGGACGGCCGTTCCCGCGCATCGACGTCTCCGATCCGAAGGCGGCGATGAAGATCATGCAGAACTTCAGCTTCGCGATCGCCTTCGACGATCTCGATCTCCGCAACCTCGACGCCGACACCGGCCCGATCTCGAACGAGCGGCCGTTGCAGGTCGAGCGTCACTTCCTCTTCGACAATTTTCGACGCCTCTTCTACGTCGGGCGTCTGTACGTCGACCCGAAGCCGACGATCCCGAACAGCGATGGCTACCACTACAAAGAGACCTTGCACCCGATGATCGAGCCCTTCGACTTGAAGGGCGTCGGCTTCACGTACTATCGCTACCTCGAGCCCGCGAAGCAGGACGACAGCTGGCTCTACCTGCCGTCCTTGCGGCGCGTCCGCCGGCTCTCGACGGCGCAACGCTCCGACGCGCTCTTCGGCCAGGACACCGACCAGGACAGCTACGCCGGCTACGCCGGATCGATCGCGTGGATGGACTGGAAGTTCATCGGCGAGAAGGAAGTGCTCGCAGCCTTCCACACCCTGCACTATCCGGCGAAGTGGGCGGACGGCAACGCCGACTGGGCATTCGACGACGTGTGGGAGAAGCGCCAGGTCTATGTCGTCGAGGGGGTCTCCAAGCTCCCCCAGTACGCGTTCTCGAAGCGCGTCCTCTACGTCGACAAGGAGATCTTCGCGGTCCCGTACAGCGACATGTACGATCGCGGGGGCGAGCTCTGGAAGATCTGGATCAACGACTTCGGCTTCCGCACGGAGGCGTTCCCCGGATCACCCGTGAAGTACGACGAGGAGACGCCGTTTCCCGCCGCGGCGGTGATGGTCGACATCCAGCTCCAGCACGCGACGCGCGCGTCGCTGCCGAGCAGCCGCTTCCCCGGCGAAGTGGGATGGTACTGGCACCAGGGCGAGAAGTCGGGGACGACCGAGGATCAGTTCACGATCGCCGAGCTGATTGGATCGGGGCACTGACGTATCGACGCCGGCCGATCGACACGCCGGCGTCGTGCGCGCCGCTCGTTCACTCGAACGTCCGCGCCATCCACCATGGGTAGAACACCGGCATGTCCGTGCTCGGCCGCAAGGTGAACTTCGGCGGGCGCTTCTCGAGAAACGCGGCGACGCCTTCGTGCGCGTCAGCGGACTGCCCCATCCAGTAGATGCAACGCGAATCGGCCTTGTGCGCCTCCATCGGATGATCGGCGCCGAGCATGCGCCAGAGAAGCTGGCGCGAGAGCGCGACCGACATCGCCGAGGTATTGTCGGCGATCTCGCGCGCGAGTGCGCGCGCCGTGTCGACGACCGCGTCGGGCGCGACGACCTTGCTCACCAGGCCGGCGGCGCGCGCCTCCTCGGCGTCGAACACACGGCCGGTGTACACCCACTCCGCGGCGCGGCTGATGCCGACGATACGGGGCAGGAACCAGCTGCTGCACGCCTCGGGGACGATGCCGCGGCGGGCGAAGACGAAGCCGATCTTCGCGCCGGTCGCGGCGATGCGGACGTCCATGGGCAACGTCATGGTGATGCCGACCCCGACCGCGGGGCCGTTGATCGCGGCGATGACCGGCTTCTTCGACTCGAAGATCCGCAGCGTGAGCAGCCCGCCGCCGTCGCGGTGCTCCTCGATCGAGAGCGGCTTCTTCGCATGTGCGTGGTCGAAGGCGCCGCTCCCGCCGGAGAGGTCGGCGCCGGCGCAGAACGCGCGGCCCGAGCCGGTGACGATCACGGCGCGCACGGCGTCGTCGGCGTCGGCGCGATCGAAGGCGTCGATCAGCTCGTGCAGCATCGTCGTCGTGAACGCGTTCAACTTGTCGGGGCGGTGCAGGGTGATCGTCGCCACCCCGTCCCGCACCTCGTAACGGATCTGCTCGTGAGTCATCGCGTCTACCTCCTTCGGATCATGGCGCGTCGCGGGTCGTTCGTCGGCAACGCCTAGCCGAAGCGCGGCTGCGGTGGAAGCCGCGCCATTTGAATCACCGCGGCGTCTCGACTAGCGTGACAGCGCTCGACGAAAGGAACCCCGCCATGGCCGATCTCGAGACCTTCCGCGAGGAAACCCACCGCTGGCTCCAGGCGAACGCGCCGGCGTCGATGTACACGCCCTACAAGACGCAGGACGAGCTCTGCTGGGGCGGCAAGAAGATGCAGTGTCCGCCCGACAGCAACCGCTGGCTCGACGTCATGGCCGAGCGCGGATGGACGGCGCCGACGTGGCCGAAGGAGTACGGCGGCGGCGGGCTCGCGAAGGCGGAGGCGAAGATCCTCGCCGAGGAGATGGGGAAGCTCAGGCTCCGGCCGCCGCTCATCGGCTTCGGGCTCACGATGATCGGGCCGCTGCTCCTGCAAGAGGGTAGCGAGGAGCTGCGGCGCGCGCACATCCCGCCGATCGTGAAGGGCGAGATCCGTTGGTGTCAGGGCTACTCCGAGCCGGGCGCGGGCTCCGACTTGGCGAGCCTCCAAACGAAGGCGATCCGCGACGGCGACGTCTTCATCGTGAACGGGCAGAAGGTGTGGACGTCCTACGGCGACAAGGCCGACTGGATGTTCGTCCTCGTCCGCACCGACTTCGAGGCGAAGAAGCAGAACGGCATCACGTTCCTCTTGATGGACATGACGTCGGCCGGCGTCTCGGTGCGGCCGATTCTCTTGATCAGCGGCTCGTCGCCTTTCACCGAGACCTTCCTCTCCGACGTGCGGGTGCCGGTGCGGAACGTCGTCGGCAAGGTGAACGGCGGCTGGGCGATGGCGAAGGCGCTGCTCGGTCACGAGCGCACGATGATCGCCGACGCCTTCAAAGAGCGCGACGACGCGAAGCGCCTGATGAGCCTCGCGCGCCAGTACGTCGGCGAGGCGGATGGCAGCATCGCCGACCCGCTGCTGCGCGACACGATCACGCAGGTGACGATGGATCAGGCGTGCCTCGACCTCACGCTCGAGCGCTCGCGCGACAACATGAAGGCGGGCCACAAGCCCGGCCCCGAGACGTCGATCTTCAAGTACTACGGCACCGAGCTCAACATGCGCCGGCGCGAGCTCATGGTGTCGATCGCGGGTCCGCAGGGCCTCGGCTGGGAGGGCCCGGGCTACGACGAGGACGAGCTCAAGATCACGCGCGACTGGCTGCGCTCACGCGGCAACTCGATCGAGGGCGGTACCTCGGAAGTGCAGCTCAACATCATCGCCAAGCGCGTACTCGGCCTTCCGGACTGAACGGAGCGACGTCGTGGACCTCGTACTCTCGGAAGAGCAGGAGCTGCTGGCGCGCACCGCGCGTGAGTTCGTGAACGGGCGCTCGTCGCTGAAGCGCGTCCGCCGGCTGCGCGATGCCCACGACGCCGACGGCTTTTCGCGCGAGCTCTGGAGCGAGATGGCGACGCTCGGCTGGCTCGGTATCGTCGTGCCCGAGGAGTACGGCGGCGCCGGGCTCGGCTGGCTCGAGCTGATGGTCGTCCTCGAGGAGCTCGGCCGCGGGCTCATGCCCGAGCCGATGATCTCGACCGTCCTCCTCGGGACGAGCGCGCTCCTCCTCGGCGGCAGCGATGCGCACAAGCGCGAGCACCTGCCGACCGTCGCCGGCGGCGAGCGCCTGCTCGCGGTCGCCTACGAGGAGCCGCGCAGCCGTTACGACCTCGACCACGTCGAAAGCCGCGCCGAGAAGAGCGGCAGCGGTTGGCTGCTGAGCGGCGAGAAGGCGCACGTCCTCGACGGCCACGTCGCCGACTGGCTGATCGTCTCGGCACGCACCTCGGGCGGGCCGCGCGCCGCCGGAGGCATCACGCTCTTCGTGTTGCGTGCCGACACGCCGGGCGTCACGATCGAGCGGCAGTCGCGTATCGACAGTCGCAACGTCGCCCGCGTCCGGCTCGACGACGTGCGCGTCGGCGCCGACACCGTGCTCGGCACCGTCGATCACGGCGGCGCCCTCCTCGCGCGCGTCCTCGACCGCGCGACGATCGGTCTCACCGCCGAGATGCTCGGCGGCATGACGGCCGCACTCGAGATGACGGTCGAGTATCTGAAAACGCGCGTGCAGTTCGGGGTGTTGATCGGCACCTTCCAGGCGCTCAAGCACCGCGCGGCGAAGATGTACGTCGAAACCGAGCTCGCGCGCTCGGTCGTGATGGGCGCGCATCGCGCGCTCGATGAAGGCCGCGACGACGGCACGATCGCGCGCCTCGCGAGTGTCGCCAAGGCGCGCTCGGCCGACGCCTTCAATCTCATCGCCAAAGAGGGCGTGCAGATGCACGGCGGCATCGGCATGACCGACGAGCACGACATCGGTCTCTTCCTGAAGCGCGCCCGCGTCGCCGAGATGACCTTCGGCGACGCCGGGCATCATCGCGATCGCGTCGCGCGCCTCGAGGGATACTGAGCGCCGGGCGGCAGCGGCTCTCCGCTGCGCCGCCTCGCGTCGGTTACGACCAGAAGTCGTCGACGGCGAACAGATCCCAGACGAACTCCCAGATCTCGACGATCCGACCCTCTTCGATGCGCATGCGCAGGCACGTCGGGTTGTCGAGGACCTTGCCGTTGCGCTCGGCGCGCCCGCGGAAGAGCGCGACCGCGTGGCGGTCGTTGGCGACGACGTCGATGAGCTCGAGGTGGAAGGTCCCGCCCGTCAATCCCGCCACGTTCATGAGGAAGCCGACGATGGCGTCGCGGCCGCGATGGCTGCCGGCGAGCTTGCCGTGACGACCGGGGAAGTGCCACACGGCGTGCTCGGGAATCGTCGCTTGGATGGCCGGCAGATCGGCCGTCGCGAAGGCGGCGAACATCTTGCGGACGTAGGTGGCGTTCGGATGCTCCGACATGGCGACTCCGTCGGGCGGCCGGGCGCGAGCGCGCCCGCGGCTCACGCCGCCGCGGGTTTGTAGTAGAAGCGGACGTCGGTGATCTTGCCGTCGCGGACGCGATAGACGGCGGCCTCGGACCACTGATTGCGCTGCTTGGTCGCGTGCGGCGTCACGTCGTGGCGCATCTCGACGACGACGGAGTCGGGTCCGACGTGGACGCCGAGGATCTCGGTGCCGTGGACGGTCCGGCTCTCCTCCCATCCCTTGCAGGCGGCGACGAGCGCGTCGCGTCCGCCGGGAATCGACTGCCCGTTCTCCGACTGCGTCGCGTCCGGGAGGTAGAGCTCGGTGATCGCCTCCCGGTATTTGCGGGCGCGGCAGAGCGCCACGAGGCGGTCGGCGATTTCACGCGTGGTCATCGGTTGGTGAGGCCCGTGTACTTGTCGAGGATGCCGAGGACCTTCTCACGCGGCTCGGGCGGCACCCAGAAGATCGCGCGCTCGACGCCCGCGTCGGCGTACTGTTTCAACGTGTCCGGATCGCCGGGGGCGCCGAACACGGTGACCGGGAAGTCGCTCGGCCGCTTGCCGGCGGCCCGGGCGCGCTCCGCCAGGTCTTGCATGCCGGCGATGATGCCGGCGGAGCGGATGCCGATCGGCATCCAGCCGTCGCAGAAATCGACGACGCGTTGCCGCGCCTTGGGCGTGTCGCCGCCCATGAGGATCGGCGGATGCGGCTTCCGCACCGGCTTCGGGAACGACCAGATCGGATCGAAGTCGACGAACTCGCCGTGGAACTCCGCCTCGTCCTTGGTCCAGATTTCTTTCATGGCGAGGACGCGCTCGCGCAGCAGTTTCCAGCGCGTTTTGAAGGCGGTGCCGTGGTTTTCCATTTCCTCGGCGTTCCAGCCGCCGCCGATGCCGAAGATCATGCGACCGTTGGAAAGGAAGTCGACGGTCGCGACCTCCTTCGCCGTGACGATCGGATCACGCTCGACGACGAGGCAGATGCCGCTCCCGATCTTGATGGTCTTGGTGACGGCGGCCGCCGCCGCGAGCGCGACGAAGAGGTCGTGGGTGTGCCAGTACTCCTTCGGCAGCTCGGCGCCACCCGGCCAGGGGCTCCGCCGGCTCGCGGGGATGTGGGTGTGCTCCGGGAAGAAGACCGATTCGAAGCCGCGCTCTTCCGCCGCGACCGCCAGCTCGTCGGGCCGCATCGCGTAGTCGGTCGCGAACATGAGGACGCCGAATTTCATGAGGTCTCCGTCGCGGTCGCGATCGTCAGGCGTTGACCGCCGCCACGGCCATGGTCTCGGTGGCGGCTTCGATCTCGCCGATGACCCGTTCGAGGTGGCGGTCGAGGGACTGCATGTACTCGTAGAGCGCCTTGTGGACGATCGCGAACGCGAGGGCGTCGGCGATCGCGGCGGGGCGCTTCATGAGCGTCGTCCCGAGGAGGGAGAGGGTGAACCAGGCGCGACGCGGCGACCTCGAGAAGACGGTGTGGCGGAGGACGCGAGCGGCGAGGCGCAGCTCCTCGCGACGGATGGCGAGGCCTTCGCCGACCTGGCGACCGCGATTCAGGATGAACCCGAGCGTGCGCGTGCGGAAGTTCCGGAACTCGTAGAGCTCGGCGATGAGCTTGCGGTAGCCCTTGTAGAGCTCGATCCGGCTCATCGCCTTCGGCAGGATGTTGGAGAAGACGAACTGGTCGCCCATGCTCTCCGCGATCAGGCGGCCTTCCTTCGCCATGCGCTCATGGAGCGGCGTCTTCGGCATCGCCTGCAGCATGCCGGTCATGGAGACGGGGATGCGCGCGTCTTGGATGAAACGCAGCTGCTCCTCGAAGATCGACTCGTCGTCGGCGTCGAAGCCGACGATCATCCCGGCCTGCACCTGAATGCCGTAGGACTGGATCTTGCGGACGTTGTCGACGAGGTTGCCGCGCATGTTCTGCGTCTTTTTGGTCTCCTGGAGTGACGCCTTCCGCGGGCTCTCGATGCCGATGAAGATAGTGGTGAAGCGCGCCGCGCGCAGCAGCTCGAGCAGCTCGTCGTCCTGAGCGACGTTCAGCGAGACCTCGGTGTTGAAGTACAGCGGGTGGCCGTGCGCCTCGGACCACGTGGCGATCGTGCGCAGCAGCTCCTTCGCAAGCTTCTTGTTGCCGATGAAGTTGTCGTCGACGAGGAATACCTGCGTCGCGCCGAGGCGGTGGCACTCCTCGATCTCCGCCATCACCTGCGGCACGCTCTTCACGCGCGGGCGTCGCCCGTAGACGACGATGATGTCGCAGAACTCG
>JBGOSW010000143.1:0-11750 GCA_041476145.1 Binatia bacterium
GCCAGCGAGGTGCTGACCTCCAGCACCGTCAAGGATCTCGTAGTTGGCTCGGGGCTGAGCTTCCTCGAGCGCGGTAGTCGCGTCCTCAAGGGCGTCGAGGGCGAGTGGCGGTTGTTCGCGGCCACCTGAGGCGGTGACGAACGTCAGGACAGCATTGAAGGTCTGAGTTTGGTCAAGATCGAGACTCGACGAATCGCGTTGCGGTCCATTCCCATCAGACGGTTACGGATCTCGGTACTACATGAATGATCTCGAGCTTCGAGCCACGGTTGTGGACGTGGGCTCCCGGGTCAACACGCCTGACACCTGGCGGGCAACCGGTCGGTTGTTTCGTTTTCCCGCGGCCACAGGACGCGACGTTCAAGTGGTGTTTCGGCAATCGTCGACCGCTCCGGTCGAGAGCGCGGCCGAAGGAGGGAGATGGTAGTCAGCATGAACTGGCTTTCTGTTTGACGTAACCGTCTCATCCTCCATTATGCCGAACCCACCGACCCGGCTCGTGCTCGCGCTCGTGCTCGCCGCGGCGACGGCGCGCCTGATCGCGGCCGTCGTGCTCGGCGATACGCTGCTGTTCACGGATGAGCGCGACTACGTGGACGCGGCGACGAGCGTGCGTGCTGGCCACGGCTTCGGCGTCGCCTATGCACGCGTCCCTGCCTACCCGCTGGTGCTCGTGGGGCTCGGGGCGATCGCGCCGTTCGGCGTAGCCGGACTGCGGGCGGTGCAGGCTGTCGTGGCCGCCGGGGGCACCGCGCTCACGGTCGCAGTCGCGACCCGGGTCTTCGGCCCGGGACCGGGGTTGGTCGCGGGCTTGCTCTACGCGCTCGATCCGCTCCTCGTGATCGCGGCCGGACTGCTCTATCCGGAAGCGCTGACGGCGCCCGTCTTTCTGCTCGTCGTGCTCGCCGCCAACCGGGCGGCACGCCGCGGCGACGTCGTGGCCGCCGGCGCGACCGGCTTGCTACTCGGGCTCGCGGCGCAGCTACGGCCCGTGGCGCTCGTGCTGACGCCTGTCGTCGCCGCGTGGATCGCTTTGCGCGCGAGCCGTCGGCAGAATCGCAGCGGCGCGCTCGTCGGCGCGCTCGTGCTCGCCTGCCTGGCTGTGCTCGCACCCTGGACGATCCGCAACTATCGCGTCCACGGTGTCGTGGTACCGATCGCCACCGCGGGCACGCAGCAGGCGCCGGTTGCGCGCGACGATCTCCGGAAGCACGGCGTGACGGTCGCCCTTGCGAGCAAGGCGTCGCAGAATCCAGGGGGGGTTCTCGTCCACATCGCGCGCGAGGTCTGGCATTTCTTCGAACCATACCCGACCCGCCTAGCGACCGACCGCCCGGAGGAGCGCGCGCGTGAGCACGCTGAGGATTCCCGCCTGCCGTCCGAGCAACGGTTCCGTCCCGGTGTGCGCGACGCGGTGAGCGCCGTGACCTACGGGGGTGAGATGGCGCTCGCGGTCGTGGGGATTGTGGTCGCGTGGCGCGAGCGACGCTCCGGTACCCTGCTGCTGGCGGCGATCGTCGCCGCCTATGCGATCGGATTCGGGTTCTTCATCGGCCGCCTGCGGTATCGGATCCCGATCCTGCCGTTGCTCTTCGCGTTCGCGGGAGCCGGCGCCTGCGAGATCGCACGCCGGCTCGGGCCGACGGTGCCCCGGCCGCCACGGACGGCGCGGCCCGAGCCTCAGGAATCGAGCGCCGACTCGCCCTGAGCGATCAGCCGCGGGTGGAGCGGAAGTGAGATGTCGGTCGGTACGTCGGCGCGGCGATGGCGGATCCAGCCAGCGACGTATCCGCAGCATGCGTACCCCACGCCGGCCAGCAAGGTGCCCACCCTCAAGAGAGCGGTCGGATCGCCCCGCACGGAGAGCATGACTTCGCGGATGATGGCGGAGGGAATCGTGCGTCGGACGTACGCGCGCTCCGACGACATCGCATGGGCGCTGCCCGCGATCCGGGTGAGCACCGCCTTCGCTCTGCCTTCCGTGAGGCACCGACGCCGGAAATACGACCACCGCGTCCGCGCCTCGGCGAGCCGGTGTGCGACGCGCGCTCGCGGGTCGTACAGCAGGTGGCTGCCCGGAAAGTAGCGCCCCAACCGGATGCAGCATTCGGTGTCTTCGCAGCCCATGCCACTCGTGCCGATTCGCCCGGTGTGGCTCGCGAAGCCCCCCACGATCTCGAGCACGTCGCGGTAGAAGGACATATTGCACCCAATCAGGTTGCGGACGTTGGACGGTGCGTTCGGCATGCCCTCGTGGGTACATCCGACCACCCAATCGAATTCTCGCGGCAGCCACGACGGCCGACCGTCGGGCCAGACGGGCTCGATCGCGCCTCCGACGCCGATGACGCCCGTTCTGCGATAGCCCGCCGTGAGTCGCTCGATCCAATCGGTGCCAGCGACGGCGTCGTCGTCCAGGAACGCCACGACGTTGCCATGCACAATGGCGATACCGGTGTTCCGCGCGCCGGAGTTGCCGCGCGCCTGCTGATTCTGGCGCACGACGACCCCGCGCAGATGCTCTTTCGCCCTCGCGAACAGCGGAGGATTGTGGTCCACGACGACGATGATCTCGTGCGCCGGCACCCGCTGCGCGTGCAGCGACTGGACGGCCTCGACGAGGCAATCCCAGCGGGCGAGATCGTAGGTGCAGACGACGACCGAGATGTCCACGTCCGCGACGTCGGTCGTGGCCTCCGGTGTGTGCTCCGCGAGCCGTCGCGCGTACGGTGGCCGGTCGGCCCACTCGCGCACGATCGTTTTGAGAACGCGCCACCCGTCCCGGATGGGCTTCAGCCGACTCGTGCCGTGAATGCGCTTCGCTTCGATACTCGGCACCTCGGCCACCCGGAGCCCCTTTGCCAGCGCGCGTACTCCGATCAGCGTCTCGACCTCGAATCCGAAGTGCGCAGGTTCGTCGTCGAGGCGGAGGGTGGGAAGCACGTCTTTCCAGAACGCGCCGTAGCCGTAGCAGAGATCCGAGTAGGACCCGCCGAGCATGAGGCGCACGAGCGCCACCAGGCTGCCATTGCCGACGCGACGGATGAACGTGATGTCGGAGGAACCGCCTCCCCGCATGAAGCGCGAGCCCTTCACCAGGTCGTACCCGAGGAGAAGCCATCGCACGTACGTTTCGACCTCGCCCGCGCAGTTCGAGCCATCGGCATCGAGCATGACGACGATGTCGCCGCGCGCCGCCTTGAAGCCGGCGCGCAGGGCATCTCCTTTGCCTCTGCCCGGTTGATGGACGACGCGGATCGTCGGGCACATCCTCTTCGCGACCGCGACGGTGTCGTCCGTCGACCGTCCGTCTACCAGCAGGATCTCGTCGACCCACTGCGGAATCCCGGGGAGCACGTAGGGGAGATTCCCTGCCTCGTTGAGCGCCGGAATGACGAGACTGACCGTGAGCGATCGCGACGCTACGGCCGATGCTCCTCGGGCACGAAACCGGGAAGCGGTGCCCTCTTCAACGCCGAACGTGGAAGGAATGATTGCCATCCGACCGGTGGATGAAAACCGAACAACCGTCTAATGTCGCGAATCCGAGGCTTTTCGGGGGTGGGACCGGTGCGGCACCCATGACACACCAACCCAACATGGTCAAGCGTTCTCGCCTCGCGGTCTCGTCCGCACCGAGGCCGTTCGGTGGCGATGAGCTCGAGGCCTCACGCTTTGGGTGGTTGCCGTTGCTGAGCCTCACCATCGCGAGCGGCCTCATGCTCGTGGCGATCGGCGACCTGGCCGCGCGGAACGCCAACGCCTGGGCGCCTGCCGCGCTGTGGATCGGCCTCGGCGTAATGCTCGTGCCCGTGGCGATACGGGTCTCCGACGCCTCGATCAGCCGACGCGAGAGTCTGGCGCTCGCGACCGTCCTCGCCCTCGGATTCTACCTCGTGAAAATCCTCCACAGCCCGACGTCGTTCACGTTCTCCGACGAGTTTTTCCACTGGCGGAGCGTCATCGACGTCGTCGATACCGGGCGTCTCTTTCAACCCAACGTCCTGTTGCCCGTGATCAGCGCGTATCCGGGACTGGCGAGCGTGACGGCGGCGATCGTTCACATGAGCGAAGCGACGCCATTTCTCGCCGCCGTGATGGTCATCGGCTGCGCTCGCCTGGTGCTGACCTGGTCGCTCTTCCTTCTCTTCTGGCAAGCGACGCGCTCCGCGCGGCTCGCCGGCATGGCGAGCCTGGTCTACATGGCGAACCCGAACTATCTCTTCTTCCAGTCGGAATTCGCCTATGAATCGCTTGCGCTCCCGCTTGGAGCGGCGACGCTGACGTTCCTCGTTCGTGAGGACGGTGAGCCCGACCGGCGACTCCGCGTTGCCTACCGGCTCACGTGGCTGGTGACCCTGGCGGCGGTCCTAGTCACGCACCACATGACGTCGCTCGCCCTCGTCGCCTTCATCTTGCTGCTGCTCGTGGTCGAATGCATCCAACGCCGACGCGTGGCGCTGCGTTCGGTGCTGGTGCCGGCGGCGCTGATAGCCGTCGTGGGAGCATCCCTGTGGACAGGACTCGTGGCGACGCGCGCGATTGGCTATCTGCGGCCGGTTCTGCGGGGAGCTGGCGCCGAGCTCGGCACGCTCGCAACCGACGCTTCGGCACCCGCGACCATCTTGGATACCATCACGGCACCGGCGCGCGAGGTACGCGACGACACACGGGCGCCGCGCCGTCAACTGTTCCGCAATTTCGCCAACGAGCTCGCGCCGCTCGGAGAACGCATCATCGGTATGGCAAGCGTCCCGGCCATGGTGTTCGTTCTTCCCTTCGGTCTCTGGCAGGTGTGGACGCGCGATCGGCGCGCCGTCAACCTGGCACTCGGAGCCGCGTCATTGGTGTATCCATTCACGCTGGCGCTCCGGCTCACCCGCCTCGGGGCTGAGACTTCCAATCGTGCGTCGGAATACCTTTTCGTCGCCATGGCGCTGGTCGCCGCGATCGCCATCGAGCGTTACGTGCTCGTGAGCTCCAAGCGGCTCGGTCCGATGCTCTTCGCTGCCTGGATCAGCGTCGTATTCGCGGGCGGTGTGATCGTCGGCTGGGCGCCGTGGGCACGCATGCCGGGGCCCTATCGCATCAGCGCCGACTCGCGATCGGTCGAGCCCCAGGGTATCGAGGCCGCGCGGTGGGCCGCGCGGGTGCTCGGTCCGAGCCACCGCCTGATCGCAGATCGAATTCAGATGAGACTCATGGGCACCTACGGCCACCAGTGGCCGGTCACGCTCCATACCGACCGTGTCAACGTGGCCGAAGTGGTGTTCGCCGAAACGATCGGCAAGCAGGAGCGCAGCTTCCTCGAGCGAGGAAGAGTCGAATATCTGGTCATCGACCGCCGGATATCCGCGGGGCTGCCGCTCACGGGCGTGTACATCGAACAAGGCGAGCCCGATACCTTCACGAAGGTTCGGCCGCTCGCCCGCGAGGTGCTCGACAAGTTCGACCACCTGCCGGGTGTCGACAGACTGTTCGACAATGGGGCGATCCAACTCTACGACGTCGGGGTGCTTGCACGTGCCGCGCCGCAATAGCGATCTCGCGCTGATCGTGGCAGGAGCGCTTGCCGTCGCCGCTTTGACCCTCGGAGGGGCGATGCGCCACCTCGGGTGGCTCGCGCTGCTGCTCGTCCTGCCGCTGGTCACCGTGTACCCGGGTTACACCGTGCTCGCGGCGCTCGGCGTCGAGCAGATGGACCCGCTCGTGCGCTCGGCCTCGGTGTTGGCAACGAGTCTCGGGTGGACGGTTCTCGGCGGACTCCTGCTCGAACAAACCGCGTGGGGCCTCGGCGCCTCTTCGTGGGCCGGCTTTCTCCTCGCCACCACGGTCGGTGGGGCCGGGGTCGCCGTGGTGCGGCGCAGACTCGTGCACCACCCGGAAGCGCGTGCGGACCTGCCGCCCAACTCCGGTGCCGCCGTGTCGAAGGACGAACTCGCCAGGTCGCGGACGGCGGTCGTCCTTCCGCTTTTTCTCTTCGGCGTCGCCGGCTGCCTCACGCTGGCCGCTGTCGCCGTTGCCGGGTGGGGCGCGCGCCATGCCGGTCAGCCGGCATTCACCCAACTCTGGCTGAAGGTCGAGCCGGTCAACGATATGCCGACGATTCGCTTGGGCGTGCAGAACTTCGAAGGGCGCCCGATGGCCTATGAACTACAGCTCAGCATCGGCGCCGTGCCACTGCAGGTGTGGCAATCTCTGTCATTGCCGGCCAAGGCCAGTTGGGAGCAGATCATCCCATTGCCGTCGTCGTCCTCGCAGCCGGTGGAAGCCGTCCTCTTGCGTCCCGACCGACCTGGTGAGGTGTATCGTCGTGTGACGCTCTCGCCGCGCGCGTACGCGGCGCCCGCGCATGACGACCCGTTTTGATCCCAGACGATGCGCATCTTGATCGCGACCGACTACTATCCGCCTTTCATTGGTGGCGCGCACCGTCAGAGTCAGCTGCTTGCGCGAGGAATGACGAGCCGCGGACACGAGGTCGCGGTAGTGACGCCCTGGCACGGCGGCCTTCCTCGGGTGGAGACGGACGGCGCCGTCACCATCCACCGGGTGCGGCAGATCCGGACAGCGCTGCCAGCGCTCGTCCGTGACCGTCGGCAGCGCCATCATCCGCCCTTTCCCGACCCGATCACGATGTGGGACGTCCGGCGGGTGATCTCGGCCATGGCACCCGACGTGATCCACGCCTACGGTTGGCTCGCGTTTTCGGTTACCGCGGCACTCGGGCGCAAACGGATCCCGATGTTGGTCTCTGCGCGCGACTATGGCTATTTCTGCGCGACGCGGACGCTGCTTCGAAAGGGCGAGCCGTGCCGGGGGCCGGCGCCCCTCAAGTGCCTCGCCTGCGCTGGCGACTACTACGGGGTGCCGAAGGGCTGGGTCGCGGCTGCCGGTGTGGCGATGTCCCGGCGCCGCCTGCTGCGGAAGACAACCGGGCTGCACTGCGTCAGTACCTACGTGCATGATGTGACCAACTTCCAACTCTTCGGTCCCGGGGCGGGGCCCGGCAACAGGGTCGCGGTGGACGTGACCATCCCGAGCTTTCAAGACGACGGTCCCTCGGAAGGGCACGCCGCGGATGATCCCAAGGTTGGCGAGTACCTCGCACGCCTTCCGGCCGAGCCGTTCATCTTGTTCGTCGGCGCGTTTCGTAAGGCCAAGGGCCTCGAGACGCTCTTCGCCGCCTACCGCCGCCTCTCGTCGCCCCCTCCCTTGGTGCTGATGGGGACCCTCGAGCGCGATTCGCCCCTTCACTTCCCGCCCGAGGCGATTGTGCTTACCGACGTGCCGCATACGGCGGTCATGGCCGCCTGGGACCGCGCGATGTTCGGCGTCATGCCGTCGCTGTTGCCCGAGCCGTTCGGCGTCACCGTGGCGGAAGCGATGAGCCGCGGCAGAGCGGTGATTGGCACGCGACTCGGCGGCCACGTCGACATGCTCGACGAGAAGAGCGGGATCCTCGTACCGCAGGGAGACGACGCGGCGCTGGCGCGGGCGATGGAGGAGCTGATCTGCGATCCAGCGCGGCGGGCAGCGTACGGTCGCGCCGCGGCCGAGCGCGCCCGCGGTTTCGCCGTCTCCGCGGTGCTGCCCCGCTTCGAGCAGGCGTACCGCGACGTGGTCGCGGCGGCCCGCGAGCCCGACGCGTAATGGAGCAGCGGTCGCCGACGCCGGCCCCGTCCCCGCGCATGGCCCCGTCCTCGGCGAAGCCAGGTCCCCTGCGCACGCATCTCCACGATCCCCTGTACCGCACCGGCTATCTGCTCAGCCTCGGAACGGGTGCCACCGCGCTCCTCGGGTTCGGGTTCTGGGTGCTCGCGGCGCGCTCGTACCCGGCGAGCGTCGTCGGTCTCGGCTCGGCCACGATCTCGGCGATGATGCTGGTCTCCGGCGTGTGCTCGCTCGGACTCAATGCCGTACTCGTGCGCTACCTTCCTGTCGCTGGCCGGTCGACGCACGCATTCGTCGTGCGAGCCTACGCGATCACCGTGACGCTCGCGTTCGGAGTCGGCGCCGGTGCGGCGCTGACCAGTGCACTCTGGTCGCCGACCCTCCGCTTTCTCGCGCAGGACAGTTGCTGGTTTGCCGGCTTCACGCTGGCCACCGCGCTCTGGACGGTCTTCTCGCTGCAGGACAGCGTCTTGACCGGGCTGCGCGCAGCCCGATGGGTGCCGATCGAGAACTCGCTCTTCGCGCTGGCAAAGCTGATCCTGCTCGTCGCCGTCGCCGGCACGCTGCCGTTCGCCGGTCCATTCGTGGCATGGAACGCGCCCGTCGCCGTGGCGGTGCCGGTGATCAGCCTGCTGATCTTCGGTCATCTGATCCCGCGACACCCGGAATCGCCCGAGGCCGGCGAGCTCGACGTGCGACGACTTGTGCGGGCGGCTGCTGGAAACTACGGCGGCACCGTGTTCGCACTCGCGGGAGCGACGTTCATGCCGGTGCTGGTGGCGAACACGCGGAGCGCGACCGAGACGGCGTATTTTTACGTGCCGTGGACGATCTCGGCAGCGGTGCAGTCAATCGCACTGAACATGACCGCATCGCTCACTGTGGAGGCCGCGCTCGATCAGCCGCGCCTGCGCCGGCTCTGCCGACGGACCCTCGCGCATTCCATGCGGCTGCTGTCGCCGTTCGTCGTGGTGGCGAGCGTGGCGGCGCCGCTGATCCTCCGCGCATTCGGGCAACCGTACGCGGACGCGGGAAGCACCCTGCTGCGCCTGCTCCTCGCGGGCGCGCTTCCGAACGTCGTCGTGGCGCTCGGCCTCGCGGTCGCGCGCATCGAGCACAGGGGGGGTGCCATACTCGCGATCCAGGCTGCGCAATGCCTGCTGGTGCTGGGGCTCAGCACCGTGCTCCTGCGCGGCAGGCTTGGCATCGACGGTGTCGGCATCGGCTGGCTCGCAAGTCAGCTCATCGTCGCGGCCACGCTCGCTGCGGGACTGCTCCGTCCGCTGCTGCTGCCTTGCCGGTCACATCCACCCTCAGTAGGGTCCGTCGGGTGACGTCGACAGCCGATGGGCCGCCGCTCAATCTGCTGTTCGTGACGCCCCGCTTTCGGCCGCTCACGGGTGGTGTCGAGACGCATGTGGAGCAGGTGTCCCGCCGGCTCGCGGGCGCCGGCGTCGCGGTTACCGTGTTGACGACGGCCATCCCTGGCACGGCGCCCGCCGTCGAGCATTGGGAGGCCGTCACTGTTCATCGTGTGCGGGCCTTCTTTCGCCGGCGGCAATATTACCTCGCGCCGGACATGTACCGCATCATCCGCAGCGGCAGTTGGGATCTCGTGCACTGTCAGAGCTACCAGACCTTGGTCGCCCCGCTCGGCATGCTGGCCGCGCGGCTGGCGCAGATTCCGTACGTCGTGACGTTCCACGGTGGCGGACATTCCTCGCTCTGGCGGAATCACATTCGCCCGATCCAGCTCCGGGCGTTGCAGCCGCTCCTGTCCCGGGCGTCCAAGCTGATTGCCATCGCCCGGTTCGAGGTGCCGCACTATGGCAAACTCCTCGGTCTCCCCGCGTCGCGATTCGTGTGCATCCCGAACGGCTGCGACCTGCCTCCGGCTCCTCGGTCGCCGGCGTCCCCAACCGGCGACGCGCTCGTCATCTCGATCGGGCGTCTCGAGCGCTACAAGAGACATCATCGCGTCATTGCGGCGTTCCCGCAGGTGCTCGAACGCTGGCCCTCCGCGCGCTTGCTGGTCCTCGGCACGGGTCCGTACGAAGGGCACTTGCGGCGACTGGTCACTCGGCTTCGGCTCGTCGACCGCGTCGAGATCCGGGGTATTCCTTCGTCGGACCGGGAAGGCATGGCCGCGACGCTCGGCCGGGCCGCGCTCGTGATGCTGCTCAGCGAGTACGAGACCCAACCGGTCGCGCTGCTCGAGGCGCTATCGCTCGGACGGCCGGTGCTGGTGGCGGATACCTCGGGGATGAGGGAGCTGGCCGAGCGCGGGCTCGCGCGCAGGATCGCGCTCGACAGCACACCCGAGCAGATCGCCGACGCCATCCTCGCGCAGCTCGCCCACCCGTTGCGACCGGACTACGTGTCGTTGCCGACGTGGGACGATTGTACCTCCGCGCTCCTCGGGTTGTACCGTTCGATCACGGCGGGTAGGGAACGACGCGCTCACTCGTGAGCGGACACGCGAAACGTGTGGTCCGCGGCGTTCGCGCGGAGGTCGTCGCCGGGCGTCGGTTCCAGCGCACGCGGCCGCTCGCGCACCGGTGGCGCGTGCTCGCCTCGTTGGCGCTCTGCCTCGTGGCCGCGTGCCGCGGCGTGATCCGCTCGGAGAAGACCGACGCGCTTTCCCCACGTGCGCCTCTTCCTGGATACGCGCTCGTCTGGGCCGACGAGTTCGATGGCACGGCGCTCGACCCGTTGTGGTGGACGGTCGCCTCGGAGCTGCATCATCACGCCGAGAATACGCCGGACGCGGTCTCCGTCGCCGGCGGTCTCCTCACCATCAGGACCTTCACGGAACACGGGCGGCACTTCACCGGCTGGGTGACGACGGCCGGGAAGCTGCTCTTCACCCATGGCTGGTTCGAGGCGCGCGTGCGCTTCCAGAGCAGCCCGGGTGAGTGGGGCGCCTTCTGGATGGCCTCGCCCACCATCGGCAACCCCCTCGGCGATCCGGCCGTCGCCGGTGCCGAAATCGACGTCGTCGAGCACCGGCGAACCAGGGGCTCGGGTGCCGACATCAGCGGCGCCTACGCGATGAACGTGCACTGGGACGGCTACGGCGTCGAACACAAGCACGTGGGAAGCTACGGCTGGCCTGCGGTCGACGCTCCACGGCTCCAGGGCGGTTGGCACGTGTACGCGGTATCGTGGACGCCAGACGGCTACCGGTTCTTCCTGGACGGCGTCGAGCAGTGGGCGACGAGATGGGGCGTGTCCCAGCGCCCCGAGTTCATCCTCTTGACGTGCGAGGTGGAGCACGGAGCCTGGGCGGGCGCGATCCCGGCACACGGCTACGGCTCCCGCCGCCTCGGCACGACCCGAATGCAGGTCGACTGGGTGCGGGTCTGGCAACCAGTGCAGTAGCGGCGTTGCCACGAACTGCGGATCATCGATCAAGGGCATACAACTGGACGCAAGGATGAGCTCCGTCGCTCCGACGAAGCAGCCGAGGGGATGACTCGCACGTGAAGCAATCCAAGCAGCAGCATTTGGAAGCTGCCGGTGGAAGGTGGGCGGTACGAAGGAGTTCCTCGGTTTCGCCGATCAGGAAGCCGCAATGATCGAGATGAAGCTGCAGCTCGCGGGTGCCCTGCGGACGGAGCGAATCAAGCGCCGTCGCAAAGATGGAACTGGGAGACCTGTCCGTGAGTTTGGACCTGTGGGTGCGATCACTGTTCGAGTTGGGTGCGACCCGGCTCGAGATCGCGAGGCACGTCGGTGCGCGAAGTCGCCGGCGGGCCGCGTGGCCACACTTCCCCATCCAATTCCCCATCAACGCCCGAGGACGGGCAGGGAAGAGCAGGGACTCGTAGGGATGTCGGAGACCCTAGGGCCGCACAGAAACACCCTCGACGGGACGAGGTGGGACACCTCGGGACGGCAACCGCCGCACGGGCGCGCCACCGGCCGCACGAAGTTCGATCGCGGTTCGTCCGTTGCTCCGCCCGGAGGTCCTTCCGCGTAATGAGCGTCTGGGTCTGCTCAGTGGGTGTACAGTAAGCACACGTTGGGTTTTCAGCTTGATGTTTGCGCGGAGTACCGAGGCCTGCCAGCGCAGC